>NZ_JAAKVU010000009.1:0-183158 GCF_049175815.1 Aeromonas sp. 600276 | reverse complement strand
TTTTGTTATCCGGTTTGAAGCCGTATGACCACTCCCTTTTGTGGGCAACTGTCAGGTGAATACCATCTCCATACATATTACTAGACACCGGTCTCAAACCGGTGTCTTGTTTACTCTACTTTAGAGCGCACTTCCTTCGGTATCAATTTCAGACCCTTTTTGAACATGCTGTAGGGGGTCTGACCCTCCATCATCCTGCCCTGATGCGGCCGCTGGGTGTTGTAGTGCTGCAGGTAGCTGTCCAAGTCTGTCTGCATCTGCTCCACCGACCCATGCCAAGTTTTTCTCCTTTTGAGTCCATAAGGTCTGATATGGGTTGCTGGCGACCTCCAGCACCAATGCTGATGCATTTTAGAGTGTCTCTTGTGCGATCCGTTGCGGGTATTTTTTCATCAACGGTCAGGACATTGGGGAGATGTCTACCGGATTTAAATAGATAAGATTGAATTTTTTCTGAAAGGAGATAATGGGGTGGCTGATGGGGCTCGAACCCACGACAACCGGAATCACAATCCGGGACTCTACCAACTGAGCTACAGCCACCACTGAAGATAACCATCAATGCTTGCATCGGGGAGATGCATATCATCAATGGCGCGCCCTGCAGGATTCGAACCTGCGACCCACGGCTTAGAAGGCCGTTGCTCTATCCGACTGAGCTAAGGGCGCATTGCCTCGACAAGCCTGGCGGCATGTCGAAAAACCTGGTCGGTGATAAAGGATTCGAACCTTTGACCCTCTGGTCCCAAACCAGATGCGCTACCGGGCTGCGCTAATCACCGAAAATCTCGTCTCCAGCATAGCGACAGCGGCTGTACTGGGCAACGGGCCGGCATCATACCCAAGCGGGAAAGCCAGCGTCAACGAATTTTTCCACCAATGAATTCAAATGCCTACTTATTGCCCTCCATGCGAGAGCCGCTAACACCCGTAGCAAAAAAATGCGACAATGCGCGGCAGTTGAACACATGGTGAGTGAAGAACGATGTCTGCCAAAATCATTGATGGAAAACAGGTTGCGCAAACGATTCGCAATCAGGTCGCAGCGCAAGTCCAACAGCGGTTGGCACAAGGAAAACGGGCGCCGGGTCTGGCGGTGATCCTGGTCGGGGTAGATCCTGCCTCTCAGGTCTATGTCGGCAGCAAGCGGCGTGCCTGTGAAGAGGTGGGCTTTATCTCCCGCTCTTACGATCTGGATGCGACGGCAAGCCAGGAAGAGTTGCTGGCACTGATCGATAAGCTGAATGAAGACGCAGACGTTGACGGTATTCTGGTGCAGCTCCCCTTGCCGGCTCACTGCGATACGACTCAGGTATTGGAGCGCATTCGTCCTGACAAGGATGTGGATGGTTTCCACCCCTACAACGTGGGTCGGCTGGCACAGCGAATTCCGGCACTGCGTCCCTGCACACCCAAAGGTATCATGACCCTGATTGAAACTACCGGGGTCAAGACACACGGCTTGCATGCGGTGGTGGTCGGTGCGTCCAACATCGTCGGCCGGCCGATGACACTGGAGCTGCTGTTGGCCGGTTGTACTACTACCACCTGTCACCGTTTCACTCAGGATCTGGAAGAGCAGGTTCGCCGTGCCGACCTGCTGGTGGTCGCCGTTGGCAAACCCAATTTCATCCCGGGTGAGTGGGTCAAACCGGGGGCACTGGTGATCGACGTGGGCATCAATCGGTTGGCGGATGGCTCTTTGGTCGGTGACGTGGAGTTTGAGACGGCCCGTAACCACGCATCCTTCATCACGCCCGTACCGGGTGGGGTGGGCCCCATGACGGTCGCCAGCCTGATGGAAAACACCCTGAGCGCCTGTCAGAACTATCACGACAACGCAAAATGATCTTTGCCTGACCTGTCAGGAGAATTCGCTTCTCCTCTGGCTCGCAGCAATAAAAAAACCGGCAAGCCGCAAGGTTGCCGGTTTTTTTATTTATCCAGTTCGACTCTTACATGTTCTGTGCTTCGTTTGGCACAATGACAGAGGCATGATTGCCTTTCGGCCCCTGCTGCAGTTCGAAGTTGACTGCTTGACCTGCTTTCAACGTCTTGTAGCCTTCCATTTGTATCGTGGAGTAGTGGGCGAAAATATCTTCACCACCTCCTTCCGGACAGATAAACCCAAATCCTTTTGCGTTGTTAAACCACTTGACTGTTCCGGTTGCCATACATCTACATCCTTTTATTGATTACCTTGAAGTCGTTGAGTAACCTGCGCCAGCCCTTTATAACTAGTAACATAGCCCATAGCAGACGGGCGCCGATTAGCAAGTAACCAATCTAGTCTAACTTTTGAGCGAGTCAAGGAGTTGTTAACAACTGATGTGATCTGGTTAACAAGTCTATTGACCAATCTTGTGTTAGGCGGTAGTAATCTAGAGGTACCAAAGCGCGACTATGAGCAAGCAGAAAGAACTCTTTGCTAATGAAGAGATTGCAGAAGCAGAGAAAACCAAGCTGCAACCGCCACCCATGTACAAGGTCGTCCTGAACAACGACGACTACACACCGATGGAGTTCGTGGTGGAGGTGCTGCAAAAGTTCTTTGGTATGGATTTGGACAAGGCCACTCAGGTGATGCTGAGCGTGCATTATAGTGGTAAGGGAGTCTGTGGCACATTCACCGCCGAGATTGCCGAAACCAAAGTGGTCCAGGTCAACACCTATGCACGTAACAACGAACATCCACTGCTCTGTACCATGGAAAAGGCTTGAATCTGATGACTTGATGGCGATGACGACACCACATTGTTGCTGTACTAGGGGAGGTGCCTATGTTGAATAAAGATCTAGAAAAGACGCTGAACGAGGCTTTCAAACTGGCCCGTGACGAGCGCCACGAATTCATGACCGTCGAGCACCTGTTGTTAGCCCTGCTGGATAACAGCTCAGCCAATGAGGCGCTGAGTTCTTGTGGTGCTGACGTGGAGCAGATGCGCAAAGAGATCAGCGCATTCATCAGTCAAACAACCCCGCTTATTCCCCGTGATGATGAAGACCGCGAGACCCAGCCCACACTGGGCTTCCAGCGCGTGCTGCAACGCGCCGTGTTCCACGTTCAGTCCTCCGGCAACACCGAGGTCAGTGGAGCCAACGTGCTGGTTGCCATCTTCAGCGAGCAGGAGTCCCAGGCTGCTTACTTCCTGAAAAAGGCCGAGATCAGCCGGTTGGATGTGGTCAACTTCCTCTCCCATGGAGTACGCAAAGACAGCAAACCGGACAACAGCAGCAACAACGTCGAGTCTGACGACGAGGTCTCTGCTGCCCAGATTGAGAGCTTTGCCACCAACCTCAATCAACTGGTACTGGAAGGGCGTATCGATCCCCTCATCGGGCGCGATCAGGAGCTCAACCGTACCATTCAGGTGCTCTGCCGCCGTCGCAAGAACAACCCCTTGCTGGTGGGCGAAGCCGGGGTGGGCAAGACAGCCATCGCGGAAGGGCTGGCCTATCGTATCGTCAAGGGTGATGTGCCCGAGGTGATTGCGGGCAGTACCATCTACTCCCTGGATATGGGGTCGCTGCTGGCGGGGACCAAATATCGCGGTGACTTCGAGAAACGCCTCAAGGTGCTGCTCAAGCAGATCGAGCGTCAGGAAGGGGCCATCCTGTTCATCGACGAGATCCACACCATCATTGGGGCGGGGGCTGCCTCCGGTGGTCAGCTGGATGCGGCCAACCTCATCAAGCCACTGCTCTCCAATGGCTTGCTGCGCTGCGTCGGCTCTACCACCTACCAGGAATACTCCCAGATCTTTGAAAAAGACCGCGCCCTGGCGCGTCGCTTCCAGAAGATCGACATTGTCGAGCCCAGCGTGGATGACACTACCCGCATCCTGATGGGCCTCAAGAGCCGCTATGAGGCGCACCACGGGGTACGTTACACCGTCAAGGCCATTCGTGCCGCGGTGGAGCTCTCCGCCAAATACATCAATGACCGCCATCTGCCGGACAAGGCGATCGACGTGATCGACGAGGCCGGGGCGGGTCAACGTTTGCTGCCGGTGAGCAAGCGCAAGAAAGTGATCAATGTGCAGGAGATCGAAACCATCGTCGCCAAGATTGCCCGCATCCCGGAGAAATCAGTCTCCTCTTCCGACAAGGAAGTGCTGAAGAACCTGGAGCGCAATCTCAAGATGGTGGTCTTTGGCCAAGACAAGGCCATTGAGGTGCTGACAGACTCCATTCGCCTGTCCCGCTCGGGGCTGGGCAACGAGCGTCGCCCTGTGGGTTGCTTCCTGTTTGCCGGCCCGACCGGGGTAGGCAAGACCGAGGTCACCCAGCAGCTCGGCAAGGCGCTTGGTGTGGAGGTGCTGCGCTTTGATATGTCCGAGTACATGGAGCGCCATACTGTCTCTCGCCTGATCGGGGCGCCCCCCGGTTATGTGGGGTTCGAGCAGGGAGGCCTGTTGACCGACTCTGTCCTCAAGCATCCGCACTCGGTGGTGCTGCTGGACGAGATCGAAAAAGCGCATCCGGACGTGTTCAACCTGCTGCTGCAGGTGATGGACAACGGTACCCTGACTGACAACAACGGGCGCAAGGCGGATTTTCGCAACGTGATCTTGGTGATGACCACCAACGCAGGGGTACAGGAGACCCAGCGCAAGTCCATCGGCTTCCAGCAGCAGGACATGAGCCACGATGCCATGGCGGTGATCAACAAGACGTTCAGTCCGGAGTTTCGCAACCGGCTCGATCACATCATCTGGTTCAACCATCTGGACATGCAGATCATCCATCAGGTGGTCGACAAGTTCATCGTCGAGTTGCAGGTTCAGCTGGATGCGAAAGGGGTATCTCTTGAAGTGTCCGAGGGTGTCCGCCACTGGCTGGCCGAGAAAGGATATGACAGAGCCATGGGGGCAAGACCCATGGGGCGGGTCATCCAGGAACACCTCAAGAAACCCCTGGCCAACGAGATCCTGTTCGGGGCGCTGGTCGATGGGGGGGTTGTGAAGGTTGAGTTGATAAACGACAGCCTCAGTTTTGACTATCAGGTCGATGTTGAAGCCGTTTCCCACTAAGCATTGAGCGGTCGAAAGACCACAAAAAACCCCAACCGAAAGGTTGGGGTTTTTTGCTGAATTCCTGGCTTAGCGAGAGCGGAAAACAATACGTCCCTTGGAGAGATCGTACGGAGTCAGAGCTACCGTTACTTTGTCTCCAGTCAGGATACGGATGTAGTTTTTGCGCATCTTGCCGGAAATATGAGCGATAACCACGTGACCATTCTCCAGTTCCACACGGAACATGGTATTGGGCAGGGTTTCGAGAATAGTGCCCTGCATCTCAATACTGTCTTCTTTAGCCATTGAATCCTCTTGATAAGCCACAACAAAAATCCGCTGGATCATGCCGGATTTAAGGCTATGTGTAAAGTTTACTCGGGCTTGCTGTCGATATTTTTCCATTCTCCCTGTATCAGGCGCTCATGAGGCAGGTACTGGCTCTTGTAATTCATCTTGCGGCACTCCTCCACCAGGTAGCCCAGATACAGCCAGCTGCGGCCGGTACGCCTGGCCAGTTCCAACTGGCTCAGAATGGCAAAGGTACCGAGTGAGCGGTCGGCATGGTCCGGATCGAAGAAGGTGTACATGGCACTGAGGGAGTGGGGCAGCAGATCCGTGGTGGCCACGCCGATCAGCCGATGGTTCTTGCGCATCTCGAGGTAGAGGGGAGGCATCCAGTCGCAGTGGAGAAACCCCTTGTACTGGGTGCGGCTGGGGGGATACATGCTGCCGTCATGGTGGCGTTCGCGAATGTAGCGTTCATAGAGCTGGTAGTATTCGGGCTTGTCATCGTAGCTCAGCACCAGCTCGATATCCCGGTTGAGCTGGCGGATCCGCTTCTGGCTGCGGCTGGGCACGAACCGTTCGCTGTGAATGCGTAGGGATTGGCAGGCATTGCAGGATGGGCAGTGGGGGCGATAGATGTCGTTGCCACTGCGGCGGAAGCCGGCCGTCAGCAGGCGCTCGTAACCGCTGGCGTTGAGCAGGCTGTGATCCATCAATACCAGCAGCTGTTCCTGTTCATGACCCAGATAGCTGCATTGATGCTTGGGGGTCAGTCCTACCTTGAGGATCACTTCTTCGGTCATAGTGTCATGCTCCCCGCCTGCCAGCAGCCGGCCGCCAGTGGTTGCCGGCTCAGCTGGGTCAGCGTCGTCAGGAATTTGCTTCTCGGCCACTCCTCTATTCCCATGGTGGCCAGAAAGTCGTTCTGCATCTGGCAATCGATCAGGGCCCCGTCATGCCGGGCAAAGTGCTGGCAGAGGGCTACCATGGCCAGCTTGGCGCCGTTGTCGATGCGACTGAACATGGACTCGCCACAGAACACCCGGCCGAGGGAGAGGCCGTAGAGGCCGGCCTGCAGCTGACCATCCTGCCAGATCTCGATGGAGTGGGCATGGCCAAGGCGGTGCAGCTGTCGATAGGCGTCGATCATGGGGGTGCTTATCCAGGTTCCACTGGCACTGCGACGGGGGGCGGCGCAGGCCGCTATCACCTCATTAAAGGCGCGATCGATGGAAATATCGAATGGGGTACGGCGGATAAATTTGCGCAGGCTGCGGCCGATGTGCAGTTGCGTCGGCAGCACCACGCCTCTGGGGTCGGGTGACCACCACAGCAGCGGCTGGTGGGGTTCGTTCCACGGGAAGATCCCCTTGTGGTAAGCTGCCAGCAAACGGGCGGGGGAGAGATCGCCACCGATCGCCAGCAGGCCGTTGGGTTCATCCAGGGCGTGCTCGGGGTCGGGAAACCAGCACAGCTCATCATCCAATTGGGTAAGATAGCGAGACATAAGGCAACGAGGTTCATAGATGAAGGCCATTATCCTGATAGTATCCAGCTTGTTCTGCTTTGTCACTGCGCCCGCCTGGGCCCAGGTCTACGAGCGCAATACCGCTAGGCCCGTGAATCAGGTGGTGTTTGGCCAGGTTGAAACGGTGCGTAACATCACCCAGCGTCAGATCCTGGAATCCGAGCGTTCAGGCTGGAAAACCCTGGGCGGCGCCGTGCTGGGTGGTCTGCTTGGCAACCAGTTCGGTGGTGGTCACGGTCGGGAAATCGCCACCGCTGTCGGGGCCCTGGCGGGCGCCGCTGCGGCGCAGCAGTATCAATCCGGCGGCACAGTGGTGGAGAACAAGCTGGTGGAACTGCTCATTCGCAACGAACAGAACGGGCTGGTCAACGTCATTCAGGATTACGATCCGGCTATGGTGTTCATGAACGGCGACAAGGTGCGCATCCTCTATTTCGACGATGGCGTGCGGGTCGACAAGACCTACTGAGAGGGCTGTGACATGACGGGAGGTAACAGGAGGGGAACCCGACGTGTGCCCGGGGAGGGCTGCGGTCGGGCGGTACTACACGACGAGCATCCGGGATGGTGCGATCAGGCAGCTGAGCCTTGAGACACTATCTTGTCACGACCGGTGTTCTTGGCCTGATAGAGCAGGCGATCCGCTTCGCTCAATGCCTCGTCCATGGAGACGCGCCCGACCTGGATCACCCCGAAACTGGCGCGAACGAACAGCGGCGTTTCCCGTGACAGCGGTTGCTGGCGCATCTGCTGGCGCAACCCTTCCAGCCGCTTGAGCAGCACGGGCACGGTGCAGTGGGGCACCATCAGGGCAAACTCCTCGCCGCCAAAGCGGGCGATCATGGCATCGGGGAAGAACTGGGTGAGCAGACGGGTGAGGTGACACAACAGCTGATCACCGATGGCGTGACCCCAGTGATCGTTGACCTGCTTGAAGTGATCCACATCGAGCACGCACAGTGCAAGCGGCGTCTCCTGGCGCTGGTGTTCCTCGAACCATTTCTGACCCTCGTTGAACCAGTAGCGCCGGTTGTAGAGCCCGGTCAGGTAATCGCGATTGGCCGACTCCTGGATGCTGTTGAACTGCTCCAGCGCCTCCAGATTGTGGCTGACCCGGCACTGCAGCTCTTCCGGCTCGAACGGCTGGTTGAGGAAGTCGTTGGCACCCTGTTTGAGGTAGCGGGCGGAGAGGCCGCGTTTGTCCGACACCGAGATCCCTATGATGGCGAGCTGCTGCTTGCTGTAGCGCTCGCGCAACATGCGTACCAGGCTGATCCCGTCAATTTCTGGCATATAGTAGTCGACCAGTACCAGCCGGATGGCCGGGTTCTGCTCGAGCTGGGCCAGCGCTTCACGGGCGTGGCTCGCCTCGTGCACCTGCAGCAGTTGCTTGCGCAGCTGGGCCATGGTGCGGTGGCGGGAGGTACGGGAATCATCGACCACCAGCACTTCGATGCGCTGGTTGAGGTAGAGGCGATGGACCAGGCTGACGGCATACTGCAGGGAGTGACGTGAATCTTTCATCACGTAATCGAGCACCCCGGCCTCAAGCCAGGCTTCCCGTTTATCCTCGCTGATGTCGGCGGTGAGGATCACCACCGGCAGGCCGCGCTCCAGCAATACCTTGACCGCTTCTCCGCTGGGGGCATCCGGCAAGGTGAGATCCACCAGGGCAACCACATACTCTTCTCCCCGACAGTGTCGGGCCCCTTCCAGGGTTTCGAACGCATCGATTTCCAGCCCGGTTTGCTGGGCAATGGCCTGGATCAGCATACGACGAATAGTCAGACTATCCTCGACAATCAATATTTTCTGTTTCATCCGGCTCCTTAAAGCAAAAAGGCATGCCTTGCGGCATGCCTTTTATATCCCTTGTGCTTATTGCGCGTCCAGATAACGCTCTGCATCGAGGGCGGCCATACAGCCAGTACCGGCGGAGGTGATGGCTTGACGGTAGGTGTGGTCAGCCACGTCACCGGCGGCAAAAACCCCTTCAATGCTGGTCTGGGTGGCAAAGCCGTCCAGGCCGCCACGCACCTTCAGATAGCCGTTCTGCATCTCCAGCTGGCCGTCGAAGATCTGGGTGTTGGGCTGGTGACCGATGGCGATGAAGACGCCCATCAGTGGCAGGTCGGTGGTTGTGTCGTTCTGGGTGTTGCGCAGGCGCACACCGGTCACGCCCATGTCGTCACCCAGCACTTCGTCCAGGGTCTGGTGGGTGTGCAGCACGATATTGCCGCTGGCAACCTTGTCGTGCAGGCGCTTGATCAGGATCTTCTCGGCGCGGAACTCGTCGCGGCGATGGATCAGGTGCACCTTCTTGGAGATGTTGGCCAGATAGAGTGCCTCTTCCACGGCGGTGTTGCCGCCGCCGACCACGGCCACTTCCTGGTTGCGATAGAAGAAGCCGTCACAGGTGGCGCAGGCGGAGACGCCGCGGCCCTTGAAGGCCTCTTCGGAAGGCAGGCCCAGGTACTTGGCGGAGGCGCCGGTCGCGATGATCAGCGCATCACAGGTGTATTCGCCGTTGTCGCCCTTGAGGCGGAACGGACGCTGGGTCAGCTCCACTTCATTGATGTGATCGAACAGGATGCGGGTATCGAACTTCTCCGCATGCTCTTTCATGCGCTCCATCAGGGCCGGACCGGTCAGACCCTCGGGGTCACCGGGCCAGTTCTCCACTTCGGTGGTGGTAGTCAGCTGACCGCCTTGCTGCATGCCGGTGATGAGCAGCGGATTGAGGTTGGCACGGGCGGCGTAGACGGCCGCGGTGTAACCAGCCGGGCCGGAGCCCAGGATCAGCAGTTTGCTATGAGTGACTTGGCTCATGATGTGATTTCCGAGACGTGATGAGTTTGCGCGATTGTAGGTAATTCGTGATATGGGGTCAAAGGCCAGTGCGTCGATTGCATCAATCGGCCTTAAGGCCCTTCATGAAGGGGAAGCGCTCTCTTGTCACGGGTTGTTTGCCACGGGTTGTCCCTGGCTGTCGTCATGGGCCCGGGCGAGCAATGCCTGGTGGCCCCACGGCCGACAACAAGGGGAGTGGTGCTAGTGCGTCCTGATTGCAGGCACAAGTGAACCGGACCCCGCTCACATGGAGACAAGCTCACCAGGATTGACAGCTTCTGGCGCAGTGGGGCCCGCTGTGGGTGGGGCAATTTGGCTTCGATGGGGCTCACTAAGAGGCCCTGTTGTCAGCGAGGGTCGCTTCGGCGGCACAGCTTGGGGGAGGGGCCTGGACTCTCTTGCCGAAGAAACGCCCTCGTTATGGCACATCGGATGCAAAACACGCTGGAGCGGTGAGGTACATATCTATAGAAAGGAGGGAAACACGAGAGGGTGGCTGCCGGCTTGGCGGCCTTGGCTGATCGTTGTGGTGACTCTGCCCTGGCGAAAAGCTCGGCAATACAGGACAAAATAGCAGCAGTGGCAGCGTGATAATCTGCATTGGCAAACTCATTGCCGCTTCCTGCGCCGCTTTGGGCGAAAACGGTATGGTTTCGTGCTGTTAGTTAACGTACACTGGCCAGAACCATGCCTAAGCGGTATTCATGGTTTTTTATTTCTTCAGGTACACCGATAATCATGCTATCCCTCGACTATCGATTGGTGTTTTGTGTTGCGCTCGTTTTCAGCAACATTTGCACCTAGCATATTCAGGTATTGACAGGATTTGTGACCATAATTATAAAATGACTGGTGATTCTTACCAAAAAATAGCCAAAGGATGGAATAAATGATGGAAGCTAAGAGTCGGCTAAAGGATTTGGACAGGATTGACCGCAACATTCTGAATGAGCTGCAAAAGGATGGCAGAATTTCGAACGTTGAGTTGTCCAAACGTGTTGGCCTGAGTCCCACACCGTGTCTGGAACGGGTTCGTCGCCTCGAGCGACAAGGGTATATTGAAGGATATGCCGCCATTCTGAACCCTCATTATCTGGATGCGTCTCTGCTGGTATTCGTGGAAATCACCCTCAATCGCGGTGCCCCGGATGTATTTGAACAGTTCAACAAGGCTGTTCAGGTGCTCGAAGAGATCCAGGAGTGCCATCTGGTCTCCGGCGATTTCGACTATCTGCTCAAGACCCGAGTCAGCGACATGTCGGCCTACCGCCGCCTGCTGGGGGAAACCCTGCTGCGTCTGCCCGGCGTCAACGACACCCGCACCTACGTGGTGATGGAAGAGGTCAAACAGAGCAGTCGGCTGGTGATCAGCACCCGTTGAGTTGGGTTATGCTGTGGCTTGCCAGCCTTGCGACAAGTCACGACATTCAGAAACGAGCGGCCGGTCCGCTCGTTTCTTCTTATCGTGCCGGTTGTGAATACGGTCGGCACATCGGGCACTGGCTGACAACCGGTGGGCTTTTCAGGGATACTAGGCCCCCTTATCCCCCTGCATTACATGTTTTCAGAAAGGAGCCGGAGTTTGGCCGATAAAAAGCTGTTTACTCCTTTATCAGGTACACAACGGATCTTCGAAGCCGTCTTGATCGCCATCACCCTGATGGCTGCCTATCTCTTGCTTGCCCTGTTGTCCTACCACCCCGCCGATCCCGGTTGGTCCCAGACCTCCTGGCAAGGGGAGGTGAAGAACCTCGCCGGCAGCGCGGGGGCCTGGCTCGCCGATATCACCATGTTTACCTTCGGGGCTTTCTCCTACCTGGTGCCCCCCCTGGTCGTGCTGCTTGGCTGGAGCCTGTTCTGGCGCCCGAGCCGCCTGCTCGATGTGGACTACCTCACCCTGTCGGTGCGCATCGTCGGTTTCATCCTGACCGTGCTCGGCATGTCCGCCATCGCCAGCATGAACTTCAATGACCTGCAGAATTTCTCCGCCGGCGGTTTGGTGGGGGACGTCATCTCCTCCGCCGTGGTGCCGCTGTTTGGCGGCGTCGGGGCCAACCTGTTACTGCTCTGCTTCGTGGCCACCGGCATCACCCTGTTTACCGGCTGGTCCTGGCTCACCATCGTCGAGCGGATCGGTGCCGCCTGCACCGGCTCGGTCAGCGCCGTTTATCACTTTCCTGCCACCCTGGGCCGCTGGCTCACCGGTGGCTGGCGCCAGCCCCGTTACGAGGGGCCGGATCCCCTGCTGGAGGGAGGCGTAGGTGCCATCGAGCTGGGTGACGACGAGGAGGATGAGCCGCATACCGGCTGGACCCGTCGCCCGAAGGAGAAGGTGGCCGCCAAGGGCCAGAAGGCCAAGTCCGAGGAGTGGCTGCCCGAGCTCGACGAGGATACCTTCCAGTTCGATCCGCAGTTTGACGACGACGATGATGACGCGCCTGCGCCGGTTACCCGCACCAAGCGGGCCGCCGCGGCCGGCGCCCGTCGTCAGCCCGCGCTGGTGACGGCCGATGACGAGGACGATGACCTCGACTTGCCCTGGGCCGAAGGGGATGAGGCGGCGCCGGCACCGGCTGCCCCGACTCCTGGCAAGCCCAAGCGCCGTCTGCAACCAGGGCTGCCCCCCCTGCCGAGCATCGAGCTGCTGGACCGCCCGCCCGCCAAGACCCAGATGATGAGCAAGGACGAGCTGGAACGTATGGGCCGGCTGGTGGAGGCGAAACTCGCCGACTACAACGTGCAAGCCAAGGTGGTGGGCGTCTATCCGGGCCCCGTCATCACCCGCTTCGAGCTGGATCTGGCACCCGGCATGAAGGCGAGCAAGATCACCAACCTCTCCCGTGACTTGGCCCGTTCTCTGTCGGCCAGCAGCGTACGGGTGGTGGAGGTGATCCCGGGCAAGACTTATGTGGGGATCGAGCTTCCCAACCGGGTGCGTCAGACCGTCTACCTGCGCGAGACCCTCGACTGCGAGGCGTTCTCGGGCAGCCGCAACCCGCTCACCATGGGCCTGGGTCAGGACATCGCCGGCGAGCCCGTGGTGGTGAACCTCGCCAAGATGCCCCACCTGCTGGTGGCCGGTACCACAGGTTCCGGTAAGTCGGTGGGGGTGAACACCATGATCATCTCCATGCTCTACAAGTCGACGCCGGACGATCTGCGCTTCATCATGATCGACCCCAAGATGCTGGAGCTGTCGGTCTACGAAGGGATCCCCCATCTGCTGACCGAGGTGGTGACCGACATGAAGGATGCCGCCAACGCCCTGCGCTGGTGCGTGGGCGAGATGGAGCGTCGCTACAAGCTGATGTCGGCGGTCGGGGTGCGCAACCTCAAGGGCTACAACGACAAGGTGCTGGCGGCCATCGAAGAGGGCGAGCCCCTGCTGGATCCGCTGTGGCGTCCGGGCGACTCCATGGATCAGATGCCGCCTGAGCTGGAAAAACTGCCTCACATAGTCGTGGTGGTGGACGAGTTTGCCGACATGATGATGATCGTCGGCAAGAAGGTGGAGGAACTGATCGCTCGTATCGCCCAGAAGGCGCGGGCGGCCGGTATTCACCTCATCCTCGCGACCCAGCGTCCGTCGGTGGATGTGATCACCGGCCTCATCAAGGCCAACATCCCGACCCGTATCTCGTTCCAGGTATCGAGCAAGATCGACTCCCGTACCATCATCGACCAGGGTGGCGCCGAATCCCTGCTCGGCATGGGCGACATGCTCTACATGCCGGCCGGTACCTCCAACCCGACCCGGGTGCATGGCGCCTTCGTCGATGACCACGAGGTGCACAAGGTGGTGGCGGACTGGAAACTGCGCGGCGAGCCGAACTACATCGAGGAGATCCTCTCCGGTGAGTCGGGCGGCGAGGGCGGCAGCGGCGAATATGGCGGTGGTGACGACGAAGAGCTCGACCCCCTGTTTGACGAGGCGGTGGCCTTCGTGGTGGAGTCGCGCCGTGGTTCCACCTCCAGCGTGCAGCGCAAGTTCAAGATTGGTTACAACCGGGCGGCCCGTCTCATCGAGCAGATGGAAAACCAGGGCATCGTCAGCGCCCCGGGCGGCAATGGTCAGCGCGACGTGCTGGCCCCGCCGCCGGTGCGGGACTAAGGCTCACCCCTCTATCATCCTGGCCATGCCCTCTGCGGGCGTGGCCTTTTATCGAGATAGCCGTTATGAAAAGCGTGATGAAAAAACAACTGTTGATGGGCACAGTGCTGCTGGTGGCCAGCAGCCAGGCGTGGGCCGATGCGGCCAGCGATCTCAAGCAGAAACTGGCGGGGGTGAGCCTCTTCTCCGCCAAGTTTGCCCAGGTGGTCTATGACAGCAAGGGCAAGGAGCTGCAGCGTGCCGGCGGCACCCTGCTGGTGCAGCGTCCCAACCGTTTCAACTGGCACACCACTACGCCGGACGAGAGCCTGATCGTGGCCGATGGCAAGGATGTCTGGATCTACGATCCTTTCGTCGAGCAGGTCACTGCCCTCAAGCTCAAGGATGCGGTGCTCAACACCCCCTTCGTGCTGATCGCCGGCAACGACGATGCGCTCTGGAAGAACTACGACGTGACCCAGCAGGGGGATGTCTATACCGTCACCAGCCGCAGTCAGGATGAGCTGATCGCCTCCTTTCGCATTACCTTCGACCGCCAGAACAACATCAATCGCTTCGACGTGAAAGAGGCCCAGGGGCAGTGGAGCGAGTTCACCCTGAGCAACTTCAACCGCAAGCCGGCGCTCAAGGGCAACGAATTTGTCTTCAAGACGCCTGCGGGGGTCGCACTGGACGATCAACGCTGATGCGCAAGCAGGCGCTGGCTTTATTGGCAGGCCGCCCGGCAACGGCGGCCTGCACCCTTCCTGACGGTCAATGCAGATGAGCAATTTATCGCTGGATTTCTCGTCGGACTTTCGTCCGCTGGCGGCCCGGATGCGGCCGCAAACCCTCGAGCAGTACATAGGTCAGCAACATATCCTCGGGCCCGACAAACCGCTGCGCAAGGCGATCCTGGCGGGCCACTGTCACTCCATGATCCTGTGGGGCCCTCCCGGTACCGGCAAGACCACGCTGGCAGAACTGGTTGCTCACTACTGCCAGGCCGAGGTGGAGCGGCTCTCGGCGGTGACCTCCGGCATCAAGGAGATCCGCGCCGCCATCGACAAGGCCAAGGAGAACAGCTGGCGCGGGGTGCGCACCATCCTCTTCGTGGACGAGGTACACCGCTTCAACAAGAGCCAGCAGGATGTCTTTCTGCCCCACATCGAAGACGGCACCATCACCTTCATCGGTGCCACCACCGAGAACCCCTCGTTCGAACTGAACAACGCGCTACTCTCCCGGGCCCGGGTCTATCTGCTCAAACGGCTGGAGGAGCTGGATATCCTCGCCATGATCGATCAGGCGATGCAGGACCCCCGTGGCCTCAATGACCCTAGCCTCGCCTTCGCCCCCGGGGTGAAGGAGGCGCTGGCGAAAGCCGTGGATGGGGATGGGCGCAAGTCCCTCAACTATCTGGAGCTGTTGGCCGACATGGCCGAAATCGACAGTGCCGGGGCGCGGGTGATCGACAGCACATTGCTCGCCGCCGTGGTGGGGGAGCACGTGGCGCGTTTCGACAAGGGTGGCGATCACTTCTACGACCTCATCTCGGCGGTACACAAGTCCATTCGCGGCTCGGCACCGGATGCGGCGCTCTACTGGTATGCCCGCATGGTGAGCGCCGGTTGCGATCCGCTCTATATTGCGCGCCGGCTGCTGGCGATAGCCTCCGAGGATGTGGGCAACGCCGATCCCCGTGCCATGCAGGTGGCGCTCTCGGCCTGGGACTGTTTCCATCGCATCGGCCCGGCGGAAGGGGAGCGGGCCATCGCCCAGGCGATCGTTTATCTCGCCTGCGCCCCCAAGAGCAATGCGGTCTATACCGCCTGGAAGGCGGCGCTTCATGATGCGAAGAACCTGCCGGACTTCGAGGTGCCGCCGCACCTGCGCAACGCGCCGACCAGGCTGATGAGCGAGCTGGGCTACGGCGCCGAGTATCGCTATGCCCACGACGAGCCGGGCGCCTATGCCGCCGGCGAGCAGTACTTCCCGCCTGAGCTGGCTGGCAAGCAGTACTATCAGCCCACCGATCGCGGCCTTGAGAAGCAGATCGGCCAGAAGCTCGACTACCTGCACGAACTGGACAAGCAGAGCCCGCGCCAGCGGGAGAAATAATCGGCCGGGGCAGGGGAGTGGCTTCGCCTCTGCCTGACCAATTCGGGCCGATTGCACGTTAATTGGTCAGCCGATTTGATCCAGGTCGTCATCCCCCGGAAAACAGGGCAAAACGGGCGCAATAGTCCCTGTTCGGGCGGGGGGGCGGTCTGATACACTGCCCCTCTGACCCCGCTTGTCTTGGCCTGGTGCCATCTTCTTGATTTCGAAGGCTTGCTCTTGTTGGCCCGATGCAAAAAGACGACAGGGGTGTGCCAACCGATGTTAACTTCCGGATCTGTTTCCCAGCCCGTCATGATGACTCAGGCCCAGATCCCATTTTAAAAAAGTAGGTAAACCATGCTGGATCCCAAATATCTGCGCAGCGACATCGAAGATGCCGCCGCTCGTCTGGCGACACGTGGCTACGCTCTGGACGTAGCGGCTGTCAATGCTCTGGAAGAGAAACGCAAGGATCTGCAGTCCCGTACCCAGGAGCTGCAGGCCGAGCGCAACGCCCGCTCCAAATCCATCGGTGAGGCTGCCCGTCGCGGCGAAGATGTTGCCCCGCTCAAGGCCATCGTTTCCAAGATCAACGAAGAGCTCGAGACCAGCAAGGTCGAGCTGGATGCCCTGCTGGCCGAGCTGAAGACCATCGCCGACGCCATCCCCAACCTGCCGAGCGACAGCACTCCGGTCGGTCGTGACGAGAACGACAACGTGGAAGTGCGTCGCTGGGGTACCCCGCGCGAGTTCAGCTTCCAGGTGCGCGATCACATCGATCTGGGTGAAGCGGCCAAGGGCGTCGACTTCAAGAACGGCGTCAAGCTCTCCGGTTCCCGTTTCGTGGTGATGAAGGGCCAGATCGCCCGCCTGCACCGCGCTCTGGCCCAGTTCATGCTGGACCTGCACACCCTGCAGCACGGTTACACCGAGTGCTACGTGCCCTACCTGGTCAACCCTGACAGCCTGTACGGCACCGGTCAGCTGCCCAAGTTCTCTCAGGATCTCTTCAATACCGGCATCGAAGGTGAAGGGGAAGAAGAGGGCAAGGTTCGCAAGTTCTCCCTGATCCCGACCTCCGAAGTGCCGCTCACCAACATGGCCCGCGACGAGATCTTCGACGAGCAGGAACTGCCCATCAAGATGACCGCCCACAGCCCCTGCTTCCGCTCCGAAGCGGGCTCCTACGGCCGTGACACCCGCGGTCTCATCCGCATGCACCAGTTCGACAAGGTCGAGATGGTACAGCTGGTGCACCCGGAAAAATCCTGGGACGCGCTGGAAGAGATGGTGGGTCACGCCGAGAAGGTACTGCAACTGCTGGAGCTGCCGTATCGCGTGATGGCACTCTCCACCGGTGACATGGGCTTCTGCGCTGCCAAGACCTACGATCTGGAAGTGTGGCTGCCGGCCCAGAACACCTATCGCGAGATCTCCTCCGTCTCCAACTGCACCGACTTCCAGGCACGCCGTATGCAGGCTCGCGTGCGCATCGACGGCAAGCCGCAGCTGCTGCACACCCTGAACGGCTCCGGCCTGGCGGTGGGTCGCACCCTGGTGGCCGTGCTGGAGAACTACCAGCAGGAAGATGGCCGCATCGCCATCCCGGCTGCGCTGCAATCCTACATGGGCGGCCTGACCCACATCGGGTAAGCGCTCATTGCAGACGACAACGCCATGGCATGCCATGGCGTTGTGCATTCTGGCGCCGGTCAACCGTTTTTATCGTGAATAAATCTGCGTTGCCGGCGTCTCTTTGAACATGTAACACAATTTTATCAAGCATTGCGCAATCGTTTTTGTTAGACTGCGCCGCAATTTCGCAGGACATCTTTTTCTATGGTCTGGATTGATTACGCCATCATCGGCATCGTCGGTTTCTCTGCTCTCATCAGCCTGGTGCGCGGCTTCGTCAAGGAGGCCATGTCTCTCGTCACCTGGTTCGTCGCCTTCTTCATCGCCAGCCATTTCTATTCGGATCTCGCCATCTACTTCACCTCGTTCAGCGACCCGCTGGTGCGCAACGGCCTGGCCATCGCCGCCCTGTTCGTGGCGACCCTGATCCTGGGCAGCGTGGTCAACTACGTGGTGGGGCTGCTGGTAGACAAGACGGGGCTGTCCGGCACCGACCGGGTGCTCGGCATCTGTTTTGGCGCAATTCGCGGGGTACTGATCGTCAGTGCCCTGCTTTTTTTCATGGATACCTTCACCAGCCTCTCCCAGAGCGACTGGTGGGTGGCATCCAAGCTGGTGCCCGAGTTCAAGCCGGTCATCCAGTGGTTCTTCGGGTTCATGCTGAACTCATCGAGTTTTCTTAAACAGGTATAGTGACTTCGAGGTAGCAAAGACATGTGTGGTATTGTCGGTATAGTTGGCACCACCCCCGTCAATCAGGCCCTCTACGACGCCTTGACGGTGTTGCAGCACAGGGGACAGGATGCCGCCGGGATCGTGACCATTGACAGTGGAAACTTCCGGCAACGCAAGGCCAACGGCCTGGTGAAGGACGTGTTTGAAGTGCGTCACATGCAGCGCCTGAAAGGGCATATCGGCATAGGACATGTCAGATATCCCACCGCAGGCAGCTCCAGTGCCGCTGAAGCCCAGCCTTTTTACGTGAACTCTCCCTACGGCATGGTGCTGGCCCACAACGGCAACCTCACCAACGCCAAGGAGCTCAAGGAGCAGCAGTTCAAGGTGGCCCGCCGCCACATCAACACCACCTCGGATTCCGAAGTGCTGCTGAACGTGCTGGCCCACGAGCTGGATCGCTGCGACAAGATGGCCCTGCAACCGGAGGACATCTTCGCTGCGGTGCGCAAGGTGCATCAGCAGATCCGCGGCGCCTATGCGGTGGTCTCCCTGGTGATCGGCCACGGTCTCATCGGCTTTCGCGATCCCAACGGCATTCGCCCGCTGATCCTGGGTCGCCGGGTCGACGAGCAGGGGCAGGTGGAGTACATGCTCGCCTCCGAGAGCGTGGCGCTCGATGCCATCGGTTTCGAGACGGTGCGCGACATCGCCCCGGGCGAGGCCATCTACATCACCGAGCAGGGCCAGCTCTTCTCCGAGCAGTGTGCGGAGAACCCGCAGATGAGCTCCTGCATCTTCGAGTACGTCTACTTCGCTCGCCCTGATTCGTGCATCGACAAGGTGTCGGTCTATGCCGCTCGCCTCAACATGGGTCGCAAGCTGGGTCAGAAGATCGCCCGCGAGTGGGAAGATCTCGACGTGGACGTGGTCATCCCCATCCCCGAGACCTCCTGCGACGTGGCGCTGGAGATCGCCCACACCCTGGATCTGCCGTACCGGCAGGGCTTCGTGAAGAACCGCTACATCGGCCGTACCTTCATCATGCCGGGCCAGACCCAGCGCAAGAAGTCGGTACGTCGCAAGCTCAACGCCATCAGCTCCGAGTTCAAGGGCAAGAAGGTGTTGCTGGTGGATGACAGCATAGTGCGCGGTACCACCTCCGAGCAGATCATCCAGATGGCCCGTGAAGCGGGGGCGGCCAAGGTTTACTTCGCCTCGGCGGCACCGGAAATTCGCTTCCCCAACGTCTATGGCATCGACATGCCCACCGCCAACGAGCTGATCGCCCACGGCCGGGAAGTGGAAGAGGTGTGCAAGCTCATTGGCGCCGATGGCCTCATCTTCCAGGATCTGGAAGATCTGGAAGCGGCGGTGCGGGAGATCAACCCCGAGCTGCGTCACTTCGAGACCTCGGTGTTCAACGGCCACTACGTCACTTCCGACGTGGATCAGTCCTACCTCGACCACCTCAACGCCATGCGCAGCGATGACAACAAGGCGGTGCGCGAGTGGCAGGAAGGCACCAGCAACCTGGAAATTTTTAACGAAGGCAGTTAAACGTTTTCCATGCTGAGGTGTTGCAACGAGATGGGGGCCAAGGCCCCCATTGTTGTTTCCGCTTGCCAAAAAGGGCTCTGCATCTGCTTGAAAAAGCAGCGTTTGTAGCCGCAGCTATGGGCAGTGGCGGCGGGATCCGCTAGCATGGGCCGCCGCCGTATCAACCCGACCAGACGAGAGTTCAGATGGATGACCTGCTAGCCCCCGTGCGCCAGTTTTTGCACTGCGAGACCCCGGATGCGTGGATCGAGATGGCGCGGGATCCCGCCCAGCTGCCGACCCTGCTCATCGATCACGCCAACTGCGAAAACAAGGCTGCGCTCACCGCCCACAGCCTGGTGCGCCGCTACTGCCTGCCCAAGGGCAAGCGACATCTGCTGCCCAAGCTGGAGTTCTATCGGGAGCTAGACGCCATTCCGGAGAAGGCCGAGATCTTGGGCAAGCGGACCATGGGAGAGACCGATCGCACCGTGTTCGAGGAGCTCTCTCGCAATCCGCTGCTGTTTCCCATGGTGCGGCTCATTCAGGAGGAGCTGCACCACTTCGAGCAGGTGCTGGAGCTGATGGCCGCCCGTGACATTCCCTACGGCCCGGTGACCGCCTCCCGCTATGCGCGCAACCTGATGCAGCACGTGCGCACCCACGAGCCCGCCACCATAGTCGACAAGCTGATCATCGGCGCCTACATAGAGGCGCGCTCCTGTGAGCGGTTTGCCAAGCTGGCACCCCATCTGGATGAGGAGCTGGGTCGCTTCTACGTCTCCCTGCTGCGCTCAGAGGCGCGCCACTATCAGGATTATCTGGCGCTGGCCGAGCAATATGCGGGGGAGGACATCAGCGAGCGGGTGGCCTTCTTCGGCCAGGTAGAGGCGGAGCTGATCCGCTCGCCGGATCCGCAGTTCAGGTTCCATAGCGGTCTTCCTGTCAGATCTGACAGTTGTTGACGCGAAGGGGGCTGCCTACCATTGCAGCGTTCCTACTACGAGCGACGCATTCATTTTTGAGCGCAATTCCCGGCCCCTGAGCCGGGATTTTTTTGTCTCATTTTCGGGGCAGCGGAAAAGTGGGAAAGGGCCGGCGGCAGGCCGCCGGGCAGGGCTCAGCGGCGGTATTCGTTGTCGTAGTTCTGGATGAGGCGGCGGGTCACCTCATGCTGGGGATCGGCGAACACCTTGAGGGTCTTGCCGCGCTCCACCACCCGCCCTTCGTGCATCACCAGCACCTCGTCGCTGATGTGGCTCACCACCCCCAGATCGTTGGCCACCAGCACATAGCTGAGCCCCATGGTCTCCTGCATCTCCAGCAGCAGGTTGATGATCTGGGAGCGCACCGAGATATCCAGGGTAGAGAGCGCCTCGTCGGCCACCACTATCTTGGGGTTGAGGATCAGCGCGCGCGCCAGCGCCACCCGCTGCTGCTGGCCGGCGGAGAGCATCTGCGGGTAGAAGAGGGCGTGATCCGCCAGCATGCCCACCATGCGCAGGGTCTGTATCACCTTCTCGCGGCGCTCCTCCTCGGTCATCTCGGTGTTGAGGCGCAGCGGCGTCTCCAGGATCTGGCCGACCCGGATCTTGCGATTGAGGGAGGAGTTGGGATCCTGGAAGATCATCCGCAGCAGCTTGCAGCGGGTCTGATAGTCGCCGTGGATCATCGGCTGCCCCTCGATGGCGATCTCGCCACCGCTCGGCTCTATCATGCCCGCCAGAATGCGGGCCAGGGTGCTCTTGCCGGAGCCGGCCTCGCCGACGATGGCCAGGGTCTGGCCCACCTCGAGATCAAAGGAGAGCGGCTTGATGGCTTCCACCGCCCGGCGTCGAAACAGGCCGGTACGGTTCTGATAGGTCTTGCACAGGCCCCGGACCTGCAGCAGAGAGGGTTCGATCACTGTCCTGACTCCTTGGTGACAGGGCTCGCTGTCACGCACTGATACGAAATTGACGTCACTTCTTGGGCTCTTCCATGTTCAGCGGGAAGTGGCAGCTGAACTGGTGCCCCTTGATCTTGCTCATCAGCGGCGTCTGCACGCACTGCTTCTGGGCGTAGGGGCAGCGGGGGCCGAGCCGGCAACCGATGGGCAGGTGCTGCAGCGGCGGAATGACGCCGGGCAGGGTCTCGAGGCGCGACTTGTGGCGCACCAGCTTGTCAAAGTCGGGGATCGACTTGAGCAGCGCATCGGTGTAGGGGTGGTGCGGGGTCTCCAGGATCTGCTCCCGGGTGCCCACCTCCACCATCTGGCCGCAATACATCACGTTGATGGTGTCGGTCAGGTTGGCGATGGCGGCGATGTCGTTGCTGATGATGAGGATGGTGGTGTTGCCCAGCTTGTTCATCTTGTCCAGCAGCCGCAGGATCTGCGAATGGGTGGTGGACTCCATGGCGCTGGTGGGCTCGTCCGCCACCAGCAGGCGCGGCTGGTTGGCGATGGCCATGGCGATCATCACCTTCTGGCACATGCCGTCCGACAGCTCGTGAGGGTAGGCCCGCATCACCTTGCGGTGATCCTTGACGCCGACCCGGTGCAGCAAGGCGATGGCCTTCTTCTTGCGCCACTGGAAGCGCTGCCAGAACTGCCCCTCGAACGAGTCGGTGGGGATTGCCTCTTCCAGCTGGGTGCCGATCTCCTCGGAGGGGTCGAGACAGCTGATGGGGTCCTGGAAGATCATGGCGATCTCGCGGCCCATGATGCGGCGCCGCTCGCGGGGCGCCATGGTCAGCAGGTCCATGTCGTTGAAGCGCATCCGGTCGGCGCGCACCGTCCAGTTGTCCTTCTGGATGCCGACGATCACCTTGGCCACCAGGCTCTTGCCGGAGCCGGATTCTCCCACCAGGCCGCGGATCTCCCCCTCGGCCAGGGTCAGGCTCACTTTGTCCACCGCCTTGACCTTGCCCTGCGGGGTGTCGATCTCGATGGTGAGGTTGCGTATGTCGAGCAGCGGCATCAGTCGTTCCCCTCTTTGAGTGCTTCGCGAATGCCTTCGCCAACCAGCGATGGGTTGACCTGCACGCCGTACAGGAATTGGCGGGGGACAAGGGTGAGCATGCCTATCTTGGGCACAGAGCGTTGCATCAGTCGTTCCCCTCTTTGAGTGCTTCGCGAATGCCTTCACCAACCAGGTTGGTGACCAGCACGCTGAACAGGATGGCCATGCCCGGCAGGGTCACGGTCCAGGGGGCGAGATAGATGAGGTCGCTGGAGTCCGCCAGCATGGCGCCCCATTCCGGTTGCGGTGACTGGGCGCCGAGGCCGAGAAAGCCCACCGCCGAAATGTCGAGGATGGCCGCCGACAGGGTGCGGGTGGTCTGGGCCACCAGGGTCTCGACGATGTTCGGCAAAATGGCGAGGCGCATGATCCGCAAGGGGGGCGAGCCGTCGAGCCGGCTGGCGATGATGTACTCCTTCTGCATCTCGGTATGGACCGCGTTGTAGGTGGCCCGGATGAAGGGCGGGATCAGCGCCAGGGTGATGGCGATCAGGGTATTGAACAGACCCGGCCCCAGGATGGCCACCATGATGATGGCCAGCAGCAGGGAGGGGATGGAGAGCAGGGTATCGAGCAGGTGGTGCAGCACGCTCGACTTGAGCCCCTTGCTCATGCCGCCGAGGATGCCGATGGCGGTGCCCACCACCATGGCGATCACCACCACCAGCAGGGCGTTGCCAAAGGTGAGCCTGGCGCCGACTACCAGCCGGGAGAGGATGTCGCGGCCCAGATCGTCGGTGCCGAGGAAGTAGTCGATGTTGCCGCTGTTGGCCCAGGAGGGGGCCAGCAGCAAGCGGGAGCTGTGCTGCTCGTCGATGCCGTAGGGCACCACCAGCGGGCCGAGCAGGGTGATGAGCAGCAGGATCACGAAGCACCAGAGCCCTGCCATCGCCAGCGGATTGCGGCGATAGGAGGCCCAGGTCTGCTCCAGCGGCGAGAGGATCTTGAGCTCGGGGTAGAGGCTAGTCTTGTCTTGCATAGGATTCCTGGCTCCGGGTCATGCCATGAGCACGTTCAGTCTTGTTTTGCATAGAGTTCTTTGCGCCGCGCCGGGTAGATGATGGTGGTGAGCAGCTCGGTGCTGACGCTGATGAAGATGACGAAGCTGGCCACCACCAGGGTGGCACCGCGGATGGCGGCGTAGTCCTGCAGGGCGATGCTGTTGATGAGCCAGCGGCCGATGCCGTGCCACTCGAACACCACCTCGGTGATCATGGCGGAGGTGAGCACGCTGCCCAACTGCAGGCCCAGCAGCGGCAGCACCGGCGGCAGGGCGTTCTTGAGGCCATGACGCCAGACGATCTGGCGGCGGGAGAGGCCGCGGCTGGCCGCCGCCTTGATGTAGTTCTGCTTCATCACGTCGATGAGGGAGCTGCGCACGTGGCGGATCACCTCGGTGGTGGGCACCACCGCCAGCACCAGCGAGGGCAGGATCAGGTGGCGCAGGGCGTCGTGCAGGGCGGCCTGGCGCCAGGGCTCGTGGCTCATCAAGACGTCGATGAGGGCGATGCCGGTGATGGAGGGCACGTCATAGAGCAGGCTGATCTGACCGGAGGCGGGCAGCCAGCCCAGCTCCAGCGAGAAGAACATCACCACCAGCAGCGCCAGCCAGAACACCGGCACCGCGTAACCGATGAGGCCGGCGGTCATGATGGTGAGATCGAGCGGCTTGCCCTGGGAGAGGGCCGCCAGGGTGCCGAGCGGGATGCCCACCAGCAGCGAGATGGCGAAGGCCGCCCCGCAGAGGATCAGGGTGGCGGGGAAGTAGTGACGAATCTCGTCCAGCACCGGCAGGCCGGAGACGCTGGAGAGCCCCAGATCCCCGTCCAGAATGCGGCGCAGGAAGTCGGGGTAACCGCTCCAGAAGCTGGCCTGCTGGCCGATGAGGCGCACGTCCAGCAGGTAGGCGACGAAGGTCAGCGCCAGCAGGGTGATGAGCAGCAGATTGATGCGACGCAGGATATAGAGAAACATGCTTACTCCCGATAGGCCTGGTTGAAGACGGTGCCGCCAAAGGGCATCAGGGAGAGCCCCTCGATGTCGCTGCGGCTGACCTGGGTACGCAGGGCATGGGCCAGCGGAATGAGCGGCATCTGTTCGTTGAGCAGGGTCTGGGCGTAATAGTAGTTGCGCAGCCGGAACGCCAGCTGGGGCGTGGTCACCGCGTCGTCCAGCAGCTGATCAAATGCCGGGCTGCACCAGCGGCTGTAGTTGTTGCCGCGCTCGACGGCGGCGCAGCTCAGCAGCTGGCGAAAGAAGTTGTCCGGGTCTGCGTTGTCGGCGATCCAGCCGGAGAGCAGACTGTCGTACTGGCCCTGGGCGAGGCGGGCCTCGATGACCGGCCACTCCTGCTGCACGATTTTGAGCTTGATGCCGATCTTGGCCAGATCGCTTCGCATCAGCTGGGCGGTCTTGAGGGCATCCGGGTTGTAGGCGCGCGAGCCCGGCTGCACCAGCACCTGCATCTCGAAGCCTTGCGCCAGTCCCGCCTCCTTGAGCAGTTGGCGCGCCCGCTTGAGATCCGGCTGGCGCATCGGCAGGGAGGGGTTGTAACCCCAGGAGAGCGGCGGCAGCAGGCTGTTGGCGGGCTGACCCGTCTCGAAATAGACCGCCTGCAGCAGGTTGTCGATGTTGATGGCGCTGGCGATGGCCTGGCGCACCTGCACCTTGTTGAACGGTGCCTTGCGGGTGTTGAGGGCGAGGAAGGCGACGTTCATGCCGGACTGCACCGCCAGGCTGAGGTCGGGATCTTTGTCGATCACCGACAGCTGGCTGGCGGAGGGGGTACTCATCACGTCGCACTCGCCGGTCAGCAGCTTGGCCAGCCGCTTGGATGATTTGGGGGTGATGTCGTAGATGAGCTGCTCAATCTTGGCCTCGCCGCCCCAGTAACCGGGGTGACGCAGGTAGCGCACGTATTCGTTGTGGCGATACTCCTTGAAGCTGAACGGCCCTGTGCCCACCGGGCGGCTGTCGATGAGCCCCGGGGTGCCGGCCTTTTGCAACTGCTCGGCATACTCGGCGGAGAGTACGATGGCGTAGTCGCTGGCCAGGGTGGCGAGGAAGGAGGCGTCCGGCCGGTTGAGCTCGAACACGACGTTATCGGCCCCCTTCCGGTAGACCCGCTTGATCAGCTGATCCAGCCCCAGGCTGTAGAAGTAGGGGTACTCGCCGCCGGACACCTCGTGATAGGGGTGCAGCTTGTTGAGCAGCCGCTGCCAGGTGAACACCACGTCGTCGGCGTTGAGGGGGCGGGAGGGGTTGAACCAGGGCGTGTGGTGAAAGGTCACCCCCTGGCGCAGGGTCAGGGTATAGGAGAGGCCATCCTCGCTCACCTGCCAGCGGGTGGCGAGTCCGCCTTCGAGCGCCAGGGTGTTGGGGTTCACCTCCAGCAGGCGGTCATAGAGGGGGCGCGAGCTGGCATCCAGGGTCACCCCCGAGTTGGAGACCTGGGGATTGAAGGTCTGGGGCGAGCCTTCCGCACAATAGATGAGTCCCGTTCTGGACGCGTCATCCTGTTTGTGACAACCGGTGAGCAGCACCAGCACACCAAGCAGCAGGGGTTTGAGCATTCTCATTGTCGAACCATGTTTTTATACGAAGTTGCCGGCGACGGGGCCGGCAAGGGGTGGGAGCCGCTCTGGCACGGGCTGCCCGGGTTATTAATCCGCATCGTTGTCACTGTCCAGCAGCTGGTATTTGCGCAGCATGCCGCGGAACTGGTGATAGCTCAGGGCCAGCAGTTGGGCGGCTTTGCGCTGATTATACTGGGATTGCTGCAACGCTTGCTTGAGTAAATTAATCTCGTAGCCCGCCACCGCCTGTTTGAGGTCCAGCGGCAAGGTGGCAGTGGCCGCGACGGGCGCCGGTTGCGCCTCGCTCGGCTGCGCCGCGGCGGTGTCGGTGCGAGCCAAGGGTCGCCAGGGGGAATCGAACGGGTTGAGCACCAGCTCGGCCAGCGGCAACTGGGGGTTGCCCTGGCGGTAGATGCTGCGCTCCACCACGTTTTTCAGCTCCCGCACGTTGCCGGGCCAGGGGTAGTCCAGCAGCAGCTGGGTCGCCTTGCGCGAGAAGCCGGCAAACAGCGGATAGCCGAGCTCCCGGGTCATGCCGTGGGCGAAGTGCTCCGCCAGCATCAGAATATCGTCGCGCCGCTCCCGCAGGGGGGGCAGGGTGATGACGTCGAAGGCGAGCCGGTCGAGCAGATCGTGGCGAAATTGCCCCTTGTCGGCCAGCGCCGGCAGATCCTCGTTGGTGGCGCACACCAGCCGCACATCCACCTTGAGGGCCTTGGCGCCGCCCACCCGCTCGAACTCGCCGTACTCGATGACCCGCAGCAGTTTTTCCTGCACCCGGGCGCTGGTGGTGGCCAGCTCGTCAAGGAAGAGCGTGCCGCCATCGGCCCGCTCGAAGCGACCCTGGTGACGTTTGGCGGCGCCGGTGAAGGAGCCCGCCTCGTGGCCGAACAGCTCGGTCTCCAGCAGGCTCTCGCTCAGGGTGGCGCAGTTGACGGTGACAAAGCTTTGATCCCAGCGCGCCGAGAGATAATGTAGGCGGTGGGCGATCAGCTCCTTGCCGGTACCCCGTTCGCCGATGATCAGCACGGGCTTGCGCAGCGGCGCCAGGCGGGAGGCCTGCTCAATGATCTCGAGAAATGCGTTGGATTCCCCCAACAGGCTTTCCGTGGCCGTGGTCATAGTCATCCCCGTGAGTCGGTGAAAGCTGGTCAATCTTACCAAAAGTTGGTGATTCTAATCATTACTTGTGTGGTGCCTCTTGAAATGCGATCGAGCAGCCCCATATAAATCAACAAGTTAAATTCTGTTCCAGATTGGCACACAAGTTGCCATTGTCAATGGAGAAACAACGTATGCCAACCACAGGAGTACAATCATGAGTATTTTTTCCCGCCTGGCCGACATCATCAATTCCAACCTGACGGCCCTGCTCGACAAAGCAGAAGATCCTCAGAAGATGGTGCGCCTGATCATCCAGGAGATGGAAGACGAATTGGTGAAGGAGCGCTCCAACCTGGCCCGCTTCCTCGCCAACCAGAAAGAGATCGGCCGCCAGGTCGCCCGCCATCAGGAGCGGGTCGCCGAGTGGCAGGGCAAGGCCGAGCTGGCCCTGAGCAAGGAGCGGGAAGACCTGGCCCGCGCGGCGCTTATCGAGAAGAAGAAGCAGGCCGAGCTGGCCGACTCCCTGTTGCGTGAGCAGCAGGCGGTGGACAGCGGCATCGAGAAGCTGGGGGAGGAGATCCGTCAACTGGAAGCCAAGCTGGAAGATGCCCGTGCCCGCCAGAAGGCGATGGCCATTCGCACCGAAGCGGCCAGCAGCCGTCTCAACGTGCAGAGCCAGGTGGCCCGTGGCGACAGCCAGGCGGTGGTGAGCAAGTTCGAACGCATGGAGCGCCGCATCGACGAGATGGAGGCCCGCGCCGATCTGGGGCAGTCCGACAAGGCGCTGGCCCAGCAGTTTGCCGAGCTGGAAGCCGACGATCAGATAAGCAAAGAGCTGGAAGCCATGCGCCAGAAGCTGGGCCAGAGCGACACCACGCCGAAACAGGGAGAATAACAGATGGAAGATCTGCTGGGTGTGTTGATGGTTCCCATGGTGGTCTTCATGGTAGTGGTGGCCCCCATCTGGCTGGTGCTGCACTACCGCGCCAAGGGGCGCATTGGCGCCGGTCTTGCCGATGGCGAGCGTGAACAGCTGCAGGGCTTGCTGGTGCGTGCCGAGAAGATGCAAGAGCGGGTGGGCGCTCTGGAGTCGATTCTGGATGCGGAAGTCCCGGGCTGGAGAAACAAGGTATGACACAGTGGAGCAAAGAGGGGCGCAACCTCTATCGTGACCCCCAGCGCGGCAAGATAGCCGGGGTCTGTGCCGGTCTGGCAGAGTACTTCGGGGTGGAGACCTGGATCGTGCGGTTGCTGGCCATCAGCGGCCTCATCTTCGCCGGTTTCATCACCTTCACCGCCTACGTCGCTGCCTGGTTTCTGCTCGACAAGAAGCCGGTCACCCTTTACGCCCAGGAGGATGCCGACTTTGCCGAGGTGCGGATGAAGGCGCGCAGCTGGCAGGCAGGCGTCACGCCTCATCAGGCCCTTGCCCGCATCGGCCAGGAGCTGGATGCGCTGGAGCCCAGGGTGCAGCGCATCGAGAAGCTGGTGACCTCCAAGGAGTTCACCCTGCAACGGGAGTTTCGCAACTTGTAAGGCCTGAGCGGTACGATGGCCCCGCCGGCCTGGACTTGCCTCTGATGGCAGGGGAGGCGGGCGGGGATCATGAGGAGGGTGGTGCTGCCTGCCACCCGCTTCGCCAGGTTGGTATGGGAGAACAGAACAAGCCTTGATACTCAATAAACTGGAACAGCAATTCAATCGCCTGCAACACAAGGCAAGCGACGTGGTGAACCGGGTCCGGGATCGCCACATCCGGCTGGCGGTGACCGGCCTCTCTCGCAGCGGCAAGACGGCCTTTATCACGGCGCTGGTCAACCAGCTGGAACACGCGGCCATCGATGGCCGTCTGCCCCTGTGGGATGCCCTGCGCCAGGGGCGCATCCTCGGCGCTCGCCGGGTGCCCCAGCAAAATGCCCACATTCCCACCTTCCCCTACGAGCGCGGCCTCGACTCTCTGTTTGGCGATCCGCCGGCCTGGCCGGAGCCGACCCGCGGGGTGGCCGAGGTGCGCCTGGAAATCCGCTATCGCACCCGTCACCCCCTGCGCAAGCACCTGGGGGAGATCTCCACCCTCTACGTGGATCTGGTGGACTACCCCGGGGAGTGGCTGCTCGACCTGCCGCTGCTTGAGATGAGCTACGAGCAGTGGAGCGAGCAGGTGCGCGAGCAGCTGTGCCGCCCCGAGCTGCAGACCCTGGCCGCCGGCTGGCTGGCACCCGCATGGCAGGCGGAGCAGGGCTTCGAGGAGCGGCCGGTGGCCCAGCTCGCCGAGCGCTACACCGATTATCTGCACGCCTGCAAGCGTGAGCTGGGGCTGCACCTGATCCAGCCCGGCCGCTTCGTGCTGCCGGGGGAGTATGCCGGTGCCCCCATACTGCAGTTCGTGCCCTGGGTGTGGGACAAACCTGCCGGCGAGCCCGCCGAGGGGACCCTCTACGCCACCCTCAAGCAGCGCTTCGAGCAGTACAAGCAGCATCTGGTGCAGGGTTTTTATGAGCAGCACTTCGCCGGTTTCGATCGCCAGATCGTGCTGGTGGATTGCCTGCAGCCCCTCAACGCCGGGGCGGCCAGCTTTGGCGACATGCAGCAGGCCATCGCCCGCATCATGGAGAGCTTTGCCTACGGCAAGAGCAACTGGTGGCGGCGGCTCTTCTCGCCGCGCATCGACAAGCTGTTGTTCGTGGCGAGCAAGGCCGATCACGTCACCCCGGAGCAGCACGGCCCCCTGGTCTCCCTGCTGCAACACCTGGTGCGCAGCGGCCGCGGCCAGGCCCGTTTTGAGGGGATTACCACCGAGTGTCTGGCGCTCGCCGCCATCAAGGCGACCGAGGTGGGCAAGGGGATGGCCGATGGCCGCGAGTTCCCCGCCATCCGTGGCACCAGCCTCTCGGGTGAGCCGCTGTTGCTGTTTCCGGGTGAGGTGCCATCCCATATCCCGCCTGCGCAGTGGTGGAACAAGCAGGGCTTTGATTTTCAGGCCTTTCGCCCGCTGCCCATGAGCGCCCATCAGGCGCTGCCCCATATCCGGCTCGATGCGGCGCTGGAGTTTCTGCTCGGGGATCACCTCGAATAAGGGTGTGCGGCCCGGGTTTGTTGCCAGCGCCGCACCCAGAAGACGGTTTTCAGGAGAAGCGATGAACGATCATACAAAAGCGCAGCCGCCGCTGCAAGGCAAGGTGATCCTGGAGCCCACCTTGACGACAGCCGGTGAAGAGCGGGCGCCGGCACCGGCCCAGCGACTGGAGGAGGCGAGCTTCGAGCGCCTCGATGAGCTGGAAGAGCTCACCGAGGTGGAGAGTGCCCTCGTCATCAAGCCGCGCCGCCGTCATCGGCTGCTGGCCTGGGGGCTGGGAGCGGTCGGCCTGCTCTCTCTGGGCCAGTACGGCGCCTTTCTCTACGAGCAGTTTCTCACCACCCCGCTTTGGGGCGGCGCCTGGCTGGCGGCTTCGGCGCTGGTGGCGGCGGGCACCGCCGGGGTGGTGGGGCGCGAGTGGCTGCGGCTGCGCACCCTCAGGCGGCGCCAGGATGTGCGCTCGCGGGCCGAGGATCTGCTGGCCCATCAGGGGGTCGGCCAGGGTCAGGGGTTTTGCGAAGGGCTGGCCGAGCGCAGCGGTGACAAGGGGCGCGAGGGGTATCAAACCTGGCTGGCCCAGATCGACGAGAGCCACAACGATCGGGAGGTGTTGACCCTCTACAGCCAGCTGGTGCTCGGTGAGCGCGACAAGCTGGCCCAGGCGCGGGTGGCCAAATGGTCGGGGGAGGCTGCCGTGCTGGTGGCCCTGAGCCCGCTCGCCACCGTCGACATGATGCTGATGCTGTGGCGCAACTTGCGGATGATCGAGGACATCGCCGACGTCTACGCCATCGAGCTCGGCTACTGGAGCCGCATTCGCCTCATCCGTCAGGTGTTTCGCAACATGCTCTACGCCGGCGCCACCGAGCTGGTGACCGAGGTGGGGATGGATTTGCTGGGGGCCGAGCTCACCGCCAAGCTCTCCGCCCGCGCCGCGCAAGGGGTGGGGGCCGGGCTGCTCACTGCCCGGCTCGGCCTGCGCACCATAGAGGCGTGCCGCCCGCTGCCCTGGTGTGCGGACGAGAAACCGAGATTGGGAGAGCTGCGCAAGCGGCTGATCGGTCAGCTGGCGGGCTACCTCAACAAGGGGTGAGCACCAGGCCAGGGGCTCGATTGTGGTTGTCACAAATTATTTACAATTGTCCACGGCAGCCGACCCCTGGGTCGGCTGCTTTTTTGGGAGGCAAACCGTTACAGTGATCTCATCGCGCAATGGCGCCACACCGCCCGGATGGCGGGTTGCAACCCAGAGGATGGAGTCACCCATGGCAAGTCTCTACACCGCCCACCAGCCGGACGAAGCGGGCACGATCCACTACTCGGACGAGGAGCACGGCACCTGGCAGATCCTGATCGCACGCCAGTTGGCGGCGCTCGAAGGCAAAGCCTGTGACGAGTACCAGGCCGGGCTGGCGCGGCTCGACCTGCCCCGGGATCGGATCCCCCAGCTGGCCCAGATCAACGCCGTGCTGCAACCGGCCACCGGCTGGTCGGTGGCGGCGGTGCCGGCGCTCATCTCCTTTGACCGCTTCTTTGCCCTGCTGGCCAACCGCCAGTTTCCGGTGGCCACCTTTATTCGCCGCCGGGACGAGCTCGATTACCTGCAGGAGCCCGACATTTTTCACGAGATCTTCGGCCATTGCGCCATGCTGACCAACCCCGCTTTCGCCCACTTCACCCATGTCTATGGCCAGCTCGGCCAGCGGGCCGGCAAGGAGGATCGGGTCTTTCTGGCGCGGCTCTACTGGTTCACGGTGGAGTTTGGCCTGCTGGCCACGGCAAAGGGGCTTCGCATCTACGGTGGCGGCATTCTCTCCTCCATCGGTGAGACCGCCTATGCCCTCGGCAGCCAGCCGGTACTGCAACCCTTTGATCCCATCGAGGTGCTGCGCACCCCGTATCGCATCGACATCATGCAGCCCACCTATTTCGTGCTGCCCGAGCTTGATGAGCTCTATCGTCTGGCGGAGCAGGATATCATGGCCATGGTGGCCGAGGCGCGCCGTCTGGGGCTGCGTCCCCCCCGTTTTGCACCGGCCGGCGACAAGCAGGCGAGCTGAGTCGCCCGCCGGTGTTGATCACCCCTTTCATCGATACACAAGGAGAGTCCCATGTCCGAACTGGCCAGCCAGCAGTGTGAAGCGTGCCGCGCCGATGCCCCCAAGGTGAGCGAGCAGGAGCTGAGCGAACTGATGCGCCTCATCCCCGACTGGCAGCCGCTGGTGGTAAAAGGTGAGCTGCAGCTGCGGCGCGAATTCACCTTCCGCAACTTCAAGGAGGCGCTCGCCTTCACCAACCGGCTGGGTGAACTGGCGGAGGCGGAGTTTCATCATCCCGCCATTCTCACCGAATGGGGGAAGGTGACCGTCAGCTGGTGGACCCACAAGATAGGTGGCTTGCACCGCAACGACTTCATCATGGCGGCGCGCACGGATGAGCTGCTGAAGTGAAGAGGCCATCACTCACCGACAAATCGTTCAAATAAACGCCTGTAGATGACGCGGGCCTGCCCGGTGAAAACGGGGCGGGCCCGCATTTTTATGGGCTGGCGCTCGCACTGGCGGGATCGAGTCTGTATTATCCGGTCATTCATAGAGTTAGCTAGGAAGTGTGTCCCGAATGCGTCTTGAAGTCAGCTGTGAAGACCGCCTGGGCTTGACCCGGGAACTGCTCGACCGCCTGGTGGAGCACAACATCGATCTGCGCGGCATCGAAATCGATACCTCAGGCATCATCTATCTCAACTTTCCCGAGCTGGAGTTTCGTGATTTCCAGCACCTGATGCCGGAGATCCGCCGCATTCCCGGCGTCTATGACGTCAAGACCATCCCCTACATGCCCTCCGAGCGAGAGCACCACGAGATTGAGGCGCTGCTCAAGGCGCTGCCGGATCTGGTCTTCTCCCTCGATGCCAAGGGCAAGGTGACCCAGGCCAACCAGTCCGCCCTCACCACCCTGGCCCTGCCGGTGGAGGAGGTGCGCGGCGCGGCGCTCGGCTCCCTGGTCAAGGGCTTCTCCTTCAGCCGCTGGCTGGAGGCGAGCGAGATCCGCCCGCAGACCTGCAAGCTCAGCATCGGCGGCGAGGAGTATCTGGCGGATCTGATGCCGCTGTTCGTGGCCGAGGAGAAGGGCAAGCAGGCCCTGGCTGGCGCCGTGGTGGTGCTCAAGTCCGCCCGCCGGGTCGGCATGCACTTCAGCGCGCTCCACGCGGTGGAAGTGGGGGGCTTTGAGCACCTGCAGGCCGAGAGCCAGAAGATGAAACAGGTGCTGGCCCAGGCGAGCAAGCTGGCGATGCAGGATGCGCCGCTGCTCATCGTCGGCGAGACCGGCACCGGCAAGGAGCTGCTGGCCCGCGCCTGCCACGGTGCCAGCCTGCGCTCCAGTCACCCCTTCATGGCGCTCAACTGTGCGGCCATGCCGGACAACGTGGCCGAGAGCGAGCTGTTTGGCTATGCCCCCGGCGCCTTTGGCAACAACACCGAGGGCAAGCGCGGGGTACTGGAGCTGGCCAGCGGCGGCACCCTGATGCTGGACGAGATCGGCGACATGTCCCCCCATCTGCAGACCAAGTTCCTGCGGGTGCTGCAGGATGGCGTGTTCCGCCGGGTCGGCGACGAGCAGGAGGTGAAGGTCAACGTGCGCTTCATCTGCACCACCCAGAAGCAGCTGCTGGATCTGGTGCACGAGGGCAAGTTTCGGGAAGATCTCTACTACCGCCTCAACGTGCTGAGTCTGGCGCTGCCGCCGCTGCGCGAGCGCAAGGCGGACATCATGGCGCTGGCCCAGCAGTTCGTCTCCCGCTTTGCCAGCGAACTGCAGCGTCCGCGCCCGCGCTTTACCCGCAACATGGCCGAATACCTGACCGCCTACCGCTGGCCCGGCAACGTGCGCCAGCTGCGCAACTGCCTCTATCGCGCCATGACCTTGCTGGAAGGGGACGAGATCGGCCCTGAGCACGTGGACTTGCCGGTGGCGGCCGACGCCATGCCGCTCATCGACGAGTGGTTCGAAGGGGGGCTGGACGAGGCGGTGAAACGCTTCGAGAGCAGGCTGCTGGAGCGGCTCTACCCGGCGTTCCCCTCCACCCGTCAGCTGGCCAAACGGCTGGGGGTGTCGCACACCGCCATCGCCAACAAACTGCGGGAATACGGGATCAGCAAGAAGTAACCCCATGAATGTAACTTATCGTAGGGCTCACGCCGGGGTGGGCCCTCTTCATTATTGTGACGCCAGCCCGGTCAGCCCCTTGCTCTGCGGGCTGCGCCTTGTCATGCTGCTGACAAGTTCCATACTATCCCCTGCCGGCTCACCCCCTTCGGGCCTGTGCCCTGTGTGGTTGCTGAGGCGGGTGTAAGCGCAGGCATGATGCACACTTTTTCACTGTTCAGGATCCTGGTCTGGCTGGCGCCCCTGTTTTGCACGCTGGCCCTCTCCGGCGAGTCGCCCCCGCTCACCGCAGCCGAGCTGCGGTCCGAGCAGGTACGCCAGACTGTGCTCGACATTCTCAGCTATACCCGCTGGCCGAATGAACCGAGCGAACTGCGCCTGTGCGTGGCGGCACCGACGGAGTACGCCACCGCGCTCTTTTCCATCAAGCAGCAGGCCAACGGCCGGCCGGTCAGCGTCCATCGCTACGAAATCGATGACGAGGCGATCGGTCCCCAGTGCGACGTGCTCTATCTGGGGGGGCTCTCCTCCGAGCGGCGCTTGCCGTTGTTTGAACGGCTGCGTGGCTACCCCATCCTCAGCATCAGCGAATCCAGCTCCGAGTGCGTGGCCGACGCCGTCTTCTGCCTGCAGATCGGCAAGGAGCGGATCCGGTTCAGGGTCAATCTGGATGCCCTGGCCAGGAGCGGAGTGCGGGTGCATCCGGCGGTGCTTAAACTGGCCAAGGCCGATGAGGGGGGGTCATGATAGGTCTGTTCCGCCCCCCCTCCCAGCGCCTCACCTTGCGACAGAGTCTGGGACGCACCCACCTGGTGACGTCCCTGACCGCGGTCTGCATGGCCGGTCTGCTGCTGACCGGCATCGCCCTGCTGGCGCTGCGGCTCTATGCGGATCACAACCTGGAGCTGGTCGCCCGCGCCATCGGCTATACCAGCGAAGCGGCCGTGGTGTTCCACGACGAGGAGGCGGCCCGGGAGGCACTGGAGGCCATCCTCACGCACGAAGACGTGGCGCAGGCCAGCATCTATCTGCCGAGTGGCCAGCTGCTGGCGAGCTGGAGCAGGGCCATGAGCACCCCCTGGTCCGGCCTTGAGCAGTATCTGGCGCGGATCATCCTGCCGGGACCGGTGGATCAGCCCATGATGCGGGGGGGCATGGAGATTGCCCACATCCACCTGGTGGGGCACGGCCAGTATCTGTTGTTGTTCCTGCTGCAAACCCTGCTGGCCATGCTGCTCTGCCTGGTGCTCAGCACCCTGGGGGCCCTCTATGTGGCGCACCGGATGCAACACTCCCTCACGGCGCCGCTCAAGGAGCTGGCCCAGGTGGCCCACAGCGTGAGCCGCCAGCGGATCCTCGCCATGCGGGTGCCGGAGGCCAACATCGCCGAGCTGCACGAGCTCGGTCAGGATTTCAACTCCCTGCTCGACGAGCTGGAGGCCTGGCAGGCCCACCAGCGGCGGGAGAATGCCAGCCTGTTGCACCAGGCCACTCACGATGCCTTGACCGGCTTGCCCAATCGTGCTCTGTTTGAGGCTCGTCTGGATCAGGCGGTCACCACGGGCCGGCTGCATGACGAGCGCTTCGCGCTGCTCTACCTCGATTGTGATCGCTTCAAGCAGATCAACGACACCCTGGGCCATGCCGCCGGGGATGACGTGCTGATCGCGCTGGCCAGACGGGTACAACATCAGCTGCGGCCGATGGATCTGGTATGCCGTCTGGGGGGCGACGAGTTTGCCATCCTGCTCACCCCCCTCTCCCTGGTGGAGGAGGCAGAGGATGTGGTTGCCCGCATCCAGCAGGCCATGGCGGACCCCGTGGTACTGGGGGACGGCAGCCAGCTGGTGGCGGCCGTCAGCATTGGCGTCGCGCTGTATCCGGATCAGGGGCAGAGTGCCGCCGATCTGCTGCAGCAGGCGGACCATGCCATGTACCAAGCCAAACGGCTGCGTCGGGAGCTTGCACTCCATGAGCAGCTGGAATTCGATGTCTCTGCTGAGGAAAAATAACAATGAAGATCCATGTCCTGATGAAAACCGGCTTGATCGGTCTGCTGCTGAGCGTGCTGATGGGTTGCCAGAGTGCTCCCCACGGCCTCACAGCAGAGCAGATCGCCGTACTCAAGGAGCAAGGCTTTCGCCTGACCGACGAGGGTTGGACTCTGGACTTCTCCAACCGTGTGCTGTTTGCCAACAACGCGGATGCCCTGACCCCCAAGACGCGCGTCGTGGTGGAAAAACTGGGGACGACGCTGCTGGAAGTGGGCTTGAACCGGGCGCGGATCGATGGTCATACCGACTCCAACGGGGCGGCGGATTACAACGATCAGCTCTCCTACAAGCGGGCGCAGTCGGTGGCCGATGTGCTGGTTTCGGTCGGCATGCCGCAGGCCAACCTGGACATCCGGGGCCGTGGCGAGCGCGATCCGATAGCCGACAACAAGACGGCTGCCGGTCGGGCCGAGAACCGCCGCGTGGCGATTGTCATCAGCAATGAATGACACGGTTGTGTAGATACAAAAAGAGCGCCATCAGGCGCTCTTTTTTGTGGCTCGTCGTTATTGCTGCTTGAGCTTCTCGCGGTCGTGATGACTGCGCAGGCGGATGTTGATCATCTCCACCGTCAGCGAGAAGGCCATGGCGAAGTAGATGTAGCCCTTTGGAATGTGCAGATCCATCCCCTCGGCCATCAGCGCAAAGCCCACCAGGGTGAGGAAGGAGAGGGCCAGCATCTTGATGGTGGGGTGGTTGTCGACGAAGTCGCCGATGGCCTTGGCGGCAAACATCATGATGAAGACGGCGATCATGATGGCCAGCACCATGACCGGCACGTGATCCGCCATGCCCACCGCCGTGATGACCGAGTCCAGGCTGAAGACGATGTCGAGGATGGCGATCTGGATCAGGGTGCTGATAAAGCCGGAGGCGGCCGTGCTCACGCTCTCGGGCTCGGCGGCCCCCTCCAGGGTGGCGTGGATCTCGTGGGCACTCTTGCCGATAAGGAACAGGCCCCCCAGCAACAGGATGAGATCGCGGCCCGAGATGGCCTCGCCCAGCACGGTGAACAGCGGCTCGGTGAGGCGCATCACCCAGGCGAGCGATAGCAGCAGCAGGATGCGGGTGCCCATGGCGAGACCCAAGCCCAGGATCCGCGCCTTCTGGCGCTGGGCTTCCGGCAGGCGGCCGACCAGGATGGAGATGAAGATGATGTTGTCGATGCCGAGCACGATCTCGAGCAGGGTCAGGGTGGCGAGCGCGACCCAGGCGGAGGGGTCTGCAATCCATTCCAGCATGATGAAACCTTGGTTGAACTTTGGTTGAGGGTTGAAACCGCGCATTCTAGCAGGGGGTTATGGCTTGTCCCAGTGGCTGGAAAAGATAAAAATGGCGACCATCCAACGGGAGGGACATATGTTTCGTTTAGGACTCATCATCAATCCGGTCGCCGGCATCGGCGGCGCGGTCGGTCTCAAGGGCAGTGACGGCATGGTGGCCGAGGCGCTGGCCCGTGGCGCCGTGCCCAAGGCTTGCGAGCGGGCTCGTCAGGCGCTGTTGCCACTGTGTGAACTGGCGGAGCGTTTCGAGTTGCTGACGGTGGCGGGGGAGATGGGGGCCGGGCTTGCCGGCGAGCTCGGTCTGCCGTGTCGCATCGTCTACCAGCCCGCCACTGTGCCCACCACGGCGGCCGATACCCGCGCGGCGGCGCTGGCGCTGCGCGAGGCCGGCGTCGATCTGCTGCTGTTTGCCGGCGGTGACGGCACGGCGCGCGACATCTGTGCGGCGGTGGGGGAGTCGTGCCATGTGCTGGGGATCCCGGCTGGCTGCAAGATCCACTCAGGGGTGTACGGGGTGACCCCCGCCGCCAGCGGCCGGGTGGCGGCCAGAATGATCGCAGGGGAGCTGCTGAGCCTGGTGGATGCCGAGGTGATGGACATCGACGAGGAGGCGTTTCGCGCCGGCAAGGTGCGCGCCCGCCACTATGGCCAGCTGCAGGTGCCCGGCGATCTGCGCTACGTGCAGGCGGTCAAGCAGGGGGGACGAGAGTCCGAAGAGCTGGTGCTGGCGGACATCGCCGCCGGTGTGGTCGAGCAGATGGAGCCCGATACCCTCTATCTGATGGGCTCCGGCAGCACGGTGGCGGCCTGCATGACAGAGCTGGGTCTGGAAAATACCCTGCTCGGTGTGGATCTGGTGGAAAATGGCCGGCTTATCGGGCAGGATCTCTGCGCCGCCGAGATCCTGACCCGGATCCGCGGTCGTCGCTGCCGGCTGATCATCACCCTGATCGGCGGTCAGGGACATCTGTTCGGGCGCGGAAATCAGCAACTGAGTCCAGAGGTGATCCGGGCCGTCGGGCGGGACCAGATCCAGGTCCTGGCCACCAAAGCCAAGCTGGCAGCCCTCGATGGCCGTCCGCTGCTGGTGGATACCGATGATCCGGCGCTGAACCGGTCGTTAAGTGGTTATCTGCGGATCACCACGGGATACAAGGATCAGGTCATCTACCCGGTGGCCAACCCGGAATAGGACATCAAGGATGCGGCTGGCCTGGCGCCAGAGAGCCGCGATCAACCGGATCGCGGTTCCACTCCCCCGAATTATTTTGCCGGCAATCCCGGAAAATGAGGCTGCGTTAAATGACGATTCATGAATTTGAGCACAAGTTGTTGGGACTGATAGACAGCATGGTGGCCACGGCGACCGATGACGAGCTGTTTGCCGGGGGCTACCTGCGCGGCCACATCTCGCTGGCGGTGGCGCGGGCCGAGCTGGAAGGCAAGACCCTAGTGCGGGATGTAAAGAGCTATGTGCTGCGCAGCCTGAACGAGGCCATTTTGCAGGGTGAACTCTCGGAAGAGGATGAGAAGCTGGTGCAGGCGATGTGGATTCGTTTGCAACAACAGGCAGAAGCTTGATCGGTTACACAGTTCAAACAGAAGTTTAAGTTTATTCTTCCCTGAGGTTAGTGAAAGGTTAATAATAAGTTTCGCCTTTTGTTTCAGGGATTAAACTATGGCTTCCTCCTCGCGTATTGCCAATAAACTGCCGCTCGAAATGCTCTATCACTGGGAGCGGCAGTCTCCTGACAGAGTCTATCTGCGTCAAACCATCAACCGAGAATACGTGGACTTCACCTGGGGCGAAGTGGCCGATGAGGCCCGCCGCATGGTGACGGCACTGCGTCAACTGGGGCTGGTGGCCGGCGACAAGGTGGCACTGCTTTCCAAGAACTGCGCCCAGTGGTTCATCGCCGATCTCGCCATGCAGATGGGGCAGTACGTGAGTGTGCCCATCTACCCCACCGCCAACGTCGACACCATCGAATACGTGCTGCGCCACAGCGAGGCCAAGGCCATTTTCGTCGGCAAGCTCGATGACTGGAAGAGCCAGGAGGCGGGGGTGCCCGCCGATCTGCTGCGCATCGCTTTTCCCTATGACACCATGCCGGCGGCCCACCAGTGGGACGAACTGCTGGATCGCCACGAGCCGATCCCGGACAGCCCGGTGCAGGCGCCTGACGCCCTGCTGAGCCTGGTCTACACCTCCGGCAGCACCGGCAAGCCGAAAGGGGCCATGCTGAGCGTCGAACGTTACGCCTGGTCATGCGAGAAGTTGGTGGAGACGGTGGGCCTGACCCAGTCCGACCGCGGTTTCTCCTATCTGCCGCTCGCCCACATCACAGAGCGGGTCTACATCTACGGCGGCAGCCTCTACGGCGGCGCCACCATCGCCTTCCCCGAGTCCCTCGATACTTTCATCGAGGACGTCAAACGCTGCCGTCCCACCGTGTTCATCTCGGTACCGCGGCTGTGGGCCATGTTCCGTATCAAGATCCTCGAGAAGCTGCCTCAGCAGAAGCTGGCGCTGCTGCTCAAGATCCCCTTCGTCTCGGGCCTTATCAAGCGCAAGCTGCAAAAGGGGCTGGGGCTGGATCAGGCGCGGGTACTTGGCTGCGGCTCGGCGCCGGTGTCGCCGGCCCTGCTTGAGTGGTACCTGAGCATCGGCCTTCAGGTGACCGAAGCCTGGGGCATGACCGAAAACCACGCCTACTCCACCATCAACTACCCGTTCAGGGCCGACAAGATAGGCACGGTCGGCAAGGCGGGGATCGGGGTCAACATCAAGATCTCAGACGAGGGGGAGATCCTCTGTCGCTGCGAGGGCATGATGCTGGGCTACTACAAGGATCCCGAGCACAGCCGCGAGGCCATCGATGAAGAGGGCTGGCTGCACACCGGCGACATGGGCAAGCTGGATCGGGAGGGCTACCTCACCATCACCGGCCGCATGAAGGACGTGTTCAAGACCGCCAAGGGCAAGTATGTGGCGCCGGTGCCCATCGAGGGGCTGCTGGGCCAGGAGCCCATCATCGAGCAGCTGTGCGTGATCGGCTATGGCATGCCGCAGCCGGTGGCGCTGGTACAGCTGGCTGAACACGCCATGAAGGGGGATCGCAATCAGGTCAATGCCCAGCTGGAGGCGGCCCGCAACCGGGTCAACGAGCAGCTGGAGTCCCATGCCAAAATTCGCGGCATCCTGGTGGTGAAGAGCCCCTGGAACATCGAGAACGGGGTGCTGACGCCCACCATGAAGATCCGTCGCCACCTGCTGGAGCAGAAGTACGCAAACCTGGGGGACGCCTGGTCCTCCTCCCAGAGCATCGTCTGGGAGTCATGACAGGGGATCAGCTGATCACCACAAAACAACAAGGGGAGCCATTGGCTCCCCTTGTTGTTTCAGGCTATGGCCGATCAGACCGCCTGATACTCCAGTTCGACCGAACCGAGCGCCTTGAGGGTGGCGCGGGCGGAGTCCTGCTGGCTGATCTGGCCATCCTTGCTCTCCAGCAGCACGGCGCGGCGGATGGTGGCGAGATCCTCGCCGCCCAGCACCGCATGGGCGCAGGCCATCTGCATCGGTGGCAGGCTGGGGTTGAAGGCGGCGTTCTCGGCGTAGCGGCCGCAGAAGATGCGCCCGTCGGCGAACTGCAGTACCACTGCGGCATAACCCTGGCTGTAGGGGGCGTAGCTCTGGCGGGCGGCGGCCAGCGCGGCCTGCCACAGCGGATCCTCGCTATCAAGCTGGAGCTCGTCGTGGGACTGCGGGCTCATCAGGGCGTCCGTGATGTCCAGATCCGCCGGGCCGAACGAGTGGGGCAGGAAGGATTGCAGCGCGCTCAAGTCGTCCGGCAGGGAGACCTTGAGGGTCTTGGCGGTGCTCAGCTCGTTCATGAACTGGCGGCAGTGACCGCAGGGGGTGTAGTTGACGGTGATCTCGGAGATGCCGGTCTCGCCGCCCAGCCAGGCGTTGGAGATGGCGGACTGCTCGGCATGCACCGAGTGGAACAGTCCCTGACCGGCGAACTCCATGTTGGCGCCGAAATACCAGTTGCCGCTCAGGCCGCAGGCGATGGCACCGACGAAGAACTTGGAGATGGGCGCCACTGAGCAGGCGGCGGCCAGCGGCAGCAGGGCCAGGCGCAGGGCGCGATCGTCAAGACCGGTGGCGGTCTTCAGCGTGGCGACCTGATCGGCGGTGAAGCGGGCCTGGAAATCATCGCCCAGCATGGGCAGCAGGGCTGCCTTGAGCGGAGCGGACAGGGTATCGAGTGGCTTGGCAAAACGGGGATGCATAGTGTGTCCTCAAAGGCCAATTGGGGGGCCATTGTAGGGAGCAAGCTCGGCTAAATGTGTGAGCGTGCTCACGCCCTGACGGGCAAACGGAGGGGGATGTTAATGGAAACGTTTGTCTTGTGCAAATTGTGCGGCAGGTCGCACATCGGCGGGCCCGCAGGCCCGCCGCAGCGGAAAAGGGTGCGCTTCAGCTCAACCAGTGGTAAATGGCAAACAGCAGGGGGGCCACGGCGGCGGTGAGGATGCCGCATACCACCATGGCCAGCGAGGCAAAGGCGCCCTGGGTGATGCCCTGCTCGGCGGAGGTGGCGGTGCCGATGGCGTGGGCACAGGCCCCCATGGCCAGCCCCTGGGCTTCGGGGTCGGTGACCCGCATCAGCCTGAGCAGGGGGAAGCCCACCAGGGCGCCGACGATCCCGACTACCACCACCACGGCGGCGGCGATGGCGGGAATGCCGCCCAGGGACTGGCTGACGCTCATGGCGAGCGGGGTGGTGATGGATTTGGTGGCGAGCGAGGCCAGCAGTGCTGGATCGGCGCCCATGAAATGACCGACTGCCAGGGTCGTGCAGACCGAGATCAGGACCGAGCTCAGGGTACAGATCAGGATGGGTTTGAGCCTGGCCTGGATCTGGCGGGCCTGCTGATAGAGGGGCAGCGCCAGTGCCACCACCGCCGGCTCCAGCAGCGCCGTGATGGGGCGAGTGCCGCTCTCGTACTGCTCCAGAGGCAGATCGAACCAGAGCAGCAGGCCGATGATGACGGCGGTGGGCACCAGCACCGGGTTGATGATGGGCCAGGGCAGCTTGCGATAGAGGGCCCGGGTGGCGAAATAGAGTGCCAGGGTCAAGGGAATGGCCAACCAGAAGATCATCTGTTCATCCTCTGGTAGAGACGGCCGACGGTGCCGAGGATCAGCACGATCCCGAGCACGATGCAGAGCATGATGAGGCCGAAGGATTGGCGAAGGGGTTCCAGCCAGGCCACCAGCCCGACAGCCACCGGCACGAACAAGACCCCCATGTGGCGCAGCAGCAGGCCGGCGCCATGCTCGACCCAGTGCAGTTTCACCAGTTGCAGGGAGAGCAGCACGAACAGCAGCAGCATGCCGATGATGCTGCCGGGAAAGGCGAACGGCAGGATGGCTGCCAGGGCTTTGCCCGCCAGCAGGCAGGCGACGATGACCAGAAAGTCACGAAGGTACAGCAAGGCACGTTGCGCGATCACAGGAGCCCCATCTTGGTAACGGTAAAGTAAGGAATACGCCAGTCTACCAGAGAGACAGGGTCGCGGCATTAAAACAATAACAGCTGAAATCAGTTCGTTTGAGGCTGATTTCATTGAAGATTTTCAGATAGAACCCTTTTCGAACCACAAGGAGTCGCCATGACATCTCTCTTGTCCCGCCTGCGTCAGCTGGCGGACGACCACCATCTCCCCCCTTCGTTGCTGCAAACCCGCCAGTGGGAAGGCCCCCTGTGCCGGGTGCGGCTCGACAACACCGGCAGTGGCGAGGCCCGGATCGGGCACTGGACGCTGTTTGACGGCAAGCTCGGCCTCTCGCCTGCGAGCGCCATCTACGGCGAAGGCTTCCAGATGCTGGCCCAGACCATGGGCAGCTGGCAAGCGCCGCAGCCGGTCGGTCGCTGCCCCGATGCCGGCGTCTATCGCATCACCGACGATCAGGGCTATCACACGGTGCACAACCTGCTGCTGGTGGAGCATGACAGGGGCTGGTTGCTGCTCGCCTTTGCCAGCTGCCAGCGCTTTGGCGGGGAGTTTCGGCTCTACCCCGATGGCCGGTTGCAGATCCTGATGAACGGCGAGGGGCGTGCGCTTCCGGCCGGCCAGTTCTGGCAGAGCGAGGCGCTGCTCTGCCTTGAAGGAAAAGATCGGGAGGCGCTGCTGGCCGAATTGGCGCAGCAGATCGAGGCCGAACATGGCTCGCTGATCGGTCAGGTTGGCGAGCGCCCCAGCGGCTGGTGCTCCTGGTATCACTACTACGCGGACGTGAGCGCCGCCGACATTCGCGAGAACCTGCAGGTGCGCGCCGAGCGTTTCCCGGCGCTGCGCTACGTGCAGCTTGACGACGGTTATCAGGCCAAGATGGGCGACTGGCTCACCCCGTCGGCCAAGTTCGAACAGGGGGTGGCGTCCCTGGCCGCCGAGATCAAAGGCGCCGGTTGCGAGCCGGCGCTCTGGGTGGCCCCCTTTATCGCCGAGCCCGGCTCCCAGGTGTTTCAGGATCACCCCGACTGGTTCGTGAAGGGGGATGACGGGCTGCCGCTGCCTTCCGAGCGGGTTACCTACGGCGGCTGGCGCTGTACCCCCTGGTACGTGCTGGATGGCACCCACCCCGAGGTGCAGGCTCACCTAGAGCGGGTGTTTCGCACCCTGCGCGAGCAGTGGGGCATCCACTACTTCAAGCTCGACGCCAACTTCTGGGGCGCCATCCACGGCGGTTGCTTCCATGACCCGGCCGCCACCCGGGTGGAGGCCTACCGACGCGGCATGGCCGCCATCCTGCGCGGGGCGGGTGAGGGGGCCTTCCTGCTCGGCTGCAACGCGCCCATCTGGCCAAGCCTTGGTCTGGTGCACGGTATGCGGGTGAGCGATGACGTGGAGCGCAATGGCCACCGTTTTCGCCAGATCGCTCGCGAGGCCTTCTGCCGCGCCTGGCAGAACGACCGACTGTGGGCCCTCGATCCTGACTGCATCTGCCTGCGGGATCTGCCAAGCCAGCAGGCGAGCTCTGCCGAGTACCGTTTCCATCTGGCGGCGCTGGTGGCAAGCGGCGGCATGATGCTGGCCGGGGACAGGCTGCAAGATCTCGACGAGGAACAGGCGGCGCAGCTGCGCAAGCTGCTCGAGCTCTGCGCGGCGCGGGCCCCTGGCGCCCGTTTCGAGTCGATGGACTTTGCCTGCGGCGAGGTGAGCCTACCCGAGGGCGGCACCCTGCTCTGCCTCTTCAACTGGGAGGCGCAGCCTCAGGAGTTTTTGCTGCCGGCGGGTGGCGAGGATTTCTGGGATGAGGGGGCCGTCGGTACTGCACTCACCCTGCAGGGGGGCGAGGGGCGGGTGATCCGCTACCGCTGAGCAGGCTGGCAATCATGATTCAGGCTCCCGCGGGAGCCTGAATTTATTGTGAAAGGAGCTGCTATAGCGGAGTCAGTAACGCCACTCGAAGCCGATGGCGTAGTTGGCGGCGCCATAGCCCGGGATCTCGTTGCTGGAGAGCAGGGCCTTGAAGGTGAGCTGCGCCGTGAGCGGAATGCCGAGCCCCATGCCGAGGGCCACCTCGTCGTTGGTGTTGCCCATCATGTCGGCCCGGATCATCCGATAGAGCGACATGTCCTGGCTCATGTGCACATAGCTCTGGGAGGCGCGGTTGTAGAGCTGGCCGAAGACCTCCAGCTGAAAACCGGCCTGGGGAGTGATGGCCAGCGGCACGCCGACGAAGTTGTAGAGATCGGAGCGGTTGAAATAGCTGTTGGTGATCTGGGGGGTGAAATCGGTCTGCCGATAGAGGCGACTGAAGTTGCTCTCGATCAGCTCGTAGGTCTGCTGCGGCAACTGCAGCAGGTAGTCGGGGATATCAAAGCGCACACCCGCCATGCTGGTCGATGGCAGCAGGGCGCAGATGAGCAAACCAAAACCGGATAATCCTGAACGCATCGGATGAGGCATCCCCAAGGGTCGATAGGCCAACCGGCCGTTAGTGCAATGTTAGCGCACAAATAATTGAAACATCAGGAGTCTTTGCTCCCCTTCCCATTATGTCGCGGGGCGGGGGAGCGTACAGTCATTTAACCGTGAGGCGGGTCACATCTCACAGATTTTCGAGGTAGTGATAGAGGCTCTTGAGGATGGCAAAGTTCCGATCGTTCCCCTGATTCTGCTCGGCCAGCGCTTCCAGGCGCGGCACATAGTCGGGCAGACGGCGGCTGAAGTAGTCGCTGCAGTGCAGGCGCCAGCGCTTCTGCTCCGGTTCGCTCAAGGTGTGCGGCCAGTTGCGGGCGCGGTAGCGGAACAGCATCTCCGGCAGCCGGGCGTCGGTGAAGGAAAACTCCCGCTCACCCAGCAGATCCGCCGGGGTGGCGCGCACCAGATCCATGGTGGACTTGTCGCCGTGACCGAAGAAGCCGGTGTAGAGCTGGGTATCCGGGTCGCCGTCATTGTTGCCGGCAAACTCCTGATTGAATACCTCCACCAGTTTTTCCCGCACTTCGGGGTGGGCGCGCAGCAGATCCAGGCTCTTGCGGCACTGAGCCCGGTCGATGCCAAGCTGGTCCGCCCGCTCCGGTGTCAGGGTGGCAGCCGGCGCCAGCACTGGGCACTTGTTGATGTGCACCAGCTTCACCGGAATGCCGGCCAGGTCCCCCAGCTCCTCTTTCTTGGTGTAGAGGCGCTCTCTGATCTCCTCGCTGGTGAGCTCGATGAGCGGGGTGGGGTCGCGGGTCAGATCCACCATGATGACCGCGTTCTGGTTGCTGGGGTGCCAGGCGAGCGGCGACACCCAGCTTGCGCACCCCTGCCAGGGGGAGAACATGCCGGAGACGTGCACCAGCGGCTTCATGGTCACCACGTCGATGAGGGCCTTCACCTTGTTCTTGTTACGAAGATCAAAGAGATAATCGAACAGCTTGGGTTGAGCCTTTTTAACCAGCCTGGCCATCTCGATGGTGGCCAGCACGTCGGAGAGCGCATCGTGGGCGTTGGCGTGGGCCACGCCGTTGGCCACCGTCAGCTTCTCCAGCTTGAAGCTTGGCTTGCCCTCTTCATCAAACGCCCACTCGATCCCCTCCGGGCGCAGGGCGTAGCAGGCGCGCAGCATGTCGAGAATGTCCCAGCGGGAGTTGCCGTTCTGCCAGGCGTAGGCATAGGGGTCATAGAAGTTGCGATAGAGGGTGTAGCGGGTCACCTCGTCATCGAAGCGGATGCTGTTGTAGCCCAGCACGCAGGTGCCTGGGGTGGCGAACTGCTCGTGGATCTGGCGGATGAAATCCGCCTCGCACAGCCCGTCCTTCATCGCTTTTTGTGGCGTGATGCCGGTGATGAGGCACGCCTCCGGCTCCGGCAGATAGTCCGCCGGCGGCTTGCAATAGATGACCAGCGGCTCACCGATGAGGTTGAAATCCCCGTCGGTACGAATGCCGGCAAACTGCGCCGGTCTGTCCTTGGCCGGGCTGATGCCGAAAGTCTCGTAATCGTGGAAGTAGAAGGTCGGCTCGCTGCCGGCGTGTGCTGTTTTACTCATGTTGCTCGAGAGGGATATCCGATGACGGCGGCGTCTGGCGCCTGGGTGGGGGTGCCATGCACCTCGGTTGCCTGCATGGTAAACCATAGCGCAGGCAGAGCGAAGGGCAGTCGTCGTGGTTGGCTGTTTATTGGCCGCGGCAGGTTGGCCAGCCCGGTGAGATGAGCAACGCCATGATCTTCTAAGACAAAGGCATGTCTCAACGGTTTCTTCTGGCCGCGCCCGCCAGTGTGCCGGACATCGAGGATGGATGCCCGGCCTGGCGATCGCGGCCGGGCACGGAAGGTTACTCCTCGTCGATGGCGGCGAATCGAGCCACCAGATAGTCGATCAGCGCCCGTACAGAGGGGAGCAGGCCGCGCCGGGAGGGGAACACAGCGTGGATGAGTTCGGGCTTTGGCTCCCAGGCGGGCACCACCTTGATCAGGGTGCCGGCATCGAGCTGCTCCCGCACCATCAACAGCGGCAACTGCACCACGCCGATACCGGCCAGCGCGGCACTGCGCAGGGCCACCATGTCGGTGGTGACGAAACGGGGTTGGTGGGCGAGCTCGACATGGGCCCCCTGCGGCCCGAACAGCGACCAGATATAGTGCTGCCGTGGCGCTCCCAGCCCCATGCTGGGCCAGCCGTGCAGATCCGCCGGCGCGGCAGGCAAGCCCCGTTGTGCTATCAGTGCCGGGCTGGCCACCAGGCACTGGCGACGCTGCGCCAGTGTCCGGATCACCAGTTCGCTGTCCTGCAGCGGTGGCGGTCTGACCCGGATCGCCACATCGACCCCTTCGGCGATGGGGTCGACCCGCCGATTGGTCCCCTCCAGCTCGATCCTGATCTGCGGGTGACGGGCCATGAAATCCGCCAGCATGGGGCCGATATGGGTATGCAGCAAGGCGATGGGGCAGCTCATGCGGATGAGACCACAGGGCTCGGTTCGGGTCATCTCGATGGCAGCCTGCGCCGCCTCGGCCTCCACCAGCATCCCCTTGCAGTGTTCGTAATAGGTACGGCCCAGCTCGGTTACCGCAAACTGGCGGGTCGAGCGCTGGAGCAGCCGCACGCCGAGCCGCTCTTCGAGCTGCGCTATCCGGCGGCTGAGGCGGGATTTGGGCATGCCGATGGCGCGGCCGGCGGGGGCAAAACCACCGTGATCCACCACCTGGACGAAGTAGTAGAGATCGTTCAGATCCTGCATAGAGTGTTCTCATCGTTCCAAAAATAGGACGCTGATGCTCAATTTAGCAGTCTACCCACCTGTTCGTCTCGAAACTATGCTGTTTCCAGTGTTCAATTCCACCGGATATGTCAGGAGCGGCAGATGAAAAAGATCCTCGGCGTTTACAGTGCCCCCCGTCCTCACTGGGTAGGCGACGGTTTTCCCGTACGCTCCCTCTTCTCCTACAGCAGCCACGGCAAGCAGCTGAGCCCCTTCCTGCTGCTCGACTATGCCGGCCCGGCCAACTTTACGCCGACCAGCCGGCCGCGCGGGGTGGGTGAACATCCCCATCGGGGTTTCGAGACGGTGACCATCGTCTACAAGGGCGAAGTGGCGCACCGGGATTCGACCGGTCGGGGCGGCGTGATAGGCCCGGGTGACGTGCAGTGGATGACCGCCGGCGCCGGTATCCTGCACGAGGAATTCCACGCCCCGGCGTTCAGCGAGTCGGGCGGTGAGCTCGAGATGGTGCAGTTGTGGGTGAATCTGCCAAGCCGGCACAAGATGACGCCGCCCGGATACCAGCCCATCCTGGCGCGCGACATTCCTACGGTGGCACTGGCCAGCGATGCGGGGTCGGTACGGGTCATCGCCGGCGAGTTTGAGGGGGTCCGTGGCCCGGCCCATACCTTCAGTCCGCTGCATGTCTGGGATCTGCGTCTGGTACAGGGCAGCATCAGCACACTCGAGCTGCCCGAAGGCTGGACCGGCGCGCTTATCGTGTTGAAGGGGTCGGTGCAGGTCAACGGCAGTGCCATCGCTCGGGAGGCGCAGATGGTGGTGCTGGAGAGCGCGGGGCAGCAGGTGGTGATCGAGGCAAACAGCGACGCCACTGTGTTGCTGCTGAGCGGCGAGCCCATCGAGGAGCCTATCGTGGGTCACGGCCCCTTCGTGATGAACAGCCATGAGGAGATAGTGCAGGCCATCGATGACTTCAACAGCGGCAGATTCGGCGTGATGCCGGAGTGATAAATGGACAAGGCCCTCGCAGGAGGGCCTTGTTTTTGTGATGCTGTGGATCAGCGCTGACGGGCCTTGAATCTGGGGTTGCTCTTGCAGATCACGAACAGCTTGCCGCGTCGGCGGACGATCTGGCAATCGGGGTGGCGCGACTTGGCTGATTTCAGGGAGGAGAGGACTTTCATGACTGCGTTTTTCCTTTGTTGAAGAACTGACCGAAACGCTGGCCGAAGCGGGCGACCTGACCCTCCTTGCTGACCTGCTTCTGCTTACCGGTATAGAAGGGGTGTGACGCACTGGAGACATCCAGCGTCACATAGGGGTAGGTATTGCCGTCTTCCCACAGCTTGGTGCGATCGGTCTTGAGGGTGGAACCCACCAGAAAATAGGTGTTGGCGGTCAGGTCGTGAAACAGAACCTGACGGTACTCGGGGTGAATGTCTGGACGCATGATGGTTCGCTCTGTGTGACTTGGTGTTATGTTATAACAATAAAATCATGCCTCCGTTGAGAATCAATATCAACAACTTTTTGCACGGCATCAGGGTTGAGCGAGGAGAGTGAAGTTGCTGCGTTGCGCCGTTTTCTCGGTTGACCGCTTGAATAGGCAGCCAAATGCATCAGGGGAGAAGGTCTGGCAGGAAAGAGTTTTTGGTCAGCCGCTGGCGCCCTCTTTACTTTTGATTTTTACTGTATAAAAATACAGTAAAAATCATGGAGAAGTATCCTATGCGTCTGGAAATTATCATCGACAAGAAACATCAGGTGCCCACCTCGACCATGGAGGCGCTGCGCCAAGAGCTGCTAAAGCAGCTGGGCGAGAAGTTCCCTGACCTGCATGTTCGCGTCGCCCCCGGCAGTGCCATGGCGTTGACCGTCAGCCGGGCCAGCAAGGAGGAGAAGGAGCTGGCAGAAGCCATGGTGCAGGAGGTGTGGGAGAACGCCGACAGCTGGATGCCGGAGAGTGCAGTCTCCTGAGCCAGGCGGGGCGGGCGTCGAATACATGCAATCTGGATGGACAGAAATAACGCAGCCCAAGGCTGCGTTTTTTGTTTCAGCGGGATGGAGCCCGTGCCCTCAGCCCTTAATCCTCAAAGCCCAGAACAGGCAGCAAGCGTTAGAGCCCGGCCCAGCGTTTGAGGCTGTTGACCTGCACCCGCTGATCGGCCTGGGCAATGTCACCGCTGGCCCGCAGCGCCTTGAGGGCGATGGGCAGAGCGGCGCGCACTTCGCTGGCCGTCATGCCGGCCTGCAGGGCCGGGTGGTAGGCGAGCTTGAGCAGCACGTAGTCGAGCCCGGTCGGAAAGCTGTCGATGCTGTTGTCGTTGAAGATGGAGGGAAACACCTTGTCCGAATCGTTGGGCAGCCCCATCACCTGGGTGAGCTCCTCCACCACGCAGTCGAGGAAGCGCCCCTTGGCCCGGCTGTAATCCACCGGAATGATGATGGTGGCGCGGGCCATCTCGCGGCGGGTATTGGTGGTGAAGTTGGCCATGCAGAGCCCCTCCTTGAGCGCCGTCTTGACGGAGGCATCCTGCCCCATGGTGCGCTGGGCCCAGCTCGCCATCTTGGCGCGTTCGGTCATGATCAGGGTGATATTGGGCCGCTCGCTGACCAGGGCGATGGGGCGGCCTATGATGCCGGCCAGATGCTGGCTCTGCACCCTGACCACCTCGCTTTGCAGTGCCTTGTCGCCAAACTCGTTGACCAGCTTGAGCCGGATGGGCTGCTCCCAGCGGGAGAAGCGCACGTTCTGTTCGTGGCCATACTCCCGCTTCATGGCGATCTCAAAGAAGCTTGCGGTGAGATAGGCATCGCTCTGCCAGCGTTCGGCCGCCGAGAGGGAAGGGCTCAGCAAGAGTGCCGCCATCAACCAGCGGGCAAGTGGTCGGCGCAACGGGATCATCTCTCCTCCTTGAAACCTGCGATGGGTCAGCGTGCGGCACGCTCGAGATCGCGCCAAGTGAGCCAGAGCCTCAGATCAAACTCCAGTTGATGATAGTCCGGCTCCATATGCTGACAGAGCTGATAGAAGCTCTTGTTGTGATCCTTCTCTTTCAGGTGGGCCAGCTCATGCACCACGATCATCTTCAGGAAGGCCGGGTGGGCCTCCTTGAACAGGGCGGCGATGCGGATCTCGTTCTTGGCCTTGAGCTTGCTGCCTTGCACCCGGCTCACATAGGTGTGCAGACCGAGGGCATCCTTGATCACGTTGATCTTGCCGTCGAAGATCACCTTGGAAAGCGGCGCCGAGCTTTTCAGGTAGCGGTTCTTCAGCTCCATGGTGTAGGCGAGCAGCGCCTTGTCGCTCTGGATGAGGTGGGTTTCAGGATAGCGCCTGGCCAGCACCTCCCCCAGCTTGCCCGCCGCGATCAGCTGTTGCACCTGGGCCTTGAGGGGCTCGGGGTAGCCACCGAGATAGGTCAGTTCCGCCATGTCTGCATTACTCAATACATCAAAAGAGCGCCATTGTAGTCAGCGCGTCGCCGTTTGCCTACCGTTTCGGGCCGGGCCTGCCTCACCGTAATGAAAAGGCCGTCATCGCGGGATGACGGCCCTGTGCGCTCAAGGGGGCTCAGCGTCTGCGATAGAGACCCGGCTCCACCTCTTCATACTGGCTCACCAGATATTGATAGAAGGCGAGGCTGGAGGGGGAGCTTGGCTTCTTGAGCTCATCGGCCACCCGATCCGGCTTGGCGATGATGAACTTGGGACTCTGGCGTTTGAGGTCGGCCAGCACCCGCTCACGCACGTCATAGGGCGGGTTGACGTTGGCAAAGAAGAGGTAGGCGGAGGCCGGCTGGCGATCGGTCCAGAGGTAATATTGGGGCTGGATGCCATCCACCCAGATCTTGTCGGCGGGGGTGGTCTCGGCCAGGATCCGGTCGACCCGTACCTGGGCCGGCGGGTTGAAGGGCCTGCCTTTCTGGCTGCCTTCCCAGGCGTTGTTGAGCATCAGGGCCAGCATGGCGAGCGAGGCGAGCCAGGGGGTGGCACTGCGCACGTCCCAGGCGCGCCACAGGGGCACCAGAATGAGCACCGGCAGGGCCCACAGCAGGCTGTTGCCGAGCACTTCACGTACCCGTTCCAGTGACCACTCCTTGGTGCTCCAGCCGTAGCCGAGCTGCTGGGCCAGCAGCCAGCTGGCGGTCAGCACCACCAGCGAGATGCAGAGCAGACCGAGGGCATCGGCTTGCTGTTCGCTGCGATCCAGCAGGCAGGCCAGCGGCAGCAGGGCCAGCTGCAGATAGAGCACGTCGTAGTGATCGAACACGTGGCCGGAGACTGAGTTGGCGATCAGGGTGAAGATGACCCCAAACAGGGTGGCGCACAGCACCGGCAGGTACCACTCCTGACGCCGGCTCATCATCAGCACGATGAAGGCGGGTAGCAGCATGATGAGGCCGGTACGCAGCAGGCCGACGCTGCCCACATCCGGCGAGAAGCCGTTGCCATAACTCCCCTCGAAGAAGATGTCGAAGGCGTAGTATTTAAATTCGGCCAGCAGGTTGTGGTGCTGGAAGTAGGCCAGCAGCGGACCGCCGACGAGCGTCAGCCCCAGCAGGCTGGAGCAGAGCAGGGAGAGGGCGCAGCGCCACTGCTCGCGCAGGCACCAGTGGCAGAACAGCACCAGATACCAGGCACCCCAGAAGGCGCCGTTGTTGGTGCGCATCCAGGCGACGATGGCAAAGGTAAGCGCGGCCACCAGCGCCGGTCCCCAGCTGCAGCGCTTGTCCAGCAACATGGTGATGAAGGCCCACTGGGCGATGAGGGCCAGATGGAACGTCCAGTCCTCGGTCATGTTGCCGTAGTAGTAGCGGGTGCCATAGAGCGCCAGCACCGCCAGCATGCTGCCGAGTCGGGCCCGCAATGAGAGGCCGAGCTGACCGAAGGCCTGCCAGCTGGCCATCAGTCCCAGCCAGCAGAGCGCCCACTCCAGCAGCCAGATCCCGAAGAAGCCGCCGAGGCCGTAGCCGAAGGCGTCGAGGGCGAAGATCATGGGGCCCTTGATGTCGATCATGTCCCGATAGAGCACGCCCCCCTCGCTCCACATCTTGCCCATCACGGCAAACAGCGAGGCGTCGAAGCCCGGCGCCATGCCGTGGAACAGCGGGTTGCGCAGGCAGAACAGCAAGGCCAGCAAACCGGTGAGCAGGATCACCAGCGGCCGCAGGCCTGGATTGACGCGAGGAGGAGTAAAACGGATGGCATGATTCATGGGTGACCTGTTCCTGCTGGGAAGTCTCGAAAGCGGGCCTATCTTGCCGAGCCTGACCACACGATGCAATGGGCCAGGGGAATGTGCTTGAAATAATTTGCAAAAGTGCCGCTTTACGACAAGAAAGCGGCACGTTTTATGGCGTATGGGGACAAAGGGCGAAGCCGAGTCCGGCTTTCGCCCCGGCTGGCGGGGGATCAGCCGGCGGTCGGCCCCTGATACTCCACCCGCGCCGGCATGGCGGTGAGCGCCGGCAGATAGCGGGCCCAGCGAATGAAGGCATCCGCCAGGGTGATGCCGAGTTCCTGATTGTGCTGGGTCAGGGTGCGGGCCAGCGCTGTGTAGCCCTCCTTGCCGGAGGCGGTGTAGGCGCTGGAGACCCCCCGATAGATGGCGTCGGCTTCGACCGCTTGCCACTCATCAGGCGCACGCTCCCACTCCAGCCGGGTGATCCGGCGCCCCTTGGGCTGATCCGCCTGATAACAGAAGCGCACTCCGGCGGTGTAGGGGAAGCTGCCGCTGCCATTGCCCGTCATCCCGTTGTTGGTGGCGTTGTCGATGGCCCCCTCCAGCGCCTCGGCCAGCTCATGGCCGTGCACCCTGTAGAGGGTGAGCGGGATGGCAAAGGGCAGCAGGCGGCCGGCGATGTCTGCTTCGCTGAGCGGCCCGGGTTCGAGGGAGCAGCGCACTCCGCCGGCGTTGTGCAGGGCGAAGTCCACCTGACCGACCTGCTCGCGGGCGCTGGTCAGCATGGCGCTCGCCACCAGGGGGGCGACCTGGCTGCCGGCCGGCAGGTTGGCATCGGGCAGCCGCTGGTGGTGCAGTGGCTCGTCAAGGCGGGTCACGATGCGCTGAGTCATGGTCTCCAGCTCGGGCCGGTAGCGCCTGGCCAGATGCTGTTCCAGTTCGGGATCGGGGTCGCAGAAGGTGAGCCCGGCCGGCGGATTGCCGGCAAAGGGCCAGGGCTGCCAGGGCAGCCACTCCAGCTGGCCGTGGCTGCGCTCAACCCGGCCGCGCTGGTCAAAGGTCAGCTCGCACACCCCGAGGCAGAGGGCGCTGTGGGCGGCGTGCAGGACAGCCACCCCGTTCACCATCAGCGGGTAGCTGCCTTCGCTGTCGAGCCCGAGCGGCGCCAGCTCACCCAGCAGGCTGTGGGTGTGGCCACCGATGATGAGGCTGAGCTCGGGGAAACGCTCGGCCAGCCGTTTGTCCTGCTCTAGCCCCAGGTGGCTGAGCAGGATGATGTGCTGAATGCCGGCGGCCTTGATCTCTGCCAGTGCGGCCTTCAGGGTCTGCTCGATGCCGTGGAAGCGGGTGTGGCCATCCGGGTTGGCGATGGCGGCCATCTGCGGCAAGGTGATGCCAAGCAGGGCGAAGGGCACGCCGCCGAGCAGGCGCCGCTGCCAGGGGCGACTGGCATCGTGCAGATTGGGCAGGCCGCGCAGGGGGAGTGGGGTATCGACCGGCTCCTGGCTGCTGTCGAGGTTGGCGGCCAGTACCGGAAAATCGAGCTGGCGCAAAAACTCCACCAGAGGGCCGTTGCCCAGATCGAATTCGTGATTGCCGATCACCATGGCGTCCGGTCGCAACAGGCTCAGCAGATCGGCGTTGGCCCGCCCCTTGAAGCGGTTGAAATAGAGCGAGCCCTGGAAGGTGTCGCCACCGTGCAGAAACAGGCAGGACTGGCCCGCCTCGTCCGCCTGCCGGCGCAGGGCGTTGAGCCGGGTCAGGATACGGGCATAGCCGCCGCACTGGGTGCGCCACTCGGACTCACCTGCGGGGGCGAAGCGCATGGGGGCGCCGTCGAAATGGGAGTGGCAGTCACTGAAATGGGCAAGTTGAACCGTAATACTCATCTCGGTCCTCCTTAGAGAAAAAAGAGCACCGAGTCTACTCCAATGGCGGGGGGAGATACCAGCCCGGCGGTAGACCGGGCTGGCAGAGCGAGCACCGAGTCTACTCCAATGGCGGGGGGAGATACCAGCCCGGCGGCAGGCCGGACTGGCAGAGTGGGGAAAGGCGGGGCATCCGCTCAGGGCGCCCCGGCACCTTTAGGCAGGCACCATGATCTGGGTGGCGAGGATCACCACCAGCAGGCCGACGGCCACCGGCAGCGAGGTACGTTTGACCACCTCGAACGGAGAGAGATTGCCCATCCCCGCACAGGCGACCACCACCCCGGAGACTGGCGAGATGGTGCGGCCCAGGTTGGAGGCCTGCAGCATGGGGATCACTAGGTAGGCCGGGTTGACGCCGAGGCTGGTGGCCAGATGAGGAATAAGCTCCACGAAGGCGTAGAAGGGGGCGTTGCCCGAACCCGTGGTAAAGGCAGCCAGGGTGGTGATGACCACAAGCACCAGCATGATGACGATGCCGCCGGTGCCAAAGCTCTGGGCCAGATCCAGTAGGTTGGCGATGAAGCCGAGCCCCATCAGCCCCTGGGCAAACACCCCGGCCCCCACCAGCAGCATCACCACGCCGGCGAAGGCATCGGCCATGCTGCGCCAGCACACCTGCAACCCGTCCAGCAGCTCTTTGCCGTTGCGCTTGCGTACCAGCTCCAGCAGGGCGGCCAGCACCAAGCAGATGACGATGATGGTGACGATGTCGAGCTTGGGCCCCAGTTTGCCGTCAAACAGCAGCACCCCGATGATGGGGGTGAAGGGCAGGATGGCGTAGAAGCCGGGCGCGTCGGTGATGAGATCGCTCGGGGCGACGGCGGCGTTGTGCTCACCGGCTTTCTGATCCAGATAGCGCTGCCAGAAGAAGTGGGTCACCGCCATGGCGGCGATGGCCACCAGCGAGATGGGCAGGGTCAGCTTGAAGGCAAACTCGATGAGCTCCATGTTGGCGGCCTGGGCGGCCATCACCACGTCCCCCGAGGTGGGGGCCAGGATAATGGCGGCCGGTGAGGCGCACACCGCTGCCGCAGCGCCGCGGGAGATCCCCATGTTGACCATCAGCGGGAACAGGGTAGCCATCAAGAGCACGCCCAGACCGGTGGCTGAGCTCACCGCCAGCGACATGGCGCAGGCCACCAGGTAGGCGGCCACCAGCAGGATGTAGGGGGACTTGATGACGCCGAGCGGCTTGCTCGCCAGCTTCACCAAAATGGTGTTGGCCCCGATGTGGCTCATGTAGCCAGCGAAGCCGCACAGCACCATGATCAGCATGCCAAGGCCGCCGCCCCGGTCTACCAGCAGGAAGCGCACGTATTCGAACACGTCGGTGGCCACGTGCCCGGTGGAGGTGACGCTGGCGGGCAGCACCGCCTTGCCCATCAGGGCGGTGATCGCCAGCAGCAGCAGGCCGCCGCTGAGCAGCACCCCGGTGGCCGAGTAGCCCTTGAAGATGTAGCGGCCCACGGCAAGGGTGACCAGGGTACCAATAAGGAGTTCCATCATAGAGTGAGTTCCTGAGTACGAATGGGAGTGGATGCATTATTGGCGTCAACTTGGAGGTTAATCTGGCCAATCCCGAAATGCATCGACATAAAACTCGGCGATTATTATCCAATAAGGGGTAACCCACCATGATGTAGCGCATCACTTGTGATCTCGCTTGCAAATCAATACGGGCGCGGGGTTGCGACTTGTCAAGCTGACACTTAGGCTTTGTGACGGGAGTAGGTGACAGTCGCGGGGATCGCGGTTAATCTCCTGCTTTGAATATTAATGCGTTGATTATTAATTAAAATAACAACCCCGCCAGCAACGAGGTCAAGGCAGCAGAGATGGGAATGGTCAGCAAACTTTTCATGGTGGCACTGATGTTGTTCGCCGCCACCGCAGGGGCCGAGAGTTCCCATTACACCGGCATCAAGGCGGTGCCTGACATCAAGGTAGACTTCCAGTTTTATCGGGTTTCCGGGCCGGATGTGGCGAGCCTGGCCCGCCAGATGACCAATGCGGGCACAGCCCGGGCCAATGGCCACATCGGCATGGCCAGCTATCAACTCTCCTGGCAGTTGCAGACCAGCCCCGGGGTGCAGCGCTGCGAGCTGGAGCAGGTCAAGGTCACCACCCGCATCAAGGTGATGGTGCCGAACTGGATGGACAAGGCCAAGGCCTCCGTCGCCGAGCGCCAGAAGTGGGACAAACTGGTGGCCGCCATGTTCGATTACGAGAGCCGCCACAAGGACATCTTGCTGGAGAGCGTGAGCCAGCTCGGCATCCAGCTGGCGCAGCTGCCGGTGGAGCGTGACTGCGCCGCCCTGCAGTATCAGGCCTGGCAGCACGGGCAGGGGGGGCTGGCCAGCTTGCGCGAGCGTTTTGCCCAGTTGCAGCAGCAGACCGACCATGGCCGCAAGCTGGGGCTCAACTGGCCTAAGGGTATCTGACGCCACATACCATCCATGAAAAACGGGCTCCCTTGGGGAGCCCGTTTTGTTGCGCCTTGCCGGGCACTTGAGCTGAGCATCTGAGGCTTACTGCAACGGCTTGCCCTTGAGCAGCTTGCGTACCCAGTAGCGGGCCGGATGGAGCGCCTCCAGCAGATCGGCGGCCAGCGGCAGCGGATCGCCGCAGATCTCGCTGGCGAGCAGCTCGCCGCAGAGGGGGGCCGAGCACAGACCCCGTGAGCCGAGCGCCCCCAGCACATAGAGACCGGGGTAGAGGGGCAATGGACTCTGCTGATCAACGGGCGCCTTCAGATTGTGATCCGCCAGCGCCGCCAATCTGGCGACCGGCCCCGCCACCGGCAGATGATCCCGGCTGGCACTGCGCACGCCGACCCGGGCCTGGTTGCCGCTCACGTCCACCTCGGCAGGCCAGCGCTGCTGCGGCAGGCAGGCCTGCAGGCGCGCCTGGTTCTGGGCCTGCTCCTCGGCGCGAAACGCGAGCTCGGTCTGGTTGCGGCCATAGCTGGCGCCGATGCAGTGTTGGCCTTCGTTGGCTGGGGTGAGGTAGCCGTCATAACAGAGCACGGTATTGAGCCGGCTCAGGCTGGCGGAGGTGGGCACATGACTCACCTGGCCGCGCACCGGATAGAGCGGCAACTCGGCAAAGGGGATGAGCGCCGGCAACTGGTGTCCGGCGGCCACCACCAGGGTGGGGCTCTGCCAGCGGCGACCGTCACAGCTTTCGACTTGCCAGCCACCCGCCTGTTCGGTCACGGTCGTGATCTGTGTATTGAAGAGTACCTCAAGCAGTCCGCCGGCCTGCGCCTCCTTGATGGCGGCGCGGGTGAGATCGGCCGGACAGAGCCAGCCCCCCAGCGGATAGCTGACGCCGCCGTGGCCGCAAGGCAGGCCGACCACCTGCTCGACCTCTGGCTCGGAAAGCACCTGCATCAGTTCGGGCGGGAAGGGGCCTTGCGCCATCTTGGTCAGCTTGGCGGCGGACTTGTCGTCATAACCGAGCTGGGTGACGCCACACAGGGAAAAGGCGATGGGGTGGCGCTCGGCCAAGGACAGCAGTCGGCTTCTGGCAAAGCCGAAGGCCAGCGAATAGAAGCGCGACAGGGCATCGTGCTCACCGTTGAGCAGCGGATAGAGCGCTCCCTGGCGATTGCCGGAGGCGCCGCCGGCCGGCTCGTCATCCTGGCACAAGAGGGTGACCTTGCGGCCCCGCTCCACCAGCGAGAGCGCCGTCATGGCCGAGGCGATGCCACCGCCGATGATCAGCACTTCTCCCGCCCGCCCGGCCGGACGGGCATAGCAGGGGGCTATGGTCTGCTGCGGCAGTTTGTCTGCGCGCTCGCCCGCCAGCATCTCCCGCTTGCTGCCGTGCCCTTTCACCTTCTGCATGGCAAAGCCGGCGGCAATCAGGCCGCGGCGCACGAAACCGGCACAGGTAAAGGTGGCGATGGTTGCCTGGGGGCGGGCGAGACGGGCCAGCCCGTCGAATAGATCCTGGGTCCACATCTCGGGGTTCTTGGCCGGCGAGAAGCCATCCAGATACCAGGCATCCACCAGCCCCGTTGCCGGGTGGGGCACCTGGGGCAGCATCTCCTTGATGTCGCCAAGCCAGAGATCGAGCCGGATGCGGCCGCCGGCAAAGATGAGGCGATGGCAGCCGCAGACCGGCAGCGGCCACTGGGCAATCAGATCCTGGCTCAGGTGGGCAAGCTCGGGCCAGGCCGCCAGCGCCTTGCGCAGATCGGCCTGGGTGAGCGGGTACTTTTCGAAACTGATGAAGTGCAGCCGGGAACCGTTGCCGGTTTGGGGCGCCTGTTCCAGAAAGGCGGCCATTGTCGCCAGAAAGTTAAGACCTGTGCCGAAACCTGTCTCACCTATCACGAAAATGTCACTATCGTGGTGCGAAAATCGCGCTGGCAGCCGATTTTGCTGCAAAAAGACGTAGCGGGTTTCACTTAGACCGTTATCATTGGAAAAGTACACATCCCCGAACTCACTGGAGACTGGAGTTCCCGCTTCATTCCAGTCCAATCGGGCATGATGTAAGGATGTTTGACTCACGTTTTCCTCGGCTCGCGTCACAAAATCGCGGGCATTCTACGTGAAAGCAGACCAGTTTGGCAGCCGAAAGCGGGTAGACTCGGTGCCAGTTTTTCCAGACGAGATGAATTAATGAGAAGAGCAGTGATCACCGGTATCGGCGTCATCTCCAGTATCGGCAACAACAAGGAAGAAGTGCTGGCCTCCCTGAAAGCAGGCAAATCTGGCATCACCTATTCCGAGCAGTTCGAGCAGCACAACCTGCGCAGCCGTGTCTGGGGTAACATCAAACTCGATCCGTCTGAACTGATCGACCGTAAAGTCATGCGTTTCATGGGTGACGCCGCGGCCTACGCCTACCTCTCCATGCAGCAGGCCATTGAAGATGCCGGTCTGGCGGAAGACCAGGTCTCCAACGAGCGTACCGGCCTGGTGGTCGGTTCGGGTGGTGCTTCCGGCAAGAACACCTCCGAGTCTGTGGACATCGCTCGCGAGAAAGGGGTCAAGCGTGTGGGTCCCTACATGGTGCCGCGCACCATGTCTTCCACCACCTCTGCCTGCCTGGCGACACCGTTCCAGATCAAGGGCGTGAACTACTCCATCAGCTCCGCCTGCGCGACCTCCGCTCACTGCATCGGTCACGCCATGGAGCTGATCCAGCTTGGCAAACAGGATGTGGTCTTCGCCGGTGGCGGTGAAGAGCTGGACTGGTCCTCTACCATCCAGTTTGACGCCATGGGCGCGCTGTCTACCAAATACAACGACACGCCGGAAAAGGCGTCCCGTACCTATGATGCGAACCGCGATGGTTTCGTCATCTCCGGTGGCGGCGGCATTCTTGTGATCGAAGAGCTGGAGCACGCGCTGGCTCGTGGTGCTCACATCTATGCCGAACTGACCGGCTACGGCGCCACTTCCGACGGTTACGACATGGTCGCCCCGAGCGGTGAAGGCGCGGTGCGCTGCATGAAGATGGCGATGCAAGGTGTTGGCAAGGTTGACTACATCAACACCCACGGCACCTCCACCCCGGTCGGTGATACCAAAGAGCTGGAAGCTATCCAGACCCTGTTTGGTGCCAACGGTCCCAAGATCTCTGCCACCAAGGCGATGACCGGCCATGCTCTGGGCGCCGCCGGCGTGCACGAGGCCGTCTACTCCCTGCTGATGATGGAACACGGCTTCATCGCCCCCAGCATCAACATCGAGAATCTGGACGAGAAAGCCGTGGGCCTGCCCATCGTGCGTGAATACGAAGCGGCCGACCTCAACACCGTCATGTCCAACAGCTTCGGCTTTGGCGGTACCAACGCCTCCCTGGTGTTCAGCAAGTACAAGGCTTGATGAGCCCGTCATGAGTTGCAAAAAAGGCGCCGCAAGGCGCCTTTTTTATTGGGTGTTCGTCAAGCCCGCGCCTGCAGCGGCAGTCGCATGTAGGTGGCGCCCTCGCCATATTCGGCCAGGGATTTCTGGGTGCTGGCAGGCTTGAACCCCTGCTTGCGCCAGAAGGCTGGCGCATCCTGTACCGCCACCAGACCGGCGTGCTCGAACCCTTCGTCGGTGGCAAACGCGAGGGCGGTGGCGAGCAGCCGCTGGCCGATCCCCTTGCCGCGAGCCTGTCTGGAGACGGCAAGATCGTGCAGATAGAACTCGTCGTTGCCGGCCAGGCGCTGCATGGACACGGAGAGGGGCGGTGGCTGGTGGGCGCGCCAGGGGTGGCAGAGCAGGTAACCCAGTACTTGGCCCTGATATTCGGCGACCCAGCAGCAGTCGGGCGCCAGTTCGGCCTTGTTGCTCATGACGTCGATGGGTTCAGGATCCAGCTGGTGATAACACTCGTCCTGAATGGCCATGATGGCGGGCCAGTCGTTGGCCCGGGTCGTGCGGATCTTGATCATAATGACAGGGCATGGCTGCCCGAAAACGCTGATTAAATAGTGAATGCGTCAGCCAGCCTACCAGAAGCGGGTCACCAACTGAACAGGCATCTTCAAATGATGCCTTTTTTGATCAGCGCGCCGCCTGTTTGCTGACGACCTTGATGAGCTGGTAGCGCAGGGAAGGGGCATCTGCCGGCACATCGGTGAGCTGCTCCTTGCTGACGCTCAGCTGGTAGCGGTAGCCGGGCTCAAACTGGAAGCCTTCGATCTGCTGATAAAACAGGGTCCAGGGCTGCTGCTCGTCGCTGCGCACCTGCATGCACTGCATGGGGCCGACACCGACGCAGTGCACCAGCTGACTGTTGACGTAGAGGGTCTCGCCGGCGGTCGGGGCAGGGGCGCTCTGGCAGGCGCTGAGCAGCAGGGCGGCGCCGGCGCTGATGAATAATGGTCTCATGATGGACTCCTTGGCTAAAAGGGGGGCATTAGAGCGGCAAATGAAAAGGCGGTCAATGACCGCCTTTGTAACAAAATATCCGAAACCCGTGACTCAACGCTGGTCGAGCGGGGTGAACTCGCGCTGCGGCTGACCGGTGTAGAGCTGGCGCGGACGGCCAATCTTCTGATCCGGATCCGAGTGCATTTCGTTCCAATGGGCAATCCAGCCGATGGTACGGGAGATGGCGAAGATCACGGTGAACATGGACATGGGGATGCCGATGGCCTTCATGATGATGCCAGAGTAGAAGTCCACGTTCGGGTAGAGCTTCTTCTCGATGAAGTAGGGGTCGGACAGCGCGATGCGCTCCAGCTCCATGGCCACGTCCAGCAGCGGATCCTTGATCTGCAGCTCGGTCAGTACCTCGTGACAGGTTTCGCGCATCACGGTGGCACGGGGGTCGTGGTTCTTGTAGACCCGGTGACCGAAGCCCATCAGACGGAACGGATCGTTCTTGTCCTTGGCCTTGGCGATGTACTCGGGGATGCGATCCACGGAGCCGATCTCCTCGAGCATCTTGAGGCAGGCTTCGTTGGCACCACCGTGGGCCGGTCCCCACAGGGAGGCGATCCCCGCAGCGATACAGGCAAACGGGTTGGCACCGGAAGAGCCGGCCAAACGCACGGTGGAGGTAGAGGCGTTCTGCTCGTGGTCCGCATGCAGGGTGAAGATGCGGTCCATGGCGCGTTCGACGATGGGGTTGACCTTGTACTCTTCGGTCGGCACGCCAAACATCATGTGCAGGAAGTTGCCGGCATAGGAGAGGGCGTTGCGCGGCTGCATGAACGGCTGACCGATGGAGTACTTGTAGCACATGGCGGCCAGGGTCGGCATCTTGGAGAGCAGACGGAAGGCGCAGATCTCGCGGTGCTCTTCGTTGTTGATGTCGAGGGCGTCGTGATAGAAGGCGGAAAGCGCGCTGACCACGCCGCACATGACGGCCATGGGGTGAGCGTCGCGGCGGAAGCCGCGGAAGAAGAAGGCGATCTGCTCATGCACCATGGTGTGGCGGGTGACCAGACGTTCGAATTCCGTGTATTGCGCCTTGGTGGGCGCCTCGCCGTACAGCAGGATGTAGCAGACTTCGAGGTAGCTGGCCTGAGTTGCCAACTGGGCGATGGGGTAACCGCGGTGCAGCAAGACACCCTGATCGCCATCTATGTAAGTGATGGATGATTTGCAAGAACCGGTGGCCATGAAACCGGGGTCGAAGGTGAAGTACCCTTGCGCGCCCAGCTTTCTGACATCGATCACGTCAGGTCCGACAGTTCCTGACAGGATCGGGAGTTCTACCGGGTCTTTGCCGGGCAGATGTAGGGTGGCTATCTTATCAGCCATAGCACGTCTCCTTTGCTCTTTTATAATTTGATTCCAGCTCTACTTTATTACGAGTTTGATGACGCTGGCAAAGGTTCTGACCCGTACCAGGGCGGCTGGAGCGCCTTATTTGAAACAGAGTTCAGGTCTGTTGTCAATTTTGCTGGATGATCATTAATGTTTTGTTAAATCAGTTGTGAGATCTGGTTTACGGTTTTGGGTTTTCTTTGTAGCTAATTGATTGTCATTGGTTAAGCCCGCCGATATACTGCGCCTCGTGGGTGATGGCTGTCGGTGTTTGAAACGCTTTCGCAAAGCCAGATGTGATATTGAAAATGTCGTTTTTGGCTTTCCCGAGTTGTTTTGGTAACAAAAACCTAACAAATGCCACTCCATGCCCTCATAAGCTTGAAAAAACAATAACTAACGTGCTCAATGGAGCTGAGTGGGCAAAGCCGTGAAAAATAAACAGAGACCTGTAAACCTCGACCTACAGACGATCAGCTTTCCTGTCACCGCCATCGCTTCCATCTTGCATCGTGTCTCAGGGGTCATCACCTTTGTGGCGCTCTCAATCTTGCTGTGGATGCTTGGTACTTCACTCGCCTCTCCCGAAGGATTTGAGACCGTGGTGTCCATCATGGACAACTTCCTGGTCAAATTCGTGCTGTGGGGGATCCTGACCGCGCTGGCTTACCACATTGTGGGCGGGCTGCGTCACCTGGTCATGGACATGGGCTATTGGGAAGAGCTGGAATCCGGTAATCAGAGTGCCCGTGTGGCCTTCGTGATCACTGCGATTTTGGCGGTATTGGCGGGGGTTCTGGTATGGTAACCAATTCTGCAACATTCGGGCGCAGCGGTGTTCACGATTACATCCTGATCCGCGCCACCGCCCTCATCATGACCTGTTATGTCCTCTATCTGGTGGGTTTCGTTGCGTGCAACGACATCACCTACGAGGTGTGGACCGGTTTCTTCGCGAAAACCTTCACCAAGGTGTTCACCCTGTTGGCGCTGCTGTGTGTGCTGATCCATGCCTGGATCGGTCTGTGGCAGGTGCTGACCGACTATATCAAGCCGGTCGGACTGCGCGGTGCGCTGCAGTTTGCACTGGTGGTGGTGCTGTTTGTCTATCTGATGACGGGTTTCGTCGTGCTGTGGGGTGTGTAAGGTGACTATTCCAACTCGTGAATTTGATGCGGTCGTGATCGGCGCCGGCGGTGCCGGCATGCGCGCCGCGCTGCAGATTGCCCAATCCGGCAAGAGCTGCGCACTGCTTTCCAAGGTTTTCCCGACTCGTTCCCACACGGTTTCCGCCCAGGGCGGCATCACGGTTGCGCTGGGCAACGCCCACGACGACAACTGGCAGTGGCACATGTATGACACCGTGAAAGGCTCTGATTACATCGGTGATCAGGAAGCCATCGAGTACATGTGCAAGACCGGCCCCGAGGCCGTCTATGAGCTGGAGAACATGGGTCTGCCCTTCTCCCGCTTCGACAACGGCCGCGTCTACCAGCGTCCGTTTGGCGGTCAGTCCAAGAACTTCGGTGGCGAGCAGGCTGCCCGTACCGCGGCGGCTGCCGACCGTACCGGCCACGCCCTGCTGCACACCCTGTACCAACAAAACGTCAAGAACAAGACCACTGTCTTCTCTGAGTGGTATGCGCTGGATCTGGTGAAGAACCAGGACGGCCACATCGTCGGCTGTACCGCCATCGACATGGAGAGCGGTGAAGTCGTCTACTTCAAGGCCAAGGCCACCGTGCTCGCCACTGGCGGCGCCGGTCGCATCTACCAGTCCACCACCAACGCCCACATCAACACCGGTGACGGTGTCGGCATGGCGCTGCGTGCCGGGGTCGGCGTGCAAGACATGGAGTTCTGGCAGTTCCACCCCACCGGCATCGCCGGGGCAGGGGTACTGGTGACCGAAGGTTGCCGCGGTGAAGGCGGCTACCTGCTGAACAAAGACGGCGAGCGCTTCATGGAGCGTTATGCGCCGAACGCCAAGGATCTGGCCGGTCGCGACGTGGTGGCCCGTTCCATCATGATCGAGATCCGCGAAGGCCGTGGCTGCGACGGTCCCTGGGGCCCGCACATCAAGCTCAAGCTGGATCACCTCGGCAAAGAGGTACTGGAATCCCGTCTGCCGGGCATCTGCGAACTGTCTCGCACCTTCGCCCACGTGGATCCGGTCAAGGAACCCATCCCCATTATCCCGACCTGCCACTACATGATGGGCGGCGTGCCGACCAGCGTGAACGGCCAGTGCCTGACCCAAGACAAGGACGGCAACGACGTGCCGGTGGTCGGTCTGTTCGCGGTGGGCGAGATCGCCTGTGTCTCCGTGCACGGCGCCAACCGTCTGGGCGGCAACTCCCTGCTGGATCTGGTGGTGTTCGGTCGTGCCGCCGGCATGCACCTGGTGGAGACCCTGGGCTCGATGGAGCACGGCGTGGAAGCCACCGAAGCCGACATCGCCAAGGCGCTCGAGCGCCTCAACCGCTGGGAAAGCAACCGTAACGGTGAAGACCCGGCCCAGATCCGCAAGGATCTGCAGCGCTGCATGCAGAACAACTTCTCCGTGTTCCGCGAAGGGGATGCCATGGCGGAAGGGCTGGCCGAGCTGAAACTCATCCGCGAGCGCCTCAAGAACGCCCGTCTGGACGACACCTCCAGGGAGTTCAACACCCAGCGCATCGAGTGCCTGGAGCTGGACAACCTGATGGAGACCGCCTATGCCACCGCGGTGGCCGCCAACTTCCGTACCGAGAGCCGGGGCGCCCACAGCCGCTTCGATTTCCCGGAGCGTGACGATGAGAGCTGGCTGTGCCACAGCCTCTATCATCCGGACACCGAGTCCATGACCCGTCGCGCTGTCAACATGTCACCCAAGACCCGTGAGGCGTTCCCGCCCAAGGTCCGGACTTACTGATTGCGGAGCCAAGCACAATGAACGTCACATTCTCTGTCTACAGATACAATCCGGATGTTGATAACGTCCCCCATATGAAGGAATATCGTCTTGATATTCCTGAAGGTTCCGACATGATGGTGCTCGACGCACTGATCCAGCTCAAGGAGCTGGATCCCACGCTCGCCTTCCGCCGCTCCTGCCGCGAAGGGGTCTGTGGATCTGACGGTCTCAACATGAATGGCAAGAACGGTCTTGCCTGCATCACCCCGCTCTCCGATCTGCTGAAGAAGGGCAATAACGTCGTTATCCGCCCCTTGCCAGGCCTGCCGGTGATCCGCGATCTGGTGATCGACATGACCCAGTTCTACACCCAGTGGGAGAAGGTCAAACCCTTCCTCATCAACGACGAAAAATTGCCGCCCGTGCGTGAGCACCTGCAATCCCCCGAAGAGCGCGCCAAGCTGGATGGCCTGTACGAGTGCATACTCTGTGCCTGCTGCTCCACCTCTTGCCCCTCCTTCTGGTGGAACCCGGACAAGTTCATCGGCCCGGCCGGGCTGCTCGCCGCCTATCGCTGGCTGGCGGACAGCCGCGACACCGCCGCGACCGAGCGACTGGGGAATCTGGATGACGCCTTCAGCGTGTTCCGTTGCCACGGCATCATGAACTGCGTGAACGTCTGTCCCAAGGGATTGAACCCGACCAAGGCCATCGGCCACATCAAGTCGATGCTGCTCAACCGGGCTGTTTGATATCAGGGCCAGGGCGTCACGCGCCAGGCCCGACCTCTGGATAGCCATCCAGCCTGGATGGCTATTTGACCCCTACAAGCTGCGCTGCAGTGAACAAGATGTACAAGGGATAGAAATGCATAACGGCGTGATGAAGGCCTGGTTGGAGTCATCTCACCTGGCTGGTGCGAATGCAAGCTATATCGAGGATTTGTACGAATCCTTCCTGGAAGACCCCGAATCCGTAGCCGAAGAGTGGCGCAGCCTGTTTAGCTCGCTGCCCCAGGTCAATGGCCATGCGATAGAACAACCCCATTCCCGGGTCCGCGATTATTTCCGTCGCCTGGCCAAGGAGCCCTCCCGTTACAGTGCCCCCGTCTCCGATCCGCAAGTGGATGCCAAGCAGGTGCGGGTACTGCAGCTGATCAACGCCTTCCGCTTCCGCGGCCATCAAAACGCCAATCTGGATCCGCTCGGCCTGTGGGCGCGTGAAACCGTTGCCGAACTGGACCCTGCGTTTCACAACCTGCAAGGCGCGGACATGGAGGCCACCTTCAACGTGGGCTCCTACGCCATCGGTCGCGAGACCATGGTGCTCTCCGATCTGTATGCCTCGCTGAAGAAAACCTACTGCGGCAGCATAGGCGCCGACTACATGCACCTCACCTCCACCGAGGAGAAGCGCTGGCTGCAAGACAGGCTCGAATCCATCGAAGGGAAGGGGACCTATACCCTCGAAGAGAAGACCCGTTTCCTCGAGAGCCTGACTGCCGCCGAAGGGCTGGAAAAATACCTGGGTGCCAAGTTCCCGGGGGCCAAGCGTTTCTCCCTGGAAGGGGGCGATGCCATGGTACCTATGCTCAAAGAATTGATCCGTCGCGCCGGTGAGCAGGGCTGCAAAGAGGCCGTCATCGGCATGGCCCACCGCGGTCGCCTCAACGTGCTGATCAACGTGCTGGGCAAGCGCGCCCAGGACCTGTTCGACGAGTTTGCCGGCAAGCACGGCGAATCTTGGGGCACGGGTGACGTGAAGTACCACATGGGCTTCTCGTCCGACTTCGCCACTCCGGGCGGCAACGTCCACCTGGCGCTCGCCTTCAACCCGTCTCACCTCGAGATCGTCAACCCCGTGGTCATCGGCTCCGTGCGTGCCCGCATGGACCGCCGCGGTGACAAGGACGGCTCGACCGTGCTGCCCATCACCATCCACGGTGACTCGGCCATGGCCGGTCAGGGCGTGGTGGCCGAGACCTTCAACATGTCCCAGACCCGTGCCTACGGCGTCGGCGGGACGGTGCGCATCGTCATCAACAACCAGGTGGGCTTCACCACCTCCTATATTCGTGACCTGCGCTCCACCGAATATTGCACCGACATCGCCAAGGCGGTGCAGGCTCCCGTATTGCACGTCAACGGTGATGATCCGGAAGCCGTGGTGCTGGTGACCCAGATTGCCTTGGATTATCGCAACACCTTCAAGCGCGACGTGGTGATTGAGCTGGTCTGCTACCGTCGTCACGGCCACAATGAGGCCGATGAGCCGAGTGCCACCCAGCCGCTGATGTACCAGAAGATCAAACAGCACCCGACCCCGCGCAAGATCTACGCCGATCAGCTGGTGGCGGATGGTGTCATCAGCCAGGAGCTGGCTACCACGCTGGTCAACGAGTATCGCGACACTCTGGATCGCGGTGAGCGGGTGAGCAAGGAGTGGCGTCCGATGGAGCTGCACTCCGTCGACTGGACCCCTTACCTGGGCCACGACTGGGCCATGCCCTATGACAGCACTGTGCCGATGGATCACCTGAAGGCCCTCGGCGAGCGGGTGAGCCAGTATCCGGCCACCCATGTGCTGCAGCGCCAGGTCGAGAAGATCTACGAAGACCGCCGCCTGATGGCCGCCGGCGAGAAGCTGGTGGACTGGGGCTTTGCCGAGACCCTGGCCTACGCCACCCTGGTGGACAAGGGTTCCCGCATCCGCTTCACCGGGGAAGACTCCGGCCGCGGCACCTTCTTCCACCGCCACGCTGTGCTGCACAACCAGACCGATGCCAGCACCTACACCCCGCTGTGCAACCTGCACGACGAGCAAGGTCCGTTCGAGGTGTACGACTCCGTGCTGACCGAGAACGCGGTACTGGCGTTTGAATATGGCTACGCCAGCGCCGAACCGGCCGGCCTCACCATCTGGGAAGCCCAGTTCGGTGACTTCGCCAACTGCGCCCAGGTGGTGGTGGATCAGTTCCTCTCCTCCGGCGAGCAGAAGTGGGGCCGGATGTGCGGCCTGACCATGCTGCTGCCGCACGGTTACGAGGGGCAGGGTCCGGAGCACTCCTCCGCCCGTCTGGAGCGCTATCTGCAGATGTGCGCCCAGCACAACATGCAGGTGTGCGTGCCGTCCAACCCGGCCCAGGTATTCCACATGCTGCGCCGTCAGGTAGTGCGCCCGATGCGCCGTCCGCTCATCGTGATGACGCCCAAATCCCTGCTGCGCCACCCGCTGGCGGTGAGCAAGCTCGAAGAGCTGGCCGAAGGCACCTTCCAGAACGCCATCGGCGAGATCGATGCGCTGGATCCGAAGGGCGTCAAGCGCGTGGTGTTCTGCTCCGGCAAGGTCTACTACGACCTGCTCGATGCCCGTCGCAAGGCCGAGCAGCAAGACGTGGCTCTGGTGCGGATCGAGCAGCTCTACCCCTTCCCGGAAGAGGAAGTGCGCGCCATCCTGGCTGACTATGCTCACGTCACCGATTTTGTCTGGTGTCAGGAAGAGCCGCAGAACCAGGGCGCCTGGTACTGCACCCGTCATCACTACGACAGCGTGCTGCCAAGCCATGCCCGTCTGCGTTATGCCGGTCGCCCGGCCTCGGCCTCGCCGGCCGTCGGTTACATGTCCGTCCACGCCAAGCAGCAAAAAGCCCTGGTGGAAGACGCACTTACCCTGGAATAACGAGTTGTGAAGGAGAGGGCGCTCCCCGGGAGCGTCCTCTTCGACCAAGAACAAGCCCGCTGGCCAAGAAGTAAACAAGGAACTGATTAGATGACTATCGAGATCAAAGTACCGGACCTGCCGGAATCAGTGGCGGATGCCACCATCGCGACCTGGCACAAGAAGCCGGGTGATCTGGTTGCCCGTGACGAAGTGCTGGTTGACATCGAGACCGACAAGGTCGTGCTGGAAGTGCCGGCGCCGGAAGCTGGCGTGCTGGGGGACATCCTGCAAAGCGAAGGGGCCACCGTGCTCTCCCGCCAGCTGATCGCCATGCTCAAACCGGCCCCGGTGGCCGGTGAAGAGACCAAGGAGAAGCCGGTGGAAGCGGTAGCCGATGACGCCGCCGATGGCCTGAGCCCCTCCGTGCGCCGCCTGGTGGCCGAGCACGACATCGACGTTGCCAAGCTGACCGGTACCGGCAAGGGCGGTCGCGTCACCAAGGAAGACGTGGAAGCCTTCATCAAGGGTGGCAACAAGCCTGCCGCCGCGCCGGTTGCCGCTGCAGCCCCGGCTGCACCGGTCGCCCCGCTGGCCGGTCGCACTGAAAAACGCGTGCCCATGACCCGTCTGCGCAAGCGTATCGCCGAGCGTCTGCTGGAGGCCAAGAACACCACCGCCATGCTGACCACCTTCAACGAGATCAACATGGCGCCCATCATGAAGCTGCGCAAGCAGTACGGCGAGATCTTCGAGAAGAAGCACGGCATCAAGCTCGGTTTCATGTCCTTCTACGTGAAGGCGGTAGTGGAATCCCTCAAGCGCTACCCGGAAGTGAATGCGGCGCTGGACGGTGACGACATCGTCTACCACAACTACTTCGACGTCAGCATCGCCGTCTCCACCCCCCGTGGTCTGGTGACTCCGGTGCTGCGTGACTGCGACAGCATGAGCCTGGCCGACATCGAGAAGGCCATCAAGGATCTGGCCGGCAAGGGCCGTGACGGCAAGCTGACCGTGGACGAACTGACCGGCGGCAACTTCACCATCACCAACGGTGGCGTGTTCGGCTCCCTGATGTCCACCCCGATCATCAACCCGCCCCAGAGCGCCATTCTGGGCATGCACAAGATCCAGGACCGCCCCATGGCCGTCGACGGCAAGGTCGAGATCCTGCCGATGATGTACCTGGCGCTCTCCTACGATCACCGCATCATCGACGGCCGCGAGTCGGTGGGCTTCCTGGTCTCCATCAAGGAGCTGCTGGAAGATCCGACCCGTCTGCTGCTGGACGTCTAAAGAAATCGGCCGGATCGACAAGCCCTCGGGCTTGATGGTCCGCGCCACAAGCTTGCCGCCGGGTCTGTCGCCCGGCGGCAAGCGGGGGCCCTTGCGGCCCTGACGGAACGTCTGAGTGAAAGTGAAATTAGAAAGATAACGAGGGGCCACCCTGGCCTCTTTCACAGGGGATTGAGAAACACGAGCCCCGGACGGAAATACCTACAACACGGATAGAGCATCTATGAATCTGCATGAATATCAGGCAAAACAGCTGTTTGCCGAGTATGGCCTGCCGGTCTCCGAAGGTTATGCCTGTGCCACCCCGCAGGAAGCGGCCGAAGCGGCCGACAAGATTGGCGGCAACACCTGGGTCGTCAAGTGCCAGGTCCACGCCGGTGGCCGCGGTAAAGCGGGCGGCGTCAAGCTGGCCAAGAGCAAGGACGAGATCCGTGCCTTCGCCCAGAACTGGCTCGGCAAGAACCTGGTGACCTATCAGACTGACGCCAACGGTCAGCCGGTCACCAAGATCCTGGTGGAATCTTGCACCGACATCGCCAAGGAGCTCTACCTGGGCGCCGTGGTTGACCGTGGCAGCCGTCGCGTGGTCTTCATGGCCTCTACCGAAGGTGGCGTGGAGATCGAGAAAGTCGCCCACGAAACCCCGGAACTCATTCACAAAGCCGCCATCGATCCGCTGGTAGGCCCGCAGCCTTATCAAGCCCGCGAGCTGGCCTTCAAACTGGGTCTGGTCGGCGATCAGATCAAGCAGTTCACCAAGATCTTCATGGGTCTGGGCCAGATGTTCCTGGACTGCGACTTCGCCCTGCTGGAGATCAACCCGCTGGTCATCACCGACAAGGGCAACCTGCACTGCCTGGATGGCAAGATCAACATCGACGCCAACGCCCTGTACCGCCAGCCGAAGCTGCGCGAGATGCATGACCCGTCCCAGGATGACCCCCGTGAAGCGCACGCCGCCCAGTGGGAGCTGAACTATGTGGCCCTCGATGGCAACATCGGCTGCATGGTCAACGGCGCGGGTCTGGCCATGGGCACCATGGACATCGTCAACCTGCACGGCGGCTCACCGGCCAACTTCCTGGACGTCGGCGGCGGCGCCACCAAGGAGCGCGTGACCGAGGCGTTCAAGATCATCCTCTCCGACAGCAAGGTACAAGCCGTGCTGGTCAACATCTTCGGTGGCATCGTGCGCTGCGACATGATCGCGGAAGGCATCATCGGCGCCGTCAAGGAAGTGGGGGTGAAAGTGCCCGTGGTGGTGCGTCTGGAAGGCAACAACGCCGAACTGGGTGCCCGTAAACTGGCCGACAGCGGCCTCAATATCATCGCCGCAACGAGTCTGACTGACGCAGCTCAGCAAGTGGTAAAAGCAGCGGAGGCCAAATAATGAGCGTTCTGATCAACAAAGACACCAAGGTGATCTGCCAGGGCTTTACCGGCGGTCAGGGCACTTTCCACTCCGAACAGGCCATTGCCTACGGTACCCAGATGGTCGGCGGCGTCTCCCCGGGCAAAGGCGGCACCACTCACCTGGGCCTGCCAGTGTTCAACACCGTCCGTGACGCCGTGGAAGCCACTGGCGCCACCGCCTCCGTCATCTATGTACCGGCCCCGTTCTGCAAGGACGCCATCCTGGAAGCCATCGATGCCGGCATCAAGCTCATCGTCACCATCACCGAAGGCATCCCGACCCTGGACATGCTGGACGTCAAGGTGAAGCTGCAAGAGACCGGTGTGCGCATGATCGGCCCCAACTGCCCGGGCGTCATCACCCCGGGTGAGTGCAAGATCGGCATCATGCCTGGCCACATCCACAAGCCGGGCAAGGTGGGCATCGTCTCCCGCTCCGGCACCCTGACCTATGAAGCGGTCAAGCAGACCACGGACGAGGGCTTCGGCCAGTCCACCTGCGTCGGTATCGGTGGCGACCCCATCCCGGGTTCCAACTTCATCGACATCCTCGAGATGTTCCAGAATGACCCGCAGACCGAAGCCATCGTGATGATCGGCGAGATCGGCGGCAACGCCGAGGAAGACGCGGCGGCCTACATCAAGGCCCACGTCACCAAGCCGGTGGTCTCCTACATCGCGGGTGTCACCGCCCCGGCTGGCAAGCGCATGGGTCATGCGGGCGCCATCATCGCCGGTGGTAAAGGCACCGCGGCCGAGAAATTTGCCGCCCTGGAAGATGCTGGCGTGAAAACTGTGCGCTCCCTGGCCGATATCGGCAAAGCCCTGCGTGAAGTGACCGGCTGGTAAGTTAGCCTGTTATCTCTGATAAAAAAGCCGCCCAATGGGCGGCTTTTTTCATTAAAAAGTTTTATAACCACCTAGCTGCAGCCAATCATCTTGGCTTGATTCAAGTCAAGCATCAATGCAAGATTGATGATATCAGATCAGAATTACATCAATTAAAAAGTAGGAAGGTGAAACGTGCCATATGATTTAACAAAAAGATTAGTTGTTGGCTTATCTTCTAGTGCTCTGTTTGATCTCCAAGATTCTGATGAAATATTTAGGACGAAGGGGGAGGAGTCTTACAGAGAGTATCAACGGGAGAAGCAAGATGAACCATTGCACAAAGGTGTTGCATTTCCTTTTGTGCGCCGCTTGCTTAAGCTGAATACGTTATGTCCACAAGATCCTTTAGTTGAGGTTATCTTACTTTCTCGAAATGATTCAGACACCGGGCTTAGAGTAATGAACTCGATTGAGCATTATGGGCTTGGTATAACTAGAGCGGTGTTCCTACAAGGTAAATCACCTTACATATACATACCTGCATTTGATATAGAATTGTTTTTATCCGCTAATTATCAAGATGTTCGACAAGCTGTGCTTGCAGGTTATCCAGCAGGTCAAATTTTGAGTGGTGATATCAAAGATGATACTGAAGACCTAGAGCTCAGGATTGCATTCGACTTTGATGGAGTTATTGCGGATGATGAAGCTGAAGGGGTTTATAAAAGCTCAGGGCAATTAGCTGATTTTCACTCTCATGAATCCGAGCTGGTTGATGTGCCACATAATCCTGGCCCTCTTAAAAATTTTCTGCAGCGTATATCTGACATACAAAAACTTGAATCTGATAAGAAAAAAGAAGATTCAAGTTATTTACCTATGCTTAAAGTATCGATTGTGACGGCGAGAAATGCCCCTTCTCATAAACGAGTTATCAATACCATGCGGTCTTGGGGGATTTCTGTAAATGAGGCATTCTTTATGGGGGGTGTAGAAAAATCAAAAGTATTAAATATATTAAGGCCACACATGTTTTTCGATGACCAACGGTTGCATTTGCAGTCATCATCTATTTTACCATCTGTGCATATTCCATTTGGTGTTGCGAACACAGACTCGGCTATTTAATAGAATATTTTATCTTGGGCTTTGTCGGCTCCGCCACTATCTACAGTGGGGTAGGTTGGTACAAAGCGTCGCAAAGCCCAGCTTATCTCTAGTTACCCCAACCTTGAAAAATCAGGCCATAGGGCGTATAACCACGCGCTTGTCAGTGTATTGAGTGAGCCAATTTTTATGCAGCAGAGTGAACCCGTGCAGAACGCCCCATTTTGGCAGGCGAAGAACCTGCAACAGATGACCATGACGGAGTGGGAGTCCCTGTGCGACGGCTGCGGCAAGTGCTGCCTGAACAAGCTGATCGACGAGGATACCGAGGAGCTGGTGTTCACCAACGTGGCTTGCAACCTGCTCAATACCAAGACCTGCCAGTGCTCCGACTACGGCAACCGCTTTAAGAAAGAGCCGGACTGCCTGCAGATCACTCACGACAAGATTGCCGAATATGACTGGCTGCCGTCGACCTGTGCTTACCGCCTGCTGGCGGAGGGGCAGAGCCTGCCTGAGTGGCATCCGCTTATCACCGGCAGCCGCAGCGCCATGCACCAGGCCGGTCAGTCGGTGCGTGGCAAGGTGGTGCACGAGGTGGATGCCGGCGACTGGATCGATCACATCATTACCTGGGCCAGCTAACGCCAGCCTGTCTATCGGGTCAGCTGCGAGCCGTACCAACTGCGAAGGGGCAGGGGAGTCATCACTCTCCTGCCCCTTCGGCTTTCTTGCCCCTTTCTAAGTGCTGGGGTAAGGCGCCTATTTGTCCGCCTTGCCCGCCGCATCGGCAAGTTTTGCCAGCTGTTTGTCATACCAGGCCACCGGGCGGTTCTCATCTTCCGCCCGCTCCTTGCGCCGGATGGCATTGCGTACCGCCATGGCCCCCAGCCAGCGAAATGGCTCGGGCGGGAAATAGCCACGCGGGCCGTTGACCAGCGCGCAGTCGCGCCACGGCTTGTCCGCTTCCCGCAACTCGTCTCTCACCAAAGCCGCCAGTATTTGGCCGCCCATCCAGCTCTGCGCCACGCCGTTGCCGGAGTAGCCGAGGCCATAGACAACGTTGGGCTGCCCTCGCCAGTGGCCGAAGAAGGGGAGGCCATCCACCGAGCGGTCGGAGGCGCCGCACCAGCTGGCGGCGATGGGCACATCCTTGAGTGCGGGAAAGAAGCGGCGCAGGGTGCGGGTGAGGGGGGCGAGATAACGGCTGGGGGCATCGAACTCGGCCAGATGGCGGTTGGCAAAGGCGAAGGTGTTGCCCCCCTTGCCCAGCATCAGCCGCCCTTGCGCGGTGGATCGGTAGTAGTGCACAAAGGTGCGGCCATCCACCACGGTGCGGCCGTGTGCAAGCTGCTGGGCGGCCAGCGCATCCGGCGCGGGGTCGGTGATCACCATATCGGAGGAGACCAACACGATGCTGCGGCGAAACTCGCGAAAGTGCTGCACCATGGCGCTGTTGAGGGCCAGTATTACCTTGCGGGCGTGAACGATGGCCTCTGGCGTCTGTACCCGTGCAGGTTGGCCCCCTTCGAGGCGCTGCATGGGGGAGCCTTCATAAACCTCGACCCCCAGTTCCCGCGCCACCCGCAGCAGGCCGCGCACCAGCAGGGCCGGTTGCACCGAACCGGCGTGGGGACTGTAGAGCCCTTCCAGATGAATGTGGGAGCCGCTCTGGCTTGCCAGTTCACCCTCTTCAATCACTTGCCACTGGTTAAGGCCGGCGTGCTCTAGCTCCTGTAATACCGGCTCCATCAGCCCGCGCTGCGCCTCGCTGGTGGCGGTGTAGCAGGTGCCCTCGACCCTCAGCTCCGCTTCTATGTTGTGCGTTTCGCAGAAGTGGGCGATCTCGTGTACCGCCTGCTCGGATTTTTGCACCAGCCAGGCGGCCTGCTGTTCGCCAAAGAGGCGCTTTAACGTCAGGTACTTGGCCGACCAGGTGAGCAGGCAGCCGCCGTTGCGCCCGGAGGCGCCGCTGCCGCAGCGATCTTTCTCCAGCACCAGGATACGCAAGTGTGGCTCGGCTGTTTTAAGGGCGATGGCGCTCCACAGCCCGGTAAAGCCGCCACCGACGATGCAGACGTCGACCTCGTGGTGGCCGTGAAGGGTCGTGGGCGGCGCGGGCTGTTCGGCGGCGAGCGCTTCGGCCAGCCAGAAGGGGAGAGTGGACATGATGACTCCTCGACAAGGTTATGGGTGGCGCCAGCGCTGGGTGCGATCCAGCAGGGTGCGGCTCAAAAAGAGCTGGAGCAGCTTGACGGTGGCGGCGGCCAGCAGGATCAGGGTGGCCATGGCGGCGGCCGCGGCGGTATCGCCGGAGTCCTCCATGTTCAGCACGGCGATGGAGGCGAGCACGCTGTCGCTCGAATAGAGGAAGATCACCGCCGAGGTGGTGGTCATGGCGTTGACGAACAGATAGATGAAGATCTCCAGCAGTGCGGGCAGGGAAGCGGGCAGGGTGACTCGCCAGAACGCTTTCCAGAGCGGAATGCGCAATGAGATGGCCACCAGCTCCAGCTCCTTGGGCAGTTGCTTGAGGCTGGTCAGCGCCGTCATATGACCCACTGTGTAGTAGTGGATGACGCAGGAGAGCACCATCAGCGGCAGAGTGCCATAAAGAGTGCCAAAGAGCGGATTGCCGTTGAAAAAGAAGATGTAACCCAGCCCCAGCACCATGCCGGGCACCGCCAGCGACAGCATGGCCAAGAGGTGCAGCAACTGACGCAGCCATGCAAAGTGGCGTCCCTTCTCCTGCGCCCAGGCCAGCACCATCACCAGCACTGTGCCCACAAGGGCGGTAAAAAGACCCAGCTGCAAGGTATTGGTAAAGGGCTGCCAGCCGTAGACGCTGTTGCTGTCAAAGGCGTAGTGATCCAGCGTCAGAGCGAGGTTGTAGGGCCAGAACTGCACCAGCGAGCCATAAACCGCCATGCCCACCAGCGCCAGAAACAGCAGGGCCCAGAGAGTGCACCAGCCGAGCGCCAGCAGATCCCGCAGCCGATGGGGTTTGGGGCAATAGGGCACCGCCTTGGTACTGCTCTGCTCCTGCATCTTGCTGCGCACCCTGTGTTCCAGCGCAAAGCTCAAGAGCGCCGGCAGCAGCAGGGTGACGCTGGCAACCGCACCGAGGGAGAAGTTCTGCATCCCGATCACCTGCCGGTAGATGTCGGTAGCCAGCACGCTGTACTGGCCGCCAATCACTTTGGCCACCCCGAAGTCGCAGATGGTGAGGGTGAAGACGGCGATGGCGGCGCTGAGCAGGCCATAACGGGCGGTGGGCAGAGTGACGGTGACAAAGGTGCGCCAGCCGCTGCTGCCGAGCACCCGGGAGGCTTCATAGAGGCGGGCGTCGCTCTGACCGAGCGCCGTGATCAGGATCATCAGGGCGTGGGGAAAGCACCAGAAGCCCAGACCAATGACGATGCCGATGGGGCCGTAGATGCTCTCGCCGCCGAGCAGCCCCTTGGCGATCCCCTGATTGCCAAACCAGTAGACCAGGCTGATGGCGGGCAGCAGGGAGGGCATCAACAGTGGGATCAAACCGATGAGGCGAAACAGGCTCTTGCCCGGCATGCAGGTGCGGGTGAGGGCATAGGCGTAGCTAAAGGCGATTGTCACCACCAGGGCGGTGATCAGCACCCCGAGCCAGAGGGTGTTGCCTATGGTGTGGCCCAGATGAGGGGAGTCGAAGTAGGCGCTGAAGTTGGCAAGGCCTACCCAGAGGCCGTTCTCATCCTGCAGGCTCTTTTGCAGCATGGTGAGCAGCGGCAGCAAGAGGCCCCCCACCAGCAGGGCGATGCCAAGCAAAAGCAGGATCAGCTGCAGCAGTTGATCCCGGCTCCAGCCAGGGCAAAGCCGCTGCCAACGAGAGTCTTGGCGGGCTGTCGCTGGCGGCAGCAGGGAGGAGGTCGCAAGGGGAGCTGTCATGGTCGATCTCCTTCAAACAGCTGCATCGCTTCGGCGGGCCAGTGCAGCGAGCAGCGCATGCCGCTGCGCCAGCCACCCTGTTCGTGGCGGGGCAGCTCGTGGGTCGGGCGCTCCACCAGAATTTGCTGCGGGCCCAGATAGGTGTCGGCGGTGCAAATAAGGCGCTGGGCGGCGCCGAGAAACTCCACCTGATCGATCTGCGCCTGGATGCCATGTTGACCAAGATAGGGCTTGCTCGGTGCACCCAGGGTGATCGCCTCGGGGCGGATCGCCACCTGCAATTTGTTGCCGGCCGCAGCCCGGTTGGCGAGCTGCAGCGGTTGTTCGTTGAGGCGCACCTGGCTGGAACTCAGCACCAGGGTCTCCAGGAAGTTCATGGTGCCGACAAAGCTTGCCACGAAGCGGCTGGCAGGCTGGTGGTAGATCTCCTGCGGGGTGCCCACCTGCACGATGCGGCCGCCCTCCATTACCACGATGCGGTCGGCCATGGTCAGCGCCTCTTCCTGATCGTGGGTCACCATGATGGTAGTGATGCCGAGGCGCTGTTGCAGGGCGCGGATCTCGCTGCGAAGGTGGGTGCGCACCAGCGCATCCAGGGCGCTGAGGGGTTCGTCCAGCAGCAGCAGGCCGGGGGAGAGGGCGAGCGCCCGGGCCAGCGCCACCCGCTGCTGCTGGCCGCCGGAGATCTGGCTCGGGTATTTGTGGGACTGGGCGGTGAGATCCACCAGCCCCAGCCAGTGATCGACCCGCTCCTTGATAAGGTCCCGCGCCAGCCCCTGATTCTCAAGGCCGAAGGCGATGTTCTGGGCCACCGTCAGGTTGGGGAAGAGGGCGTAGGACTGAAACACGATGCCAAAATCGCGCTGCTGGGGCGGCAGGCGGGAGATGTTGCGCCCCCCTTGCCAGATCTCGCCGCTGTCCGGCAGATCCAGCCCGGCGATGGCTCTGAGCAAGGTGGTCTTGCCGCAGCCGGAGGGGCCGAGAAAGCAGATAAACTCCCCAGGTTCAATGGTCAGAGAGATCCCCTTGAGGGCCTGAAAAGCACCGAACTGCTTGTTGAGATGTTGAATGTCCAGATAGGGCTGGGTCATGGTCCGACTCGCTACTGATTTGGTATATACCAGTTTGCGGGTGAAGTGTGACGGTCAGGTGATCGGGGGATGACGGCTTGATGACAGTCAGATGACATCGGGTCGCCAGCGGGTGGTTTGGTTGCGTGTGAATGGGAGAGGCGCCACCCATTGAGGACGAACAAACACGGGGGCGATGCCAAAAAAAGAAGGCCAACCTGGGTTGGCCTTCAGCAATGGATCTGTCGGCGGCGATTTGCTGCCATCGCACAAACCAGCCCTCAGCGGGATTACTGCTTGGCTTCGGTCTTGCCGTCGAAGCTGGCGCTCCACTGGGCCAGGATGGTGTTGCGCTCGCGGGCTGCCCAGCCAAAGTCGTTGTCGATCATCTGACCCTTGATATCCGCCGGATAGCCCGCTCTGGGCTTGGCTACATCCGGGATGGCGACCACGGCAAACGACTTGTTATAAAGGGCGTTGGCCTGTTCGGTAGCGGCAAAATCGAGCAGCTGCTTGGCGGCTTCGAGCTTGGGGGTGCCCTTGATGATGGCGGCGGCTTCCATGTCCCAGCCCGAACCCTCTTTCGGGAACACCACCTCGATGGGGGCACCCTTGGCCTTGAGGCTGGTAGCCGGGAAGTCGAAGGAGATACCGATCACCGTCTCGCCGCTGGCGGCCAACTTGCAGGGGGCGGAGCCCGAGTGGGTGTAACGGTCGATGTTCTGGTGCAGGCCGTTCATAAATTGCCAGCCCTGCTGCTCGCCCATGGTCTGCAGCCAGCCGGCGACGCTCAGGTAGCCGGTGCCGGAGGAGCTGGGGTTGGGCATGATCACCTTGCCCTTGTAGATGGGCTTGGTGAGGTCGGCCCAGCTGGTGGGGGCCGGGATCCCCTGTTTCTCGGCCTCTACCTTGTTGATGCAGATGGCGCTGAAGAAGGCGTCCAGACCGATCCAGTGCGGCTCGGCCTTGCTGTCGCGAAAGCGGCTGTCGAGCTTTTCCAGCCCTTTCGGGGCATAGGCATTGAGCATCTGTTGCTGATCGAGCTGCATCAGGCTGGTAGCCGCCAGTCCCCATACCACGTCTGCCTTGGGCTGGGCTTTTTCTGCCAGCAGGCGGGCGGTGACCACGCCGGTGGAGTCACGCACCCACTTGATGTTGATGTCCGGATGCTGGCGCTCGAACGCGGTTTTCAGCTCGCTGAGCTGCTCCGGTTCGAAGGCGGTGTAGACGGTGAGATCGGTTGCGGCCAGTGCCGGGGCTGTCGTGGCAGCCAACACGGCGGCGGCCAGCAGATGGGTTCCCTGTTTCATCCTCTTCTCCAGTTAAATTGTCTTGGTATAAACCAGATTGGTCGAGAGAGAGGCTAGGGGATCTTTATGACGTGACCGTGACAGCCCCGTGACGTTTTCCCGTTCCTGATTTGTCCGTGACTAATCCTGGGTATCCACCTCGATCTCCAGACTGTCGTGGCGCCAGTACTCCAGATCGAAGTCGAGCACCCGGCCGTGCTGATCGAAGTTGAGTCGCTCGAGGCGCAGGGCGGGCAGACCGGCGGTGGCCCCCAGCGCCTTGGCCACCTCGTCCGGCAGGGCGGTGGGGAAGAAGCGCACCTGCATGCGGGCGTAGTGAAGATCGTAATGGGCCTGATAGATCTCGGTCAGGCTGCCGTTGAGATCCAGCTCCAGCAGGCCGGGTACCCGCTCTGGCAGGCAGTGGTTCTCGCAATAGCAGATGGCGCGCCCGTTGGCGTAGCGCAGCCGCTTGAGCAGAAACAGGCTGTCGAACGGCTTGAGCTGCAACTGCGCCATCAGCGCCGGCGGCACCGCCTGGCGGCTTTTTTCCAGCAATTCGGTGCGCGGCTCGCCCCCTTGCTCCCGCACTATCTGGTGAAAGTTGGAGGTGCGTCTTGGGTTGAGGCTGAAGCGGGGCGGGGTGACGAACCAGCCGCGGCGATCCTCCCGATAGATAAGGCCGTTCGCCTCCAGCTGCACCAGGGCCTCGCGGATGGTGACCCGGGTGGTGGCGTAGAGTTCCCCCAGCAGTCGCTCGGAGGGGAGCTTGTCGTTGGGGGCCAGGCCCCCCGCCAGGATCTGGTTGGCGAGGGCATCCTTGATCTGCAGATATTGGGGTTTGCTCATGAAAATCCCTGGTTTTGCAATAAGTTGTGCAATGAGTTGGGCAATGGGCTGGGCGCAGGGCTGGTCATCAGCCCGACCGTTAAACGACGAAATAAAAACATGTTGGTAGATACCAGCATCGCCCCTGCTGTTCAGGCTTCCTAGATTATCGCGATCCCGGCGCTGAAAATGAATTTTTTGTTGCACGTAACCCCACCCCTTTGACCTTGGCGGGGCAGTTACCCACAATGCGCTCATTCTGGTATATACCAAAAGGAGCGAAGTCATGACCCATATTCCTGCGGCCCCTGCCGCCGTCGATTACCTGCTGTTGACCCCGGGCCCCCTCTCGACCACAGCCACGGTGCGTGCCGCCATGCTGCAAGACAGTTGCACCTGGGATGCGGACTACAACCAGGGCGTGGTGGAGCCCATTCGCCGCGAGCTGGTGCGTCTCGCCACCGGCCCGGAATATGAAAGCGACTACAGCGCCGTGCTGCTGCAGGGGAGTGGTAGCTATGTGGTGGAGAGCGTGCTGGGCTCGGCGATAGGCGCCGACGAGTGTCTGCTGATCATCAACAACGGCGCCTACGGCGCCCGCATGGGGGAGATGGCCCGCTGCCTTGGCTTGCGTCACCATGAGCTGGATTGCGGCGAGACCACCCGCCCGGAACCCGCCGCCATCGAGGCGATGCTGGCGCGCCACCCCGAGATCACCCATCTGGCCATGGTGCACTGCGAGACCACCACCGGCATGCTCAACCCGCTGGAGGAGATGGCTGCGCTCTGCCAGCGCCGCGGCATTCGCCTTATCGTCGATGCCATGAGCAGCTTTGGTGGCATCCCCATCGACATGGGGCGCCTTGGCATCGAGTTTCTTATCAGCTCGGCCAACAAGTGCATTCAGGGGGTGCCGGGTTTTGGCTTCGTCATCGCTCGCCGCGTGGCGCTCACGGCCTGCGCCGGTCGCGCCCGCTCGGTCTCCCTCGACCTGCATGCCCAGTGGCAGACCATGGAGCAGCAGGGGGGCAAGTGGCGCTTTACCTCGCCCACCCATACCGTACTCGCCTTTGCTCAGGCGCTGCGCGAGCTGGAAGAGGAGGGGGGCATTGAAGCCCGCCATCGGCGCTACAGCGAGAACCAGCGCACCCTGGTGACGGGGATGGCTGAGCTCGGCTTTGCGCCGCTGCTGCCAGAAAAATGGCAATCCCCCATCATCACCGCCTTCTACTCTCCGACCCACCCTGACTACCGCTTCGCCGACTTCTACCAGCGGCTCAAGGGGCAGGGTTTTGTTATCTATCCGGGCAAGGTCTCGCAGGCCGACTGCTTCCGTATCGGCAATATCGGCGATGTGACCCCAGCGCGGGTGCGGGATCTGCTCGCCGCCATGGCCAGCGCCTGCTACTGGCAGGGGGAAGCACGATGACGAGCCAAGCGCTTCACGGTCGCGATCTGCATGGCTGCGATTTACATGACAATAAGCTGCATGGCAGCGGCCGCGCCGACAGCGAAGGGGATATCAACCTTGGCGAGGGGCGGGCGCGCTGGTGGGCAGGTCAGAGCGAGGCGGTGCAGGCGGGATTGGCGGAGGATAGCCGCTACTTCCTCCATCAGGCGCTCTCCACCCCCTGTCTCGATCTGCTTGATCGCGTGCAGGGGAGTTGGCTGACCAGCGTATCGGGCAAACGGTATCTCGATTTTCACGGCAACAGCGTTCATCAGCTGGGCCACGGCCACCCCAGGGTGGTGGCCGCGGTGCAGCAGCAACTCGCCGATCTGCCGTTCGCGCCCCGCCGCTACACCCTTCAGGTCGCTATCGACTGCGCCCGTACCCTGGCCGAGCTGGCCCCCGGCGATCTCAACCGGGTGCTGTTCGCCCCCGGCGGCAGCGAAGTGGTGGGGATTGCCCTGAAGCTTGCCCGCTTTATCACCGGCAACAGCAAGGTGGTGTCCCTCTGGGATGCCTTTCACGGCGCCTCCCTCGATGCCATCTCGGTCGGCGGCGAGGCCTGCTTTCGCGCCGGTATGGGCCCCTTGATGGCCGGAGTGGAGCGCATCCCGCCCCCCACCCGTTATCGCGGCGTCTGGTATCGCGGGGAAGGGGATGACCTGCACTACGCCGATTATCTGGAGTACGTCATCGAGAAGGAGGGAGGCATCGGCGCCTTTATCGCCGAGCCCATCCGCAATACCGATGTACAGGTGCCCTCGAAGGCCTACTGGCAGCGGGTGCGGGAGATCTGCGATCGCCACAAGGTGCTGCTGATCGCCGACGAGATCCCGAATGCCCTGGGTCGCACCGGCCATTGGTTCAGTTTCGAGGAATTCGGCATCGAGCCCGACATCATCTGTCTGGGCAAGGGGTTGGGGGGCGGGGTGGTGCCGTTTGCCGCGCTCATCACCCGCGACCGTTTCAATCAGGCCGCAGCTATTTCGCTCGGTCACTACACCCACGAGAAGAGCCCCATCGGCTGCGCGGCGGCGCTCGCGACCATCGCTACCATCCGTGAAGAGGGGTTGCTGGCCAAGGTGCAGGAGGATGGCCGCTTTATGGCGTGCGAGCTCGCGGCGCTTGCCGAGCGTCACCCGCTGATCGGGCAGGTGCGCGGTATCGGTTTGCTCTGGGCGCTCGATCTGGTGGTCGATCACCAGAGTCGTACCCGCAATAGCCAGGCCGCCGAGCGGCTGCTCTACCGCTGCCTGGAGCTCGGCCTCAGCTTCAAGGTCTCCCAGGGCAATGTCATCCAGCTCTCGCCCCCGCTCAATATCGCCCGCGCCGATCTGGTGCGCGCCATCGCCATTCTCGATCGTGCCCTTGGCGAGATCGCACTTTCACCGAAACAGGAACACCACCATGACTGACTTGCAGATTGCTGTAGACCCGACCACCGACGTGGAGGCGCTGATCCTCGACTGGGCCGGCACCGTCGTCGATTTCGGCTCCTTCGCCCCCACCTCCATCTTCGTCGAGGCCTTCGCCCGTGCCTATGACTTTGCTGTGACCCTGGATGAGGCGCGCCAGCCCATGGGGCTGGGCAAATGGGACCATATCGCGGCGCTCGGCCGGCTGCCCTCGGTGGATGCGCGCTGGCAGGCCCGCTTTGGCCACCCCATGAGCCACGCCGAGGTGGACCACCTCTATCACACCTTTATGCCGCTGCAGATTGCGGCGGTGACCCGCTTCGCCGCCCCCATCCCGGGTGTGTTGCCGGTGCTGGACGCCTTGCGGGAGAAGGGGCTGCGCATCGGCTCCTGCTCCGGTTACCCCCGTCCGGTGATGGAAGCGCTGGTACCGGCGGCGTTGGATCACGGCTATCGCCCGGATCACTGGGTCGCTACCGACGATTTCAAGGCGGGTGGTCGCCCCGGCCCCTGGATGGCGCTGGCCAACGTGATTGAGCTGGGAATAAGCGCGGTGCATCGCTGCATCAAGGTGGATGATGCGGTGCCGGGCATCAGCGAGGGGCTGAATGCGGGCATGTGGACGGTGGGCCTGTCGGTCTCCGGCAACGAGTTCGGCGTTACCTGGGAGGAGTTTGCCGCCATGAGCGAGGCGGAGATCGCCGCCCGGCGCGCGCCGGCCGAGGCCAAGCTGCGGGCGGCGGGGGCCCACTATGTCATCGACACCCTGGCGGATATCGCCCCGGTCATTGCCGATATCAACCGCCGTCTGGCGGCAGGGGAGCGACCCTGAACAAGGCGGGGTGAGAGAAGGGGAGTGCCGGCCTTGCCTGCAGATTTTCAGGCCTATATTCCCTGACTATCAGGCATAAAAAAACCGGCGCCTGGGCGCCGGTTTTTGTTCACCGAGACTCTATTACAGAGAGGCGGTGAAGGTACGGGTGATGACGTCTTGCTGTTGCTCCTTGGTCAAAGAGTTGAAGCGAACGGCATAACCGGATACGCGGATGGTCAACTGCGGATATTTTTCCGGGTTTTCCATGGCGTCCAGCAGCATTTCACGGTTCATCACGTTGACGTTCAGGTGCTGACCACCTTCCAGGTTGGACTCGTGGTGGAAGTAACCATCCATCAGACCGGCCAGGTTGGCTTTCTGGGCTTCCATGTCTTTACCCAGCGCGTTCGGCACGATGGAGAAGGTATAGGAGATACCATCTTTGGCGTAAGCGAACGGCAGCTTGGCGACGGAAGTCAGGGAAGCAACGGCACCCTTCTGGTCACGACCGTGCATCGGGTTGGCACCCGGGCCAAACGGCGCACCGGCGCGACGGCCATCCGGGGTGTTACCGGTCTTCTTGCCGTACACCACGTTGGAGGTGATGGTCAGCACGGACTGGGTAGCCACGGCACCACGGTAGGTGTTCAGCTTCTGAATTTTCTTCATGAAGCGCTCGACCAGGTCACAGGCGATGTCATCGACGCGAGCGTCGTTGTTACCGAACTGCGGGTACTCGCCTTCGATTTCGAAGTCGATGGCCACGCCATCTTCGTCACGAACCGGCTTGACCTTGGCGTACTTGATGGCAGACAGGGAGTCAGCCGCAACGGACAGACCGGCGATGCCGCAAGCCATGGTGCGATAGACGTCACGGTCGTGCAGCGCCATCAGAGAGGCTTCGTAGCTGTACTTGTCGTGCATGTAGTGGATGATGTTCAGCGCGGCAACGTATTGCTTGGCCAGCCAGTCCATGAAGTGATCCAGACGATCCATCACGTCGTTGTACTCGAGGTACTCGGAGGTGATCATGTCGGTCTTCGGACCCACCTGCAGCTTCATCTTCTCGTCCATACCGCCGTTGATGGCGTACAGCATGGTCTTGGCCAAGTTGGCACGAGCACCGAAGAACTGCATCTGTTTGCCGACGATCATCGGGGACACACAGCAAGCGATGGCATAGTCATCGTTGTTGAAGTCCGGACGCATCAGGTCGTCGTTCTCGTACTGAACGGAAGAGGTCTCGATGGATACCTTGGCACAGTACTTCTTGAAACCGACCGGCAGCTTCTCGGACCACAGGATGGTCAGGTTCGGCTCAGGGGACGGGCCCATGGTGTACAGGGTGTTCAACATACGGAAGCTGTTCTTGGTGACCAGGGTACGGCCGTCAACGCCCATACCAGCCAGGGTCTCGGTAGCCCACATCGGGTCGCCGGAGAACAGTGAATCGTATTCCGGGGTACGCAGGAAGCGAACCATACGCAGCTTCATGACCATGTGGTCCATCAGCTCCTGGGCTTCTTGCTCGGTGATCAGGCCTTTTTGCAGGTCACGCTCGATGTAGATGTCCAGGAAGCTGGAGGTACGACCGAAGGACATGGCCGCGCCGTTCTGGGACTTGACCGCCGCCAGGTAGGCGAAGTAGGTCCACTGTACGGCTTCTTTGGCGGTCTTGGCCGGAACGGAGATGTCGCAACCATATTTGGCAGCCATCACCTTCATCTGGGCCAGGGCACGGTGCTGCTCGGAGATCTCTTCGCGCAGACGGATGGTGGCTTCCAGGTTGACACCGTTTTCCAGGTCAGCCTGCAGGGACTTGAACTGGGCCAGTTTGTCGGCCATCAGGAAGTCGATACCGTACAGGGCAACACGACGGTAGTCACCGATGATACGGCCACGGCCGTAGGCATCCGGCAGACCGGTGATGACGCCGGACTTGCGGCAGTTCAGGATGTCTTTGGTGTAGACGTCAAACACGCCCTGGTTGTGAGTCTTGCGGTACTCGGTGAAGATCTTCTCGACCATGGGGTCCAGCTGACGACCGTACACTTCGCAAGAGGTCTTGACCATCTTGATGCCGCCGTTGGCGATGATGGCGCGCTTGAGCGGCTTGTCGGTCTGCAGACCAACGATTTGCTCCAGGCTCTGATCGATATAGCCGGCATCGTGAGCGGTAATGGTGGAGGGCAGGTCGGTATCAAAATCGACCGGCGCGTGGGTGCGGTTCTCGATCTTGATGCCTTCCATGACCTTGTCCCACAGCTTGGTGGTAGCTTCGGTCGCGCCAGCCAGGAAGGACTCGTCACCTTCATACGGGGTGTAGTTCTTCTGGATGAAGTCACGGGTGTTGACAGAGGTCTGCCATTCACCGGCCGCGAAGCCTTCCCATGCTTTTTGGAACTGTTCGTTAAGTTCTGCCATTTTCATTACCTCTCAAGGTATTTATGTGTCTGCCGCCATCCTTAATGATGGCGACGGAAGATAAACCAGTAAGTCAGCCCAACCATGACGCCACCACCAATGATATTACCTATGGTGACAGGAATGAGGTTGTGCAGGACGAAGTTGGATACGGTCAGGTCGGCAAAGGTCGCCGGATCCTGGCCGATGGCCTGCCAGAATTCCGGGCCTGCGACGCTGTGAATGGCGATGCCGACCGGGATCATAAACATGTTTGCGATGCTGTGCTCAAAACCGGAGGCCACGAACATGGCGACGGGGAGCAGCATGACCATCACCTTGTCGGTGGCACTGCGGGCGCCGAACGCCATCCACACGGCGAGACACACCATGAGGTTGCAGAGGATGCCAAGCGCCACGGCTTCGAAGAAGGTGTGGTGGATCTTGTGCTGGGCCACCTTGAGGGCGTTGAGGCCCCACTGACCATCTGCCGCCATGTATTCGGCCGACATGATGATGAGGCCGACAATGATGAGACCGCCGATGAGGTTGCCGAAGTAGACCAGTCCCCAGTTCTTGAACAGCTGGGCCCAGGTGATGCGATTTGCCGCCTTGGCCACCAGGGTGAGGGTGGTGGAGGTGAACAGCTCGGCGCCGAGCAGCACGCAGAGGATCAGGCCAAGAGCGAAACAGAGACCGCCGACCAGCTTGCTGAGGCCCCAGGCCACATTGCCGGCACCCGTGGTGACTGTGATGTAGAAGACGAAAGCGATGGCGATGAAGGCGCCAGCTGTGATGGCCAGGGGGATGACCTTGTATGCGGGCTTGGTGGCCTTGGCATAGGTTATATCTTCTGCCAGTGCAGCGATGGCTTCTGGCTTGAGACAATCAAAGGGAGATTCTGCTTTCAATTCTCATGTACCTGATGTTTTGCCTGTGGAAATCATAACAAAGGGCCAGATCGTCAAAATTGACTCCGATCAAGAATTGCAGATTGTGAATGTAATTTTACTACAAATATTTGAGTCCCCCGGCAGCGATTCTTTACACCAGGTTTCAGCTGAAACAGAAACGTGGTTTTTTTAATGTCATGATTTTAAACAATTTATTTTTCATCCCTGAAAAAGTGTGCCGGCAAGGCATCTTTGCGTCTCCCCAGCACTCGCTACTCCTTGTTGGCAACCCCCTAAGAGGTATTTTTTGTTTTTTATTTCATCTTTGAATAACAAATGGCCACTTGGCTGACCATAAAAGAGAAGGGGCCATCAGGGCCCCTTCGGAATGTTACCACATCAACCCCATGAATGGGCTCGTTTGGCCTTCTGCAGCTTCTCGTAGGCAGCCAGCAGTTTCTGGTGCAGCGGGAACTGGCTGAGGGAGAGATCGGCGGCAGCCAGTCCGTGGAAGCGCGCTTCACCGCTGGCGTGGGCCCAAGCCTGCGCCAGCGTCTGCTCGCCATACATGCGGGCAAACACGGCGCGGTATTGCTCGGGGTCACGATCCTCGTCCAGGAACAGCTCGACGCAGGCGCGCAGGGCACGATAGTAGTTGGCGCGATCGGCCGGGAACACCGACTGGTTGAACTCCATGGTCCAGTCGATGAGATCGAGCGCCGTGTCGAGTTCGCCGGCGGCCAGCGCCAGCATGGCTTTGAGCTCGCCTACCCGCAGGGTGTGCAGGGCGGAGCCCTTGGCGGCGGCGATGCCGAGCAGCTCGCGCACCCGGGTGCGCTCGTCGTGACCCTCTTCATCCAGCTGGTCGAACAGCGCCATGTACTGCTCCGCGTCCCACTCCAGCGCCGGCAGCGCCAGTATGGTCTCCCGCAGGTGGGCACCCATGGTGTTGTTGGCCAGCAGCAGATCTTCGGCCGGATAGATGTCGGACATGCCGGGCACCAGGATGCGGCAGGCGTAGACGCCCAGGTGCTCGTAGTCGGCGATGTAGACCGGCTGTTCCAGCTCGTGGAAGATGCCGATCAGGTGGTCGAACTCCTCCTGCGAGGTGCCGCGGAAGTCCCAGTCGGCAAACTCGAAGTCCGCATCCTGCTTGAACAGGTCCCAGCTGATGAGGCCTGAGGAGTCGATGAAGTGGGTCTCCAGGTTGTGGTGATCCGCCACCTGTTCGTTGTCAAACGAGGGCGGTACGAACACATCCAGATCCTTGAGGCTGCGGCCTTGCAGCAGCTCGGTGACGGTACGCTCGAAGGCCACTTCGAAGCGCGGGTGGGCGCCGAAGGAGGCAAAGCAGGTGCCGTTGCTCGGGTTGAGCAGCACCACGCAGATGACCGGGTAGCGGCCACCCAAGGAGGCATCGAAGCTGTAGATGGGGAAGCCTTCGGCTTCCAGCGCCTCGATGGAGGCCTTGATGCCGGGGTAACGGGCAATGACCTCGGCCGGGATCTCCGGCAGGCTCAGCGCTTCTGCGATGATCTTGTTTTTGACGTGGCGCTCGAACACCTCGGACAAGCCCTGGGTGCGGGCCTCGGTCTTGGTGTTGCCGGCGCTCATGCCGTTGGAGACGTAGAGGTTGCCGATGATGTTCATCGGGATGTAGACGGTCTGGTGATCGGACTGGCGCTCGAAGGGCAGGGCGACGATGCCGCGCTCCTCGTTGCCGGATTGCAGATCCACCAGCATGTCGGCGGTCACTTCACCGTCCGGGTTGTAGAACTTGCGGGTGAAGCTGTCGAGCAGACCGGCGGGCAGCTGATCCCCTTCGATGGGGAACCACTTCTCGTTCGGGTAGTGCACGAAGTCGCCATTGGCAACCTGCTCACCCAGATAGAAGTCGGCGAAGAAGTAGTTGGTGGAGAGACGCTCGAAATATTCGCCGAGGGCGGAGGCGAGCGCCGCCTTCTTGCTGGCACCCTTGCCGTTGGTGAAACAGAGGGAGCACTCCTTGTCCCGGATGTGCACGGACCAGACGTTGGGCACGGGGTTGAGCCAGGAGGCCTCTTCGATATCAAACCCCAGGGCTTGCAGCTTGGTCTGGAAGCGTTCGATGGAGTCTTCCAGCGCCGCGTCCTTGCCGGGAATAAAAGTGTGGTCGGTCATCACGATATCCTGATTTTTATTGGCTCATGTTTGGCCGCAGATAATAGCAGGGGTCGGCGCGTTTGGCAGGCAAAAAACGGGGCCCATGCCCCGTTTTGCTCTCCTTTCAACCGCCCAGGGTCACGGCTCAGCCGATGAATTTCAGACCCAGGATCCCGCCGATGATCAGCAGCAGGCAGAGCACCCGGGCGAGGGTGGCCGGTTCGTTGAACAGCCAGATCCCCATCAGCACGGTACCGACCGCGCCGATGCCGGTCCAGACCGCGTAGGCGGTGCCAAGGGGCAGCTGTTTGACCGCCATGGCGAGCAGCAGCACGCTCACCCCCATGGCAGAGAGAGTCAGCAGGGTGGGCAGGGGACGGCTGAAACCGTTGGTGTATTTGAGGCCGATGGCCCAGGCGACCTCGAACAGACCGGCCAGCAGCAGGAGCAACCAGGACATAAGGCAGATTCCGCAGGAAGCAGGGTCGTCCCTGCGCATCAGGAGGCCTCGGGGTCGTCCCCGAGGGGCAGCGGGGCTGCCGGTCGGTCTCAATGATGCCCCAAGTCGTGACGGGATGCCAACCGGCTGCCCGCAGGCCGGCCAGGCTGACGGATATTGCAGCGAACGGCACAGAATATTGCGCAATTCGACTTGCGCCCGCCGTCACAATCCGTAATGTGGACAGACGCATTTTTCGCAACCCATATTTTGTGAACCGCTTGTAAACGGCCCGCGCCGGACAAGGGATCACGGGTATCACACTCGGTTTCTATAAGCAGCTATCCAGGGTAGGACATTATGAAAAAAGTAGGTTTGGTCGGTTGGCGTGGCATGGTGGGTTCGGTGTTGATGAGCCGGATGCAGGAAGAGAAGGATTTTGCCCGCATTCAGCCCACCTTCTTCACCACCTCCCAGGCCGGTGAGGCCGCCCCCAATTTCGGCGTCGATGCCGGCACCCTGCAGGATGCCTTCGACATCGAGGCGCTGGCCGCACAGGACGTCATCATCACCGCCCAGGGCGGCGACTACACCAAGGATGTCTATCCGCGCCTGAAAGCCGCCGGCTGGCAGGGTTACTGGATTGATGCCGCCTCCTCCCTGCGCATGGAGAAGGACGCGGTCATCATCCTGGATCCGGTCAACGGCGACGTCATCGAGCATGCCCTGAACGACGGCATCAAGACCTTCGTCGGCGGCAACTGCACCGTCAGCCTGATGCTGCTGGCCCTGGGTGGCCTGTTCAAGGCCGATCTGGTGGAGTGGGTGAGCGTGGCCACCTATCAAGCCGCCTCCGGCGGCGGTGCGCGCCACATGCGCGAGCTGGTCACCCAGATGGGGCTGCTGCGTGATGAAGTGGCGGTGGAGCTGGCGGATCCCGCCTCCGCCATCCTCGACATCGAGCGCAAGATCACCGAGAAGACCCGCTCCGGCACCCTGCCGGTGGACAACTTCGGTGTGCCGCTGGCCGGTGGCCTCATCCCCTGGATCGACACCAAGCTCGACAACGGCCAGAGCCGTGAAGAGTGGAAGGGCCAGGCAGAGACCAACAAGATCCTGGGCATCGAAAACGCCGCCATTCCGGTGGATGGTCTGTGCGTGCGCATCGGCGCCCTGCGCTGCCACAGCCAGGCCTTCACCATCAAGCTGAAAAAAGACGTGCCGCTGGCCGAGATCGAAGCCCTGCTGGCCGCCCACAACGACTGGGTCAAGGTGATCCCCAACGATCGCGACATCACCGCCCGTGAGCTGACCCCGGCCGCCGTCACCGGCACCCTCAGCATCCCGGTCGGTCGTCTGCGCAAGCTAAACATGGGGCCGGAGTACCTGGCCGCCTTCACCGTGGGCGACCAGCTGCTGTGGGGCGCCGCCGAGCCGCTGCGCCGCATGCTCAACATCCTGCTGGACCGCGGGTGATGGCAATCGGGAACGACGACAGGGGGCTCAGGCCCCCTGTTTTTTTGGCAGGAACAGGGCAGGCTCGATGCCATTGACGCTGCAAGGCATGGGGTCTTGGTTTTGCAATGCAGTGGCACTGTTATTAACTAAATAGATATTAACTGTGGCGCATCGATTATTTCCTGACCGAGCAGTCAGTGCCGGAAATATATTCCCGCAGCCGCCCTGGTAGCCGACTCGTTCTATTCCATCTGTACCACAAAATAGGGGGCGGTGGGCTCGCGGAATGGGCGGGATATATGCCTTGTTACAAATGAATATCCATTCAAGATATCCAGTGCGAGCCCGATTGATTACACTGACCGCCTGGCCAGGCCGATACCACGAGGCCGTGGCAGCAGGTGATCCGACGCGGCGTGGCGGCCGGCTCGCGGCAGCCCCGTGGGGGGCGAAAATAATATTTATATGCTCAATAGTGCGCGTTACGCCCATGGCGTGCCGTCGCCGTTTTCCCCTTGCTGCGAGACCAATGAAGGGCAGCAGCGGTGACCCATAATAATGTTCAGGTTCGAGAATTGGGAAATTACATGAGAGTCGTGTGGAGTTTGCTCTATTTCTTCAGTGTCTTGGCCTTGGCCGGCCCCGTGCTGGTCAAGGAGCAGAAAAAAGTGGCCGATCCGCTGATCGTGCCCTATCAGCAATATCGGCTCGACAATGGCCTGACGGTGATCCTGACCCAGGATCACTCCGATCCCCTGGTGCACGTGGCGGTCCACTACCGGGTGGGGCTGGAAGAAGAGGCGCCGGGCCAGTCCGGGCTGGCCCACCTGTTCGAGCACATGATGTTTCAGGGCTCGGCCCACGTGGGGGAGGAGGGCCATAACCGCCTGCTGCAACAGATGGGATCAAAGGATGTGAACGGCTGGACCCAGGAGGATCAGACCCGCTATTTCCAGACGCTGCCGGCCAATCAGCTGGAGAAGGTGCTCTGGCTGGAGGCGGATCGCATGGGGTTTCTGCTCGATACCCTCTATCAGCAGAAGCTGGACGTGCAGCGCGACATCATCAAGAACGAGCGCGCCAACCTGGTCGAAGATCAACCCTATGGGCGCTTCTATGAGGCGCTGAATCGCACGCTTTACCCGCCCAATCACCCCTACTTCAACACGCCGTTTGGCCGGGTTGCGGATCTGGATCGCCTCACCCTGGAGGACGTGCGCCAATTCTTCCTGCGTTGGTATGGGCCCAACAACGCCACCCTGGTGATCGGCGGTGACATTCAACCGGCCCAGACCCTGGCCTGGGTCGAGCGCTATTTTGGGGCCTTGCCTGCCACCCCGGCCCAGACTCGGCCGCTGGTGCGGCCGGTGACGCTGAAGAAGAGCCGCTATCGCACCCTGACCGATCGGGTGGCCGAACCCCTGCTGGTGCTGGCCTATCCGACCGTCTCTGCCAGTGATCCCGGGGTCGAGGCCCTCGATCTGCTGGCGGATCAGCTGGGGGGCTCGGCCAGTGGCCTGCTGCAGCGAGAGCTGCAGCAAAGCGGCAGGCTGGTCTCCGTCTCTGCCAGCCATGAATGCAATGTGCTGGCATGCAAGTTGATGATCCATGCCATTCCCAATCTGGCCAGGGGGGCCGAGCTTGGCCCCATCAAGGCGGAGATCGATCGGGTCATCGGCCAGCTCGCCAGCGACGGGGTCACCCGCGAGCAGCTGGCCCACTCGGTCAATGCCCTGCGCGCCAAACGGATTTGGCCGCTGGACAGCGTGGCCGGCAAGGTGGAGCAGCTGGGCACAGGTTATACCCTGTTTCAGGATCCCAACCTCCAGTACCGCAACCTCAAGCGCCTTGCCCGGGTGACGCCGGCCGATCTGCAGCGGGCATTGACACGCTATGTGCTGAACAAGCCCAGGGTGGTGCTGAGCGTGGTGCCGGCCGAGCATCCCGAGTGGCAGGCGGGCAACCCCAACTTCGTCGAGCCGCCCCCCTTGCCGCTGGCCCGGCCGCTGCAGACGCTGGCTCCCAGGCAGATCAAGGAGACCCTGGATCGACGCCAGGAGCCGGCCAGTGGCGGGGCCTTGCCGGTGCCCATGCCGACCCTGTGGCATGCCAAGCTGGGTGAGCGGGTCTCTCTGCTGGGCCACTACAGCGACGAAGTGCCGGCCTTTGCCATGAGCATCAACTGGCCGGGCGGTGAGCGGGCCGAGCCCGAGGGCAAGGGCGGGATCGCCACCCTGACAGACGCCATGCTCTCCCTTGGCAGCGAACAGCTGCAGGAGGCGAGCATCGAGGAGCGGGCGCGCCAGCTGGGAGCCAGCATCAGATTCGAACATGGTGAGGAGCGCAGCTCCATCGAGGTCCAGGGGCTCACCTCCCATTTCGAGGAGGTGCTGGCGCTGGTACGGGAATTGGTGCTGCAGCCCGCCATGCGCAGCGCCGATTTCGAGCGCAGCCAGTTTGACTACAGCCAGTGGCTGCAACAGCTGGCTCGCGATCCCCAGTGGCAGGCGGACTGGCAGTTCGGTGCCCTGCTCAAGGGGAGCAAGCCGCTGGATCCCGTGGCCAGCCTGCGGGCGCTGACCCTGGACGATGTGCGCCATTTTTATCAGTCGGTCCATCGCAGCGGGGAAGCCCAAGTGGTGGTGAGCGGGGATCTGGCCCAGGAGCGGGTGATGAAAGCCCTCGGCTTTCTGGTCGAGCCAGCGGGTCAGCCGGCGGCCCTGCGCTCTCTGGAGTGGCGTGGGCAGCAGGCCAAACGGGCCATCTATCTGCTGGACAATCCCGGGGCTGCGCTCAGCCAGATCCGGGTGGGGCGGCGCGCCATGGCAGAGGATGCCTTCGGCGAGCAGTACCTGACCCGGCTGATGAATGTCTCCCTCGCCGAGCGGTTGAACATCCGGCTGCGTGAGGAGCTGGGTTACACCTACTTTATCGGCGCCACCTTCGAGGGCAACGTCGATGCGGGTTATTTCCTGCTGCAAAGCAGCGTACGCAGCGCAGTGACCGGGGCGGCGCTGCGGCAGATCCTGCAGGAGCTCGACAAGTATCAGCGGCTGGGGCCGACCCGGTTGGAGGTGCGTACCCTGCGGGATCGGGTGCTTAATGGCCAGGCGCTCGACTACGAGACGCTGCCGCAGGAGGTGGCCTACATGCAACCCATCCTGCTCAAAGGGTGGCCGCAGGATTATGTGGAGCAGCAGGTGAAGCAGGTGAGCCAGCTTTCCCCCTTTACCCTGCGCGACCTGGCCCGCCGCTGGCTCGATCCCGACGACATGGTGATCCTGGTTGTGGGGGATGCCAAGACGCTGGCCCCTGAGCTGGCCGCACTGGGCTGGCCGGTGCAGCGCCTCTCTCCCTAGCGGGTTGCCCCTATTGGGCGACAGTCGCAAGCAAAACAGCCCGCCCCCTGGCAGGGGGCGGGCTGTTTTGCGTTCAAAAGCGGCTGACAGTCAGATCAGGGCTAGGGCGGCGGCCAGATCGGCAATCAGATCGTCGGCGTCTTCCACCCCGATACTGAAGCGGATGAGGTCGTCATTGACCCCGGCGGCGAGGCGGCTCGCCTCATCCATGGCGGCGTGGGTGGTGCTGGCCGGATGGCAGGCCAGGCTCTCCAGATCCCCCAGGCTCACCGCCTGCACGAACAGCTGCAGGTTGTCGAGCAGGGTGGCGCAACGGGCAAAGCCGCCTTCCAGTTCGATGCTCACCATGCCGCCAAAACCGCTGGCGAAGGCGCCGAGGGCATCGTGGCCCGGATGGTTGGCAAGCCCCGGGTAGATCACCTTCTTCACCGCCGGGTGGGCGGCCAGGAAGTCGGCCACCTTCTGGGCGTTGTGCAGGTGGGCATCCATGCGCAAGGGCAGGGTCTTGACCCCGCGCTGCAGCAGGTAGGCCTCCTGCGGGCCGATGGGGGAACCGATGTGCTTGAGGGCCACGGTGCGGATCGACTTCATCAGTGCGTGAGAGCCCGCCACCACTCCGGCGATGATGTCGCCGTGGCCGCCCAGGTACTTGGTGCCGCTGTGCATGACGATGTCGATGCCAAGCTCGAGCGGGCGCAGCAGATAGGGGGTGAGGAAGGTGTTGTCACACACAGTAATGGCGCCCACCTTGCGAGCCGCTTCCACCACCACCCGCGGATCCACCACCTTGAGGGTGGGGTTGGTCAGGGTTTCGAACAGTACCACCTTGGTGGCGGGGCGGATGTTGGCCAGCAGATCCTGATCGCTCTCGTAGGCGGTGACCTTGATACCGGCGCGGCTGAAGGTCTGCTTGAGGAACGCATCGGTGCCGCCGTAGAGCGGGCCTATATAGGCCACTTCATCGCCGCTGTCGGCCAGGGCATACATGATGGCGCTCACCGCCGCCATGCCGCTCGCCACCACCAGCGCTTCGTCGGCCCCTTCCAGCGCTGCCAGCTTCTGCTCCAGTTCGGCGGTGGTGGGGTTGCCAAAGCGGCTGTAGATAAAGCCGGGGGCTTGACCTGCGAAGCGCTCCTTGCCCGCCTGGGCGTTGAAGTAGCTGAAGGTGCTGCTCTGGTAGAGCGGGGTGGTGAGGGCGCCGGTCTGGGGATCGATCCGCTGGCCGCTGTGCACGCTCATGGTTTTGAATTTCATTGTATTGCTCCGTCATTGCCAGGCTGTGGCCCAACTGCTTGTGTCGTTTGAAGGGCGCGCCGCGGCGCCCCCCGTCTATTAGGTATGGCAGCGTCAGGCGAGTTGTGGCTCGCGCCGTTCGCGCTTTGTAGTTTGCCCGTTTGTCATCTGCGGGTTGGCCGACGGCGGGGCGACGCCATAGTGGCGGACCGCCACATCCGGGTGGGAGCGCAGCCTCCCTTTGAGTACGTTCTCCCCCACCTGATAAAAGAGCGGGTTGGTCGGGTCGCTCTCGGGCCCCAGCGCCTGGGCTGCCAGCGTGGGGGAGAGGCTGAGCAGCGGCACGGTGGCATCCAGCCGCGCCGCCATGAAGAAGGCGCAGGAGAGGCGCGAGACGCCGGGCGGCGGGCTTGCCACTCGGTGCAGAGTGGCCTTGAGGTAGCCGTTGGAGGCGAGCTCCAGCAGCTCGCCGATGTTGACCACCAGGGCGCCCTGCAGGGGCGGCGCCGAGATCCAGCCATTCGCTGTCTCCACCTCGAGCCCGGAGTGATGATCCTGCATCACCAGGGTCAGGTAGCCGGGATCCTTGTGGGCACCCACCCCCTGACCGCTGCCCCCCTCGGCTTGCCCCGGGTAGTGAATGAGCTTCATGTGCTGATAGGGGGCACCGCGAATGCTCTCGTCAAACACCCCGGCCGGTTGTTCCAGCACCTCGGCGAAGGCGGCCAGCAGGGTGAGGCTGATGGCGCTCAACTTCTCCTGCCACGCCAGCAGCTGCGCCTGCATGTCGGGCAGGGCGGCAGGCCACTGATTGGGGCCGATCAGCCGCTGCCAGGGTTCACGGATCTGCGCTGAAGGCAGGGCCTGCGCCTCGTTCATTATATCGAACTGCTCGCGCAGATCCGGCCGCGCCCGGGTGAGCTCGGCCCCCACCTGGTTGTAGCCGCGAAAGTGGGGGGAGTGCACCATCTGCACCGCCAGCTTCTCCTGCTGCGGCAGGGCGAAGAAGCGGGCCGCCAGCGCCAGGGTTTCCTGCTGCTCTTGCTCGCTCAGGCCATGGCCGACCAGATAGAAAAAGCCCACCTCGCGGGCCGCCCGGCCAAGGGTGGCCAGCATCTGGCGACGGGTCTCTGGGGCGCCATCGAGGGTGGCGAGATCGATGATCGGCAGTGGTGAATGTTCCATGTGCACCTCCTCACTGGCCAGGGGCGGGAGGCTACCCGCACACCTGACATGAAAATGACGACGCCCTGACCGATAAACCGGCCGCGTCCCTGTTGTCAGGGATGGCGCCATTTGGATTGAGGGAGATGCTACTGTTCGGAGTTATAAGACGGAAACAACAAATTATTCTTAGTTATATACAAAAATCGAAATAGAATTCGCCACCCATCCGGGTGGCTGCGGATTGAGCGGCGATAATGGCAATATACCGGCGCACTTGGCACCCATGTTGGCCTGACTCGGCATGTGCCGGCTTGAGCGCCATGGGAGCGCGACTTGAGCCAAAAAGAGGCAAGGATCGCTGGTTGTGCAGAGATGTGCAAAACGCAGAGATGTAAAAAGGGAGGCTGATGCCTCCCTTTGTGTAACGGGCGCTGCGGCCCTGTGTGATGCCTGGCTCAGGTTCAGTAACCCAGGGTGAAGCGCTGGCGCAGGTGGGCCGGTTTTTCCGCTTCGTTGAGCACGCCATCGGCCAGATCGCCGACCGTGATCCCGGCCGGTTGTTCACCGCTGAACAGCACCTGATCGGCACCGAGCCGGTAGCCGCCGCGCTTCTCGCCGGGTTCCAGGAACACGGGCGGGGAGACGAAACGCCAGTCGAGGGCAGTTTCACGGCGCAGGGCGGTGAGGCCGTCGCGGGCGGCCAGGGCCCCCTGTTTCCACTCGGCCGGGAATTCCGGGGTATCCACCAGTTGCACGCCGGGGGCGATTTCCAGACTGCCGGCACCGCCGACCACCAGCAGCCAGCTGTTGGCCGCGACGGCGGCGGCCACGATGGCGCTGGCCCCCTTGAGGTACTGGTCGTAGATGTCCGGGGTGGTCCAGCCCGGGTTGTAGGCGCTGATCACCCGATCGTGCCCCTTGAGCACCTTGGCCAGTGCCTGGCTGTCCTGGGCATCCACCGCCACGGCGGTGACCTGCGGGTGAGCGGCGACCTTGCTCACGTCACGCACGATGGCGGTGACGTGATGGCCGCGGCTGACGGCTTCATTGAGGATGGCTGTACCGACAAAACCGCTGGCACCGATCAGGGCAATTTTCATGGGAGATTCTCCTTCACTGTTGGAATGGGGCTATCCTACGCCCCCGAATGTGATTTAATAATCCGTTGTAAATTGCATTCACTTATAAGCTGGATTTAATAATGGAACAGCTCAAGCGTTACGCCATTTTCGCCGCCGTGGTCGAGGCGGGCAGCATGACCGGCGCCGCCAAGGCCCTCGGCATGACACCCTCCGCCGTCAGTCAGCATATCAGCCAGCTGGAGAGCCTGCTCGGGCTCACCCTGCTGCACCGCTCCACCCGCCGCCTCAACCTGACCGAGGCGGGGGAGGTGGTGTGGCAGGGGTGCCAGTCCCTGCAGCAGACCCTCAACCAGACCGAGCTGCGCCTCTCGGAGGTACGCGACAGCCTGCTGGGGGAGGTGCGGATCACCGCCCCGGTGGGGATGGCCGGCCAGCCGCTGGCACGGGCACTGTCGCCGCTGCTGCAGGCCCACCCCGGCCTGTGCATCCAGATCATCGCCGACGACGAGAAGCGGGATCTCATTGCCGAGCGCATCGACGTGGCGCTGCGGGTCGGCACGCTCTCGGACTCCACCTTGGTGGCGCGCAAGCTGGGCCAGACCCGGATGCTGCTGTGCGCCTCGCCCGCCTATCTGGCGCGCAAGGGGACTCCGCGCAGCCCGGAGGCGCTGCTGGAACACGACTGGCTGGCCGCCGACATGCTGAGCGGCGGCCTGACCTTCTTCGATGAAAAGGGGCAGGGGCACAGGGTCAAGCCCAAGCCGCGGGTGGTGTGCAACAACGTGCTGCCGCTGCGCCAGTTCACCCTGGCGGGGCAGGGGGTGTCGCTGCAGCCGGAGGGGGAGATCGCAGAAGATCTCGCCTCGGGTCGCCTGCTGGAACTGCTGCCGGGCTTTCGGGTGCCACCCATGGAGATCCACGCCATCACCCCGCAGCGGGAGATCCCGGAGAAGGTGCGCCGGGTGATCGCCGCCCTGCGCAGCCACTTCGCCGAGCCGGTGGGGGCCACGGCGACACGTCCGTAGTCCGGGCAAGGAAGAAGGCCGTTCCGGTTGGCCGGATCAAAAAAGAGGGCAGCCCGCGGGCTGCCCTCTGTCGATGTGCTATGTCGATTAGATAAGGCCAGGCCTCACTTCATATAGAGGCCGCCGTTAATGGCCAGGGTCTCGCCGGTGATATAGGCACCCGCCTCGCTGGCAAGAAACACCACGGCGGCGGCGATCTCCTCCGGCTTGGCCAGTCGGCGCATGGGGATGTCGGCCTTGATGCTGTCGAGGATGTCGGTGCGGATCGCCTCCACCATGGGGGTGGCGGTGTAGCCGGGGGCGATGGCGTTGACCGTCACCCCGAAGCGGGCCCCTTCCGCCGCCAGCGCCTTGGTGAAGCCCAGCATGCCCGCCTTGGCGGCCGAGTAGTTGACCTGGCCGAACTGCCCCTTCTGGCCATTGACCGAGGAGATGTTGATGATGCGGGCATCGCGTTGCTCGCACATGGCGTCGAACAGCGGCTGGGTCACGTTGTAGAGGCTGCACAGGTTGGTGTGGATCACCTCGAACCACTGCTCCGGGGTCATCCGCTTGAAGGCCCCGTCCCGGGTGATGCCGGCATTGTTGACCAGCACGTCCACCCGCCCTTCATCCTGCAGCAAGCGGCCCAGGGCCTCGCGACACATGGCGGTGTCGGCCACGTCCAGCGCCAGCAGCCGCACCTGATCCGGCCGAAAACCCTGCTCTGCATACCAGTCGTGCGCCGCCGCGCCGTTGGCGCTGGAGTGGGTGGCGATGATGCGATACCCCTGGGCCAGCAAGGCGGTGGTGATGGCGGATCCGATGCCGCCACGGGCTCCGGTGATCAAGGCAACTTTCTTCATCTAGGCTCTCCCTGCATAAAAGATTCGAACGAGGACTTTATGGGCTTTTTGAAGTAATTGATATATTTGTTTTCAAACAATCTGACAGGCAAACGCGTCACTTTTGTGACAGCCTGCCAAGCTGGCTTGACGGACCAGCACTCGAGCCACCTGGCAAGAGGGCGGACGCGACCATATCGCCAGCCCTTGCCGCCAAGGTGACGGCCATGTTTAATGGGGCCCTTGCGCGCAGCGCCTTGCCGACAGCCCAGATCCGATCTCGCCATGACCAGCTTCTCTTCCGCCCCAGAGGCCGAACCCCGGCCGCACAGCCAGCTGACCCGCATCGAGCGGGTGCTCGACTACATCCACGCCAACCTGGATCAGCCGCTGGCGCTGGCCGAGCTGGCGGAGCAGAGCTGCTGGTCGCGCTGGCAGCTGCAGCGGGTGTTCCTCCATGAGACGGGGCTGACGGTGGCCCACTATGTGCGCGAACTCAAGCTGAGCCAGGCGGCAGAGGCGCTGTTGTCTGGTCGCCAGCGGGTGCTGGATCTGGCGCTCTGTTACGGTTTTGGCTCCGAGGTGAGCTTCAGCCGCGCCTTCAAGCAGCAGTTCGGTTGCTCGCCGCTGGCCTATCGCAAGCGGGGCCTGCGGCTGGGGCTGCGTACTCCCCTGGTGCGGGCCGCGCTGCCGCAGCCCATGCCTGCCAGGCTGGTACAGGTGCGGATCGAGAGCCAGCCGGGCTTTATCCTGCAGGGGGTGACGGGGCAGATCCGCGGGCTGTTTGCCGCTGCCCCCGACTTTCAGCAGACGGTGCCCGTCATCTGGCATGCCCTGCGCACGGCGGGCGGTTTGCCACCCGGGCAGGAGCGGGTGGGGGTGGTGGATGTCTCTGGCGCCGGCGAGTCGCTCCCCTACTGGGCGGGCTGCGTGATGGAGGAGGGGGCCAGCCTGTCCGCCGGTCTGGCGCGCCTCCCGGTGCCGGCCCAGACCTACGCGGTGCTGAGTCACGTGGGCCCCGTCAGCCAGCTGGGGCAGACCCTCAACTGGTTCATCCTGCACTGGCTGCCGAGCTCCGGCTATCGCGGGCTGGACGGTTTCGAGCTGGAGCGTTACGCCCCCGATTTTGACGGCAACCAGCCGGATGCCCGCATGGAGTACTGGCTGCCCGTCGTCCCTCTCTGACACGGCTATTCCCTTGCCCGGCGGATGCCGCGCTGCTATCCCTCTTTCCCTTTTGACTGCGCCAGGCCTTGCTATCCATTCGACATCGCCTGCGTGTCTGCCGTCAGTTGAGGTTGCCGGATGGGGCCAAACTGACCACAGTTTCTCCCTCTTCAGCGCCAACATGCCCCAAATTGTTAATTCAAGGGCAAAATGACCCAATAAAATGCAAATGAGATTTGTTACTATTCAATCATTGCATTCGAGGATCAGATGTACGCCACTCACCCCCCTTTGACCCTGGTCGCCGCGACCCTCTCCGCCCTGTTGGCTGGCCCTGTGCAGGCAGCCGCCACCGAGCGCCCGACACAGACCCGGGCCGACGAGACCCTGACCGTGCTCGGCGAGACCTATCGCAACACCGCGACCAAGACCCGGCTCGACCCCCTGGAGACGCCCCAGGCCATTTCGGTGGTGGAGGGTGATACCCTGGAACAGCGCGGCGTCAGCTCGGTGAGCGAGGCGCTGCGCTACGTGCCCGGCGTCAACACCGAGCTGCGGGGCGGGGCGGTCAACCGGCTGGATCTGTTCAACATCCGCGGCTTTGACAACTACCAGAACTTCTACGACGGCCTGCTGCTGCAGTACAACGACTGGAACCTGCAGCCCCAGATCGATCCGGTGGCCATCGAGCAGCTGGAGGTGTTCAAGGGGCCCACCTCCGTGCTTTACGGCAGCATGCCCCCCGGCGGCATGGTGAACCTCATCGCCAAGCGCCCCCAGCGGGAGGCCAGCCACAGCGTGAGCCTGGCGAGTGGCACCGGTAATCTCAAGGAGCTGACCCTCGACAGCACCGGCGTCCTCAACGATCAGTTTGCCTATCGGCTGGTGGGGCTAGCCCGCCAGAAAGAGGGCCAGGCGGTGACCTCAGAGGAGGAGCGCTACGTGCTGGCGCCCTCTCTCGACTGGCAGTTGAGTGAGCGCACCCTGCTAAACCTCAACCTCTACTACCAGAAAGACCCCGCTGCCGGCATTTACACTACGGTGCCGGCCAGCGGCTCGGTCAAGTCCAATCCGCTGGGCCAGCTTGGCAGCGACACCTTCCTTGGCGATGAAAACTGGAACCACTACAGCCGGGAGGTCACCCTGCTCGGCTACAAGCTGAGCCACGACTTCAACGCCAACTGGCAGCTGCTGCAAAACGCCCGCTACATGGATGCTTCGGCCAACCAGCAGAACACCTACAACGCGGCCTTGGCGGCCGATAACCGCACCCTGGCCCGCAACGCCTACCTGACCGATGAAGAGTCCCGCGGCTTTGTCATCGACAACCAGCTGGCGGGCAAGGTGCAGACGGGCAAGGCCCAGCACAACCTGTTGCTGGGGGTCGATTACCAGTATCTGGATGCGCGCATTCTCTACCGGGATACCCTCGACTACTCTGCCCCCGCCATCGACATCTTCAACCCGAACCACCAGCAGATAGTGCCGGCAGACCTGGCCTTCAACTATCAGGACAACCGAACCATCCGCCAGTACCAGAGCGGCCTCTATCTGCAGGATCAGGTGCGCCTCGATCGGCTGGTGGCCATCGGCGGCGCCCGCTACGACCGCTACCGGATGGACACCGACAGCCGGACCCTCTATCAGGGGGCGGCGAGCAACACCCTGGCCCAGATCGATCAGGACAACCTCTCGCTGCGCCTCGGCGCCCTCTACGAGCTGGATCACGGCCTCTCGCCCTATGTGAGTTATGCCGAGAGTTTCGAGCCGGTGGCGGGGGCAGACAAGCAGGGCCAGGCGTTCAAACCGGCCACCGGCCGGCAGTGGGAAGGGGGGCTCAAGTTCCTCTCCGAGGACATGAGCAAGACCGCCACTCTCTCGGCGTTCCACATCACCAAGCAAAATGCCCTGGTGACGGATCCGGACAACGTTTACGGACCCAAGCTGCAGACCGGCGAGATGGTCTCCAAGGGGGTCGAGCTGGAGGGGAGACTCGATCTCACCAGCCGCTGGGATCTGGCGCTGAGCTATACCCGTCAGGATATGGAGATCACCCACGACACCACCAGCCTGCAGGGCAAGACCCCGGTCTGGGTACCCAAGCAAATGGCTTCGCTCTGGAGCAACTACCTGCCGGCCGGCCCGCTGGAAGGGGCGCGCCTGGGGGCTGGCCTGCGCTACGTGGGAGAGGCCCAGCTTGATGCCGCCAACACCGACACAGTGCCGGATTACCTGCTGATGGACATGGCTGCCTCCTACGATCTGGCCCAGCTCAGCCAGCGTCTGCAAGGGGTGGAGGTGTCACTCAGCGCCAGCAACCTGTTCAACAAGACCTACTACTCCTGCTACGACCAGAACAACTGCTGGTTCGGCGCAGAGCGCAGCGTGGAGGCGCGACTCAAATACGTATTCTGACCCTGCGTCCCGGGCCGCGCCCGGGACTCTCTCATCCCATGAGCGGCGCCGGCCGTCGTGCCCGCAGCCCGGGGACGCGGCGCGAGCCGGATCTGCAGTCACTGGCGGATCACGGTGCCCTGTTTGCGGCCGCCGCCGGACTTATCCCGTCCCTCAAGGGGCGGCTGGTGGCTGCCGGCGAGGCTGCGGCGCTGTTGACGACGACCAAGCAGGCCACGCCGGCCGAGGTGGCGGCCGCACTGCACGAGTATTGGCGACTGGCCCATCCGGAGGCTGGTCCCGCCTACTGGCTCACCCGCAGCTGGGGCATGCTCTGCTGGCAATCCATCTATCTGGCCATGGTGGCCGTCTATCGGCTGCGGGCCGTGCCGGTGCTGGATAGGCTGGGCCAGGGCTATCAGGATGGGCTGGTATCGGGCTTTACCCTGCCGGCTGAACCCATGATCAAGGGGGAGTTGGATGCTCTGATCAAGGCGGCGGGTGAGCGGCTGCAGGCCCATTGGCAGGCGCTGTTCGCAGCGCTCGGGCAGGTGCAGCGACTGCGGCCGGGTTTCGTGCGGCCGCTCTTGGCGGACGATCTGCTGGCGGCGCTGGTGCGGGTGCCCGCGTTCTTTGACGAGATAAGCCCCGCCGAGGTGGCGGCCCATGCGCCGCACTGGCTTGCCGCCTGCGGTCTGCCGACCGAACATCTGGCGGGCTGGCAGCCGGCGCCCTGGCCGCCAGCGGCCGGCTTGGTCGGTTATGTGCGCCAGCGCTGCTGCCTGCACTACAAGCGCCGCGATGGTGAGCTCTGTGCCAACTGCCCGCGGCGGCAGGGGGCGGCGAGCTGTGAAGAGGGTACTTGAATAAGAAGCCCTGCGTGATGACAAGCCGCCCTCAGGCGGCTTTTTACTGCGCCTTTACGTCGCCCATCTTGCTGCGAATGCGCTCGAACAGGCTCTGCCGTTTGCAGGTTCAGATGATCCTGGTCGGCGTAGCGCCCTTCTCTTGCAAGTCACTGCGTTTTTACATCGCCCATCTTGCTGCGAATACGTTCAAACAGGCTCTGCAGACAGGCTTGATCCCGGTCGGCGGCGCGCACGGCGCCATACATGTGGCGGCGCACCCCCTCGGCGAGCGGGCGCGCCTCGAGCAGCCCCTGGCGGACAAACTCCTCGCAGGCCCAGCGCGGCAGGGCGGCGACGCCAAGGCCGGCGGCGGCCATCTGCAGCATCACTGAGGTGTTGTCCACTGGCTTGCAGCGGGCGGGCTCGATGCCGGCCGGCTGCAGGAAGCGGCTGAACACGTCCATCCGTGCCCGCTCCACCGGGTAGACCAGCAGCACCTCGGGGCGCAGATCCTCAGGCTTGATGGTTTGCTGGCCACAGAGGGGGTGGTCCGGCGCCATCACCAGCACCAGCTCGAAGGCGAACAGCGGCTCGAAGTGGAGATCGCCGCGCGCCTGCACGTCCGAGGTGAGCAGCAGGTCGAGCTGGCCGCCGAGCAGGGCGCTGATGGCATCAAAGCCCGGCACCGACTCCACCTCCAGATCCACGCCGGGCCACTGGCGGCGAAATTCCGGCAACAGCGGCAGCAGCCACTGGATGCAGCTGTGGCAATCGAGCGCCAGATGCAGCCTGCCCGCATCGCCGCTCTGTAGGGCCTGCAGCTGCTTCTCGGTCTGGGCCAGGGCGGGCAATACCTGACGGGCGAGGGCGAGCAGCTGGTTGCCGGCCGCGGTCAGCACCAGCGGCCGGCTCTTGCGCAGATAGAGCTCCAGATTGAGGCGGGTCTCCAGCTCTTTTAGCTGGTGGGAGAGGGCGGACTGGGTGAGGTTGAGGGTCAGCGCCGCCCCGGCCAGCGAGCCCTGCTCGGCCAGCGCGCTCACCGTCTTCAGGTGCTTGATGTCGATCCCCGGGTTGCTTGACACCGCCATGGTATCCCTCCTTGTTGTGCCTGGGCGGCAGTTTGTTGCCCGCCTTGAGAATTTCTTGAGAGCCAGTTGAAAAGGATTCAATAGCCAACGCCACCTTATCTTGTCATTTTGGATGTGTAAACATCTGGATGGCTAAATCATCCAGTTCACCATCAGATGAATGAGCATAAGGAATGGAACCTATGACCTGCGCACACACCCTGGGCTTTCCCCGTATCGGCGCCAAGCGCGAGCTGAAATTTGCCCTCGAATCCTACTGGCGCGGCGAGACCAGCCAGGCCGAACTCATCGCCACCGGCAAGAGCCTGCGTGAGCGTCACTGGCAGGCCCAGCAACAGGCCGGCGTGACCCTGCTGCCGGTGGGTGACTTCGCCTGGTACGATCAGGTGCTCGGCACCAGCCTGCTGGTGGATGCCATCCCCGCCCGTCACCGCCATGGCGACACCGATCTCGATACCCTGTTCCGGGTCGCCCGTGGCCGTGCGCCGACCGGTCCGGCCGCCGCCGCCGCCGAGATGACCAAGTGGTTCAACACCAACTACCACTACCTGGTGCCCGAGTTCAGCCGCGACCAGCGTTTCAAACTGGGCTGGAGCCAGCTGTTTGACGAAGTGGAAGAGGCCAAGGCGCTGGGGCTGCCGGTCAAGGCGGTGCTGCTGGGCCCCGTCTCCTACCTCTGGCTTGGCAAGGAGAAAGAGAGCGGCTTCTCCCGCCTCGAGCTGCTCGATCGCCTGCTCATCGTCTATCAGGAGATCCTGGCGAAACTGGCCGCCCAGGGGGTGGAGTGGGTGCAGATCGACGAACCGGCGCTGGCGCTGGACCTGCCGGACGAGTGGCGCCTCGCCTACCTCAACGCCTATGAACGTCTGGCCGGCCCCTGCAAGCTGCTGCTCACCACCTACTTCGGTTCGGTGGCTCATCAGCGCGACATCATTACCAGCCTGAAGGTGGACGGCCTGCACCTGGATCTGGTGGCGGCGCCCGAGCAGCTCGAGACGCTAGTCCCGCACCTGCCGGCCCAGTGGGTCATCTCGGCCGGGGTCATCAACGGTCGCAACGTCTGGCGTGCCAACCTGGCCAAGCTGGTACCGACCCTGAAAGCACTGAAAGCCAAGCTCGGTGAGCGGCTCTGGGTGGGCTCCTCCTGCTCCTTGCTGCACAGTCCGGTGGACTTGACCCTCGAATTGGAGCTGGATGCCCAGACCCGCAGCTGGTTCGCCTTCGCCCTGCAAAAATGCTACGAGCTGGGGCTGCTGGCTGACCATCTCAATGGCGGGGAGCTGGACAAGATCAATGCCTACAGTCAGCCCATCGTCGATCGGGAGTCTGACAGCTGGGTGCACAAGAAGGCGGTGCAGTCACGGCTCGCCAGCCTCACCAACAGCGATTTCGATCGCCAGAGCGCCTACCCGGTGCGGGCCGAGGCACAGCGCGCGGATCTCAAGTTGCCGCTGCTGCCGACCACTACCATCGGCTCCTTCCCGCAGACCTCGGAAATTCGGGTGCTGCGCCAGGATTGGCGGGCCGGTCGCATCGACGACAGTGCCTACGAGGCGGGCATTCAGGCCCAGATCAAGGATGCTATCCTGCGCCAGGAGGCCATCGGGCTGGACGTGCTGGTGCACGGCGAGGCCGAGCGCAACGACATGGTGGAGTATTTCGGTGAGCTGCTGGATGGCTTTGCCATCACCCGCTTCGGCTGGGTACAGAGCTATGGCTCCCGCTGCGTCAAGCCGCCGGTGATCACCCGCGACATCGACCGGCCGACCCCCATGACCCTGGCGTGGACCCAGTTTGCCCAGAGCCTGACCGACAAGCCGGTCAAGGGTATGCTGACCGGCCCTGTGACCATCCTCTGCTGGTCCTTCCCGCGCGAAGACGTGAGCCGCGAACAGTCCGCCCTGCAGATTGGCCTGGCCATTCGCGACGAGGTGGCTGACTTGGAAGCCGCCGGCATCAAGATCATCCAGATCGACGAACCGGCGATCCGCGAGGGGCTGCCCCTGCGCAAGCAGGATCACCAGGCTTATCTCGACTGGGCGGTGCGCGCCTTCCGCCTGAGCGCGAGCCCGGTAGTGGACAGCACCCAGATCCACACCCACATGTGCTACAGCGACTTCAACCTCATTATCGAGGCGGTGGCGGCGCTCGATGCGGACGTCATCACCATCGAGACCAGCCGTAGCCAGATGCAGCTGCTGGGGGCGTTCGAGCGCTTCAACTACCCCAACGAAATCGGCCCGGGCGTCTATGACATCCACTCGCCGAACGTGCCGAGCCAGGGCTGGATTGAGGATCTGATCCGCAAGGCCGCCAAACAGATCCCGGCCGAGCGGCTGTGGGTCAACCCGGACTGCGGCCTCAAGACCCGTGGCTGGGAAGAGACCGAGGCCGCCCTCAAGGTGATGGTCGATGCCACCAAGGCGCTGCGTGCCGAGCTGGCCTGATAAGGCTATCCGCAAACAACAAGAGAGTACGGGCATAACGAAGAGGGGAGGCGCAAGCCTTCCCTCTCTTTTTATGCCGGAGCAGCCGTTGATGTTGGCCGGGGGAGGGGTTGTAGCAATGACGGCGCGGGCAGGCCGGGTGGCACGTCGGTCCCGGAATACTGGACGCAGCCCCCATAACCCCCGCCATGTTCCCCCTGTTTTGCAAGGCTGGATCCTAGGCCAGCAAGCGTGGCAGCTTGACGATATCACCCCGCCTGCGCCGGCGAGGCCTCGCCCATTTTTTCATTCGATGCGCTTGCGCTAGGCTCAGGGCAGGGTGATGACGGCGGGGCTGACATGATGAAAGCGGGTCTCTGGTTTTGGTGTTTATGGGGGCTGCTGTTGGCGGCATCTCCCCAGGCGGTTGCCGTCTCTTCGCTCAACATGGTCTATTTCGATGATTTTGCCCCCTACTCATGGCGTGACGAGGAGGGCAAGATGCGCGGCCTCATGGTGGATGTGATGGACAGGGTCGGGCTCGAGCTTGGGGTTCAGGTGCATCATGAGGGATATCCCTGGTTGCGGGCGCAGAAACTGGTTCGTGCCGGTCAAGCCGACGGCTTCGTCACCGTGCCGACCAGAGAGCGGCGAGTCTATACCCGGGTGGTCGAGGCCCCGGTGGCCTTCTCCCCCTTGACCCTGTTCACGCAAACCGGCCATCCGGCCCTGGCCCGTCTCAACCAGGCCCGCGCCTTGAGCGATCTCAAGGCGTTCACCATTCTCGACTATATCGGCAATGGCTGGGGCAAGGAGAACCTGGTCGGTTTCAAGGTCCATCTCACCAGCAATGTGGACAATGTCTTCAAGTTGCTGGCGGCCGGTCGGGGGGATCTGATGATCACGGATCCTCTGGTGGCGCGCTTCAAGCTGGCTCAGCTGGGATTGGCTGGGACGATTACGGAAGTCCCCCTGCAACTGGAGCTGACGCCGCTCCACCTCTGTATTGCCAACTCATCCCCCTTCGCCGCCAGGGTGGACGAGTTGACTCGCATCTTGGCGCGATTGCGGCAAAGTGGCGAGCTGGCCAGGATGGAGGCTCGCTATCGCTGAGCCCCATGCTGAGGAGTGGACCGGCAGGGCGGGTTGAATCGCTCTGCCGGTGTGGGCGCTGGCTGGATCAGCCCGCAGCAGGGAGCGGCAAGGGCGCACCTGGCAAGCAAGGGGCCGGAGTTGGCGCTGGTAACCTCTCCTGATTGAGCGGGGTGCGTGCCATGACCCCGGCCAGCCAGTGATGATCGAGGGGGATGGCATTGCGATCGCCGATCACCAGATTGAGGTGCTGGGCACCGAGGCAGCCGTAGCGGGCGGGATCGGTCTGGGTAAAGAGGCCAAGGCAGGGCACGCCGCTGGCGGCGGCCAGGTGCAATGGCCCGGTGTCACCGCTGACGAAGAGGGAGAGGCCGCCGGCAAAGCGGGCCAGCTCGCTCAGGCTGGAGAGGGAGACCTGCACGTCGCCGAGCTGGGGCTGGGGATCGGCGGGATCCTCGAGCTGGATCAGCAGGGCGGCGGGATAGTGGCGGCGCAGATCCCCGAGCAGCCGCTGCCACTGGGGCAGGGAGAGCCCCTTGCCCTTGCGGGCACCGGTGAAAAAGCCGATGAGCGGCCGTTCCGGGTAGTCCTGCCTGAGCGCCAGCAGCCGCGGGCTGGCGCTGTGCAACAAGCTGCCGAGCTCAATCTGATCGGCGAGATGACCGTGCATGCCGAGCAGTTGCAGTGGCTGGTGGGCGTAGTGGCAGTGATCGTTGGGAGTGAGGGGCTGGGGGAACAGGGCATCCCCCTTGGCATCGTCAAAGCCCAGCTTCTCGCGGGCTTTTACCCAGCCGGCGATGAGGTGATCGGTGCTGGAGGCAAAGGGCACATAGACCCGATCGTAATGCTGACGGCGCAGTCGCCACAGCACCGACAGGGAGGCCAGCAGCCGCTTGCCCTGCAACCTGACCGGGTGAATGCGCTGCAGCTGCAGATCGGCCAGGAAGGGGAGCAGCTGGCCGCCGATGCACACCAGCTCTATCTCGGCATGGGGGTGGGCACTGCGTACCTTTTGCAGGAAGGGCAGCAGAAACAGGTTGTTGCCGATGCGGCAGGTGCTGCGAATGACCAGGATCCGCTGGGGAGGCTGGCTGCCGGCCGGCAGTCGGCCTTGACGCGCGAGCCAGGCGAGGGCGGCCCGCTCCAGCCCGGCGGTCCAGCAGCGGCGCTGACCGTCGAAGCGGCGCAGGGCATCTCTGATAGTGCTCATAAGTAGTGGCTCCGTGCATGAATATGGCCTCAAGGTGACACGACATTTCTTAAGCCGAGGTTAAGAAAAGAGAAAAATGAGGGGGGTACGCCATTTTTTGTAAGAATTTGTTGCTGAGTCACAGTTTCAGAGTGCTCGGATGGAATAGGGGTGTTTCCGTATGATTCCTGTTTTCCTGGGGCGGGATGGCTGAGCGGAGTAGACCGCATCTCCTGGTGGCATTTGGCGGCGGTATGTCGTTAAAATCGCGCATTTGAAATGAATGTTATCCTCGCAGGAGCCCCATGCAGTTCAGGGATTTCTTTCCGGTATCCACCAATACCAGTCTCAAAGAGAGTTGTTACGGCGCCCTGGGCGCCTTCGTCGGGCTATTGGGAACCGCCCTCTTGTGCCGTGGGGGGCTGGGGCTTGAGGTCCATTGGCTGATCGCCCCCATGGGGGCCTCCGCCGTGCTGCTGTTTGCGGCGCCTGCCAGCCCGCTGGCCCAACCCTGGTCCATCCTGGTGGGCAACGGGGTCTCGGCGCTGATGGGGGTGCTGAGTGCCAGCCTGGTGGCGGATCCGGCGCTGGCTGCGGCTCTTGCCGTGATGCTGGCCATCGCCGCCATGTTGCTCACCCGCAGCCTGCATCCCCCCGGCGGCGCCGTGGCCTTGACCGCGGTCATCGGTGGCGAGGGGATCCGCCAGCTCGGGGTCGGCTATGTGCTGCTGCCGGTGCTGCTCAATTCGCTGTTGTTGCTGCTACTGGCGCTCTGCTACAACCGGCTGCTGGGGCGCCGTTACCCCAACAGCGGTCAGGCCCGGCCCAACCGCCATCAGACCGCCGATCCCCAGCCGAGCGAGCGGGTGGCGACCCAGGCGGCGGACATCGACTTTGCGCTGGAGAAGCACGGCGAGCTGCTCGACATCAGCCGCCAGGATCTGCAGGCGCTGCTGCAGGAGGCCCAGCTGCACGCCCTGCGGGGCAGGGTGGGCACGGTGCGGGTGCAGGAGGTGATGTCGCGGGATCTGATCCTGATAGCGGCGCAGCAGCCGGCCAGGGCGGCCTGGCAACTGCTCTCCCACCATCAGGTCAAGGCGTTGCCGGTGGTGGACGAGGCCGGCCGGCTGACCGGCATCATCACCCTGCACGACCTGATGATCGACCGGGCACTGCAACAGCCGCGGGGCGCCGCGGATCTGGCTGAGCTGCGGGTCGCAGACCTGATGACCCGCAAGGTGTCGACCGCCCGCCACGATCAGCCGCTCTACGATCTGGTGGGTGCCTTCTCTGATGGCGGCCTGCACCACATGCCGGTGGTGGATGGCGAGCAGCTGGTGGGGATCCTGACCCAGTCGGACATGGTGGCAGCGCTGTTCAACCTGGCGCTGCACCCGGCGCAGGGTGAAACCGGTGCACCGGTCAGTACATAAGAAAGGCCCCTCGCGGGGCCTTTTTGTTGTCTGTGCCTTGGCACTGCATGGCTGAACAAACCGAACAAGGTCAAAACAAGAGGGAGTGCCAGGCACTCCCTCGTTGGGATAAGAGAGACGGAGGACTAGGCTCAGCCGTAGCGGGCCAGGGTGAGCCCTTCATCGCTGATGGTGGTGTCGCTGCCGCTGATGAGATCGCACAACAGCTGACCCGAGCCCGCCGCCATGGTCCAGCCCAGGGTGCCATGGCCGGTGTTGAGCCAGAGACCGGGGATGGGGCTTGGGCCCACCAGCGGGGTGCCGTCCGGCGTCATGGGGCGCAGCCCGGTCCAGAAGTCGGCGCGGCTGATGTCGCCCCCCTCGGGGAAGAGATCACCGACCACCATGGCCAGGGTGTCGTGCCGTTTCGGGTTGAGGGCCAGGTTGTAGCCCGACAGCTCCGCCATGCCGCCGACCCGGATCCGCTCATCGAAACGGGTAATGGCCACCTTGTAGGTTTCGTCCAGCACTGTGCTGCGCGGCGCGGCCTCGGCGTTGATCATCGGCAGGGTGAGGGAGTAGCCCTTGACCGGGTAGACCGGCAGATCGAGCCCGAGCGGGCGCAGGAAGCCGGTGGCATAGCTGCCAAGGGCACAGACGATGGCGTCGGCCTTGAAGCGCTGCTCGCCGGCCCGTACCGCCACGGCGCGTCCCTGCGCCAGCTCGATCTCATCGATGGCGCAGTTGAACACGAACCTGACCCCCAGTCGCTGCGCTTCCGCTGCCATGGCCTTGGTGAAGCGGAAGCAGTCGCCGGTCTCGTCCCCCGGCAGGCGCAGACCGCCCACTATCTTGCCGCGTACCCGGGCCAGTGCCGGTTCTGCCCCTTCACAGCCATCGGCATCGAGGGACTGATAGGGCACGCCGTACTCTTCCAGCACCTCGATATCGCGCTTGCTGGCATCGAGCTGGGCCTGACTGCGGAACAGCTGCAGGGTGCCGAGCTGGCGCCCCTCGTAGTCCAGCGCCAGCTCGTCGCGCAGCAGTTTCATGCAGTCGCGGCTGTATTCGGCCAGACGCACCATGCGCCCCTTGTTGACCGCATAGGCCGCCGGAGTGCAGTTGGCAAACATCTTCAGCATCCAGCGCAGCTGGAAGGGATCCGAGGTCGGCCGCACCGTGAAGGGGGCGTGTTTTTGCAGCAGCCACTTGGCGGCCTTGAGGGGAATGCCGGGGGCCGCCCAGGGGGCCGCGTAACCGGGGGAGATCTGTCCGGCATTGGCGTGGCTGGTTTCAAGGGCCACCCCGTCACGCCGCTCCAGCAGGGTCACCTTGTGACCCGCCTTGGCCAGATACCAGGCGCTGGTCACGCCGACCACGCCACCACCGAGTACCACTATGTCCATCTTGTCTCTCCTTGACTGGGGCCCTCACATTAATCAGCCGCCACAGGATATTCAACTGGTGTAGATATAATTGGGATATATATCTATTTACAATTATTTAACTGGTTTTCAATGTTGAAATTTGTGGACTTGTTGGCATTAGCTGTGGCAGTCAGAGCTGCTCCAGCCGGATCAGGTACTGCTCCGCCGTCGTCAGGATGGCGTGCTGCTGGTCGGCGGCCTGGCCATCCCAGTTGGCATAGGGCAGGGCGAGGCGAGGATTGCTGCCAAGTCTGTCCCGGTTGCGCCATAAAAAATGCCAGTAGAGGCTGTTGAAGGGGCAACTCCCGTCGCCGCTGCGGGCCTTCACCTGATAGTGGCACCCCTTGCAGTAGTGGCCCATCCGCTCGAGATAGGCGCCGCTGCTGGCGTAGGGCTTGCTGCCCATCAGGCCGCCATCGGCAAACTGGCTCATGCCGCGGGTGTTGGGCAGCTCGACCCACTCGATGGCATCCACATAGATGCCGAGATACCAGGCATCCACCTCGTCAGGATGGATCCCCGCCAGCAGGGCAAAGTTGCCGGTCACCATCAGCCGCTGGATATGGTGGGCGTAGGCGTGCTCCAGAGACTGGCGAATGGCGTGACGCACGCAGGCCATGTTTGTTTCGCCGCTCCAGAAAAAGCCGGGTAGCGGCCGCTCGGCCCCGAGAAAATTGGTGCGCTGATAGTCGGGCATCTTCTCCCAGTAGAGGGCGCGCACGAACTCGCGCCAGCCGAGGACCTGGCGGATAAAGCCCTCCACTTGCGCCAGGGTGATGGCGGCCTGATTGGCCTGCCAGTGGGTTTCGGCGGCGCGGATCACCTCAAGCGGGTGGAGCATCTTGCTGTTGAGGGAAAACGACAGGCGACTGTGAAACAGGCTCCAGCCCCGCTCGCTCAGGGCATCCTGATAGCGGCCAAAGTGGGGCAGGCAGTGGGCCAGAAAATGGGCCAGCAGCTCGCGGCTCTGGCGCCTTGTGATGGGCCACGGCAGCTTGCTGGCATCCGCCTCGCCGATGGTGCTGACCCCGTGGCGGGTCAGCATGGCATTGATGTCGCTCACCTGGTTGGCAAAGGTGAGGGGGGCCGGGATGGGCTGGCTCGCCGGCAATTTGGCGCGATTCTCATCATCAAAGTTCCAGCGCCCACCAAGGGGCTGGCCGCGCTCATCGAGCAGTACCTGATATTGCTTGCGCAGGGCGCGGTAGAAGAACTCCATCCGGCTGTGGGGGTAGCGCTGCCAGCCATCACGGGGAGTGAGAAAATGTTCGCTATCCACCTCGGTGGCAGGGATGGTCAGGCCCGCCGCCCAGCTTTTCAACTGGCTGGCGAGGCGCCACTCGTCCGGGCTCTGCCAGGCGAAGCTGTCAGCCTGATGCGCTTCGAGTTGGGCCGTCAGCAAGCTGGGCAAGTCGGGCCAGCGGGCGCTCTCATCGAGAGTCAGGTAACAGACGCGATGGCCCGCCTTGCCGAGGGCCGCCGCGAAGGCGCGCATGGCGGCAAAGAAGGCCAACACCTTCTGGCGGTGGTGGCGACAGTAGTCGGTCTCCTGGCGCAGCTCCGCCATCAGATAACAGACCGCCGGATCCGGGGTGCGAAACCAGCTGTGACCGGCGTTCAACTGATCGCCGAGCACAAGGCGCAGCTCCATCAGACTGGCTCCCCATTATATGGATGACTGCGGTGACGAGCGCGGCGACAGCGCTCGCTGCAGTAGCGCACAGCCTCCCAGCTGTGTGCCCACTTGCGCCGCCAGCTAAAGGGGCGCTGGCAGACGGGGCAGATCTTCTCAGGCAGATGGGCTTTGCGATGCATGGGACTTCCGATGGTTGGCAAGGGGCGGCGTGAACAGGGTCAAGTCAACGGGATAACAGCTTAACGAAGCGGGGTGCTGGGGGGATCACTGTCGCCGGTATCGAGTCCGCTGAATGGGCGCTTTGTGAGCGGACGCACAACCCGTCGACACTCAGATTGTTTGCATGGCAACCAGTTGTTAACTTGGCGAGGCTGCCTGCTGGCAGCACCCATCAATGGATCTTATTGGCCACCGACTGGTTACAACCGACATGGAGGGGAGTGATGCCAATCGTGACAGCTACGCCCCGGGCAGCCTGCCTGCTCGCCCACTGGTATACCCGGGATCCCATTCTGACCCTCGACTTTCCTCACCGCTGATTGGCGGCAGCCGCCGTTTGAATTTGTCAGCCGGACGACCCTGATCGCCCCGGCCTCTTTACCAATTCCAATTTCAAACACACTGGCCTTGCGCCGGTGAGGAGTCTTTTATGCGTCGTATACCCGAGCCGTTTCGTATCAAGATGGTCGAGCCCATCAAGCAGACCACTGGCGCCGAGCGCCGCGTCGCCCTCGAGGCCGCTGGCTGGAACCCCTTCCTGCTGCTGGCCGAGGATGTCTACATCGATCTGCTGACCGACAGTGGCACAGGTGCCATGTCCGATCGCCAGTGGGCCGGCATCATGATGGGGGACGAAGCCTATGCGGGCAGCCGCAACTTCGTCGAGCTGGAGCGCGCGGTGCGCGAGATCTTTGGCTATCAGCATGTGATGCCCACCCACCAGGGGCGCGGGGCCGAGCAGATCCTCTTCCCCGAACTGGTCAAGCGCTGCCAGGGCAAGGCGCCGGTCTTTATCTCCAACTACCACTTCGACACCACCAAGGCCCACGTGGAGTTGGCCGGGGCGCGGGCCATCAACCTGCTCACCCCGAAAGCCCTCGACACCACGGCCCCTTACCCCTGGAAGGGGGATTTTGATCTTCCTCGCCTGACCGACACCATCGAGACCCTGGGGGCCGACAACGTGGCCGGCATCATCATCACGGTCACCTGCAACAGCGCCGGCGGCCAGCCGGTCTCCATGGCCAATATGGAGGTGGTCTCGGCGCTGGCCCGTCGCCACCATATTCCGGTGGTGATCGATGCCGCCCGTTTTGCCGAGAACGCCTGGTTTATCAAGGAGCGGGACCCGGCCTATGCCAAGTGCAGCATCAAGGAGATAGTGCGCCAGATGTTTGCGCTGGGGGACATCTTCACCATGTCGGCCAAGAAGGACGGGTTGGTCAATATCGGCGGGCTCTGCTGCTTCAAGGAAGATCTCGACCTGTTCCGCGCCGTGCAGGTGCGCTGTGTGGCGATGGAGGGGTTTGTCACCTATGGCGGCCTTGCCGGGCGGGACATGGCGGCGCTCGCCATCGGCCTGCGCGAGGGGATGGATGAAGAGTATCTGACCTATCGCATCAGTCAGGTGGCTTATCTCGGCGAGCGGCTGGCCGAGGCGGGGATCCCCATCCAGACCCCCACCGGCGGCCATGCGGTGTTTGTCGATGCCAAGAAGCTGTTGCCCCATATTCCGGCCGGGCAGTTCCCGGCCCATGCGCTCGCCTGCGAGCTCTATCTGGAAGGGGGCGTGCGCGGGGTTGAGATAGGCTCCCTGCTGCTCGGGCGCGATCCCGTCACCGGCAAGCAGGAGGCGGCGGATTTTGAGCTGTTGCGGCTCACCATTCCGCGCCGGGTCTACACCCGGGATCACATGGACTATGTGGCCGACTGCCTGATCGCGGTGAAAGCGCGGGCCAGCGACATTCGCGGGCTCACCTTTGACTACGAGCCGCCGCTGCTACGTCACTTCACCGCGCGGCTCAAGCCGATCTGATCGCCAGCACGTCGGCGCCGTAGCCAGCAGGCTTGGCCACAAGGCTCAATAACAAAAGCCCCCGCACCTTGGTGCGGGGGCTTTTTTGGCGATGATCGCCGGGAGCCTTACTGGCTGCTGAACAGCTTGGTCCGGGGGCTGGACTGAGCGGTCAGGCTCATGCGACCGGAAGTCTCCAGCCAGGATTTGATCCGCTTGGCATCGGCCACCCGGGCGTTGGGAGTGTCGGCGTTGAGCAGCACCATGATCACTGGCTCGCGGTTGATCTGGGTGGCCATCACCAGGCAGCGCCCCGCCTCGCGGATGTAACCGGTCTTGGAGAGGGAGATGGGCCAGCTCCCTTCGCGTACCAGTCGGTTGGAGTTGAGGTAGTGCAGCTGACGCTTGCCGTTGCGCACCATGCGCTCCTCGGTGGAGGAGTACTGGCGAATGAGCGGATAGGTGGATGCCGCCGCCACCAGTTTGGCGAGATCGTGGGCGCTGGAGACGTTGCGGGGGGTGAGCCCGGTACTGTCGGAGAACTGGGTGCTCCACATGCCGAGCATGCGGGCCTTGGCGTTCATCGCCTCGATGAAGGCGCGCTGGCCACCCGGGTAGTTTCTGGCCAGCGCCGAGGCGGCGCGGTTTTCCGACGACATCAGGGCGATATGCAGCATGTCGGCCCGGCTCAGGCGCGAGCCCACCGCCAGTCGCGACCCGGTGCCCTTGAGCCTGTCCACGTCGGCCATGGTAACGGTCAGCATCTCGGAGAGACGCTGGTTGGCATCGAGCACCACCAGTGCCGTCATCAGCTTGGTGATGGAGGCTATCGGCATCACCCGGTTGGCGTTGCGCTCCGACAGCACTTCACCGGTGCGCGGGTTGGCCACCACGAAGGCGGCGGAGCTCAGCGCCAGATCGTTGCGCTGCTCCAGAAAGCTGTTGGGGGAGTGGGACTGGGCTGAAAACGGATTGGCCTGGGCGCTCTCCATGCTGACGGGAACGAGGAAGGCACCGAGCAACAGGGTAAGAAAAGGGCGAGTAATCATGATTTGACGCTACCGTACGGCTGACAGGGATATTTGGCTAAGTTATATGACGGTAATTGACGCTTCACAACGTCTAATGGCCCGATATTTCAATTTTATGGGATGGCGCACCTTGAAATAACGGTAATGAGCGCTATGGGCGGCTTCATACGAGTAATGATAGGGCTGGTCGGCGTGAGAAACATGGCTGCAGTGTGCGGCTGGTGGCGCCCTCTTGCCGTCAGATGATCGATCTTTTAGCGGTCTCTATTGCCTGCGTCCCTATCTTCACTCATTCCTGGTGATCATCTCTGTTGAAAACGGCCTGATCAGGGGCGGCAACATGTGTTGATGGCGGCCATGGCCGGCAGCGGATCACCGCAGGATCAAGAAGATAACGAGAGGGCTCCTGGCATTTGCACGCTATGGCGTCATGGCTACCCGCATCAGCGCCGAGGGGCTGTTTTCGACAAAGTAGTGCCAGAGGTGATCATAGAGTGCCTGCTGGCCGGGGAAACTCACCAGTGCCTTGGCCTCGGCCAAGGTGCACCAGCGATATTCGGTATGCTCGTGATTGAGGGTGACCACCTGATTGGGCGGGCAATAGACCACAAAGACCGGCACTACCTCCACCGTATTTGACACGCTTTCGTAAAATTGCTCCAGATAATGGGCTGTGTATAACTCGCAAACCCTGATACCCGTCTCTTCGTCAAACTCGCGAATAATGGTCTGCCAGCCGGTTTCCCCAGCCTCGACCGTGCCCGCCACATGGCACCAGAAACCACCCTTGACCCGTTTCATCACCAGCAGCTTTGTTTCACCATCAATCGTTGAGAGGGCGACACCGGAGACGGTCTTACAGCGAATGGGGATCATGGGAGTAGCTCCAAAATAAGGTTCAATGGACACCTATTGTTCGGCCGCCGATGAGGGGTTGGCAAGTGATTTCCCTGTCGGCGGCGCTTGTGCGGGCCCAACGTGACAGGGGCATTCAGCCCCTGTCACGCGTGCGGTCAGCCTCCCATCATACGGGCGGTCTGGATCGCCTCGATCAGCGCGGCCCGGTTGATGCGGGGGCGCTCCTCGTCCAGCAACTGCTGCCAGAGGGCGATGGCCCGGGAGTAGCGGCCGTGCAGGAAGTGATCGGAGGCGAGCAGCATCAGGGCGCTCACCTCGCCCTTGTCCTGCTTGAGCGCGCTACCCAGCAGGTGCCGCGCCTCCGGGGTGAGCTGCTGGCCCGCCTGGTAGTAGAGCACGGTGGCCTGGGCGGCCTGAGTCGCGGCGCTGGCGCCCCCTTCTTGCAGGGCGAGGCGCTGGTAGGCGAGCAGGGCGTTGGCGTATTCGTCCCGATAGAGATAGAGCTGGCCGAGCGCCGCCCAGCCGTCGAGATCGGCGGGGTTGGTTTGCAGACGCTGGTGCAGGGCGCCCAGCTCCTTGTCCTGCAGATCCCGCGGGCTCAATCCCGCCAGCGGGTCGGGGCGCGACTGATAAGCCTGCCACGCCTGATAGCGGCCGGTGCCGGCATAAATGCCGGCCATCAGCGCCAGCAGCGCCAGCAACAGGGCCCCAAGCAGTATCCAGGAGCGCAGCCAGAGCTGCGGACGAGCGGTGCGGTCCCTGGCCAGCCGGTCGCGCAGAGTTTGCTCGGCGGTGGGGGTGGCGTTGACGAGGCGGGCCAGCTCCAGCTCCCGGTAGAGGCGGCTGTGGGGGGCAAGCCTCGCCTGCTGCTCGGCCATGATCAGCCGGTTCAGCTCGGCCCTAGGGTCGTGGGCGAGCATCCCCTCTGCTCTGTCGCCGACAAGCGGCACCCGCGCCGGTTGCCGGCGATGCAGGCTCCTGCGCAGGCGACTGAGCGCCAGCAACAGCAAGAGGGCGGGGCCGCCCCACAGCAGCGCCGTGCTGGCTTTGAAGGGGGGATCGTAGCGCACGAAGTCGCCGAAGCGCGCCGTCATGCGGGCGATCACCTGCTCATCAGACTGTCCTTCGTCCACCCAGCGATAGACCTCGAGCCGCAGATCCCGGGCGATGGGGGAGTTGGACTCCACCAGGTTCTGGTTCTGACACTGGGGGCAGCGCAGGGCGCGGGCCAGCTCCTGAGCGCGGGTCTGCCGCTCTGGGTGGCGAAACTCATAGGTGTCGATCCCACTGGCAAGGGCCCCTAGGCTCAAGGCCAGCAAGAGCGGCGCGATCAGGGCGTGGCCGAGACGGCTCATGGCTTGCTCTCCTGCACTTGTCTCTCTACTTCTCTCTCCACTTCTCTTTCCACTTCGGGCTGGCTGGCGGTGTTGCTGCGGGCCTTTGCCAGCAGGGGGGCAAACTGGCGTTGCCAGACTTCCCGGGTGAGCTCACCCGTGTGGCGGGTCAGCAGGGTGCCGTTACTGGCGAAGAGATAGGTCTCCGGCGTGCCGTAGACGCCGAGCTCCAGCGCGAGTCGGCCGTCGGGGTCGGCCAGCACGGCGCGATAGGGGTTGCCCGCCTCGGTGAGCCAGGCGCGAGCAGCGTCTCCCTTGTCCCGGTAGTTGAGGCCATAGAGGGGCACGGTACTGGCCAGCTCCTTGAGCAGCGGGTGCTCGGCGCGGCAGTTGGGGCACCAGCTGGCCCAGACATTGAGTACAAAGGGCTCCCCTTTCAGACTGGCGGTGTCAATGGCCGCCCCTCCCAGCAAGTTCTCGCTCTGCCAGGCCGGCAGGGTGCGGCCCTGGGTTGCCTCGTCCTGGCCGTAGGGGTTGTTGCCAAGGCCGAGCCAGAGCAGGACGCCGAGGCCCAGGGTGAGCACGAGGGGAAGAAAGAGGCGCAGACGGGCGTTCATAGGGTCTCCTGTTCGAGCCGGGGGCAGGGGGCTGTGGCCGGGGCCGGACGGACCGCAAGCAAGGGGCGGCGGGCGAGCAGGCGCAGGGCGCCCCCCGCCATCATCAGCAGGCCGCCGAGCCAGATCCAGCGCACCAGCGGCTTGTGGTGCAGGCGCATGGCATAGGCGCCGGGCCCCATCTTCTCACCGAGCACCACGTAGAGATCCCCCAGGAGCCCCCACGCGATGCCGGGCTCGTTCATGTTCATGGTGCGCACGCTGTAGTGACGCCGCTCCGGGGTGAGCCGCGCCACCTCTTTACCGTCTTTATGCACGCTGAGAGTGATGCGCTCGGCGGTGTAGTTGGGGCCGATCAGCGGCTCGCTCCCCTCATAGCGAAACTCATAGGTGCCGAGGCGATAGGGCTTATCGGCGGCGAGTACGGCGCCCCCCTCCTGGCTGTGGTGACTCACCTGAGCGATGCCGAGGGCGCACACCGCCACCCCGAGGTGGGCCAGCAGGCTGCCGAACCGATTGAGGGTGAGCTCGCGCAGCGACGTCGGTTGCAAGAGCGGGAGCAGCAGGCTGGCCATCAGCCAGAGGCTCAGCACGTTGGCCGCGAGCCCCAGCCAGCTTGCCCGCAGCGGCTCGGGATAGGCGAGGCTCAGCAAGGCGCCCCCCAGCAGGCCGAACAGGCATGGGAGCAGCACCTTGATGCGGCGCTGGACTGCCAGATGCTGCCAGCGCAGGCGCGGCAGCTGGGTCATCAGCGCCATCAGGCAGAGAGCCAGCGGCACGAAGATGGTATTGAAATAGGGAGCCCCCACCGATAGCGAGCCCAAATGGAGCGACTGGAACACCATGGGGTAGAAGGTGCCGAGCAGCACGCTGGCGCAGGCCACGCTGAGCAGCAGGATGGCGGCGCCGAGCAGCCCCTCTTTTGACAGCAAGCCAAAGCGGGCATAGGGGGCGCGAATGTCCGCCCGCAGGGCAAACAGGGTGAGGGCGCAGGTCAATAGCAAACCGAGCAGCAACAAGAGGGTGAGGCCGCGGCTGGGGTCCACCGCAAAGGCGTGCACCGAGGTGAGCACCCCGGAGCGCACCACGAAGGTGCCGAGCAGGCTTAAGGCAAAGGTAAAGATGGAGAGCAGCAGCACGGCGTGGCCGTAAGCGCCGCGCTTCTCGCACACCACCAGGGCGTGCAGCAGGGCGGTGCCGAGCAGCCAGGGCAAGAGGGAGGCATTTTCCACCGGATCCCAGAACCACCAGCCGCCCCAGCCGAGCTCGTAATAGGCCCACCAGGAACCGAGCACTATGCCGGCGGTGAGAAATACCCAGGAGCCGAGCGCCCAGGGGCGGCTCCAGTGGGCCACGGCGCCATCGAGCCTGCCCGAGTGCAGTGCCGCCATGGCGAAGGCGAAGTTGACCGCAAAGCCGACGTAGCCGAGATAGAGCAGGGGCGGGTGGATGATGAGGCCGATATCTTGCAGCATGGGGTTGAGATCGCGCCCCTCCAGCGGTCCCGGGAACTGGCGGTCAAACGGGCTGGAGAAGATCAGGGTATAGAGGCCGAACAGCCCGACGATCAGCCCCATGATGGCCAGTACCCGGGCTGTGATCAGCGGATCGACCCGTCTGGAGCAAAGAGCCACCAGGGCGCCCCACAGCCCCAGCGCAAAGACGAAGAACAGCATGGAGCCCTCGTGGCCCCCCCACACCGCTGCCAGCTTGAAGCCAAGGGGCAGGGCGCTGTTGGCGTGCTGGGCCACATAGACCAGGGTAAAGTCATCCTGGCCAAAACAGTTGGCGAGCAGCAGCAGGGAGGCCAACAGCAGGAGCGCGACCAGGAGGGCCAGCGGTGTTGCGCAGCCGAGCAGCGGGCGTGAGGCGAGCCGCAGCCCCAGCCAGGGCAGCAGCCCTTGCAGCAGGGCGAGCCCGGTCGCCAGCAACAGTGAGAGATAGCCGAGCTCTGCCAGCACACAACCTCCGTTTCAATCTTTGATGTCATTCATGTCATGCCACACACGCCGCGTCGTCTTCCTTTGGGGAAAAACATTGCCAAGCAACGGGTGTGGCATCACCAGAAATTCATTGGGCCAGCAACAAATCAGCGCCAGTCACCGGAGGGCGGCTGGCGCTGGTGGTCATGCCTTTAAATTACTGTCATCTGGCCGGCATAGAGCACGAAGTAGCGCAGCAGCAGGATCCCCACCAGGGTCAGGCTGCAGACCAGCACCAGATAGCCGTTTTTGGCCCGCAGCGGTGCGGGGGCCAGCAGGGCCAGCAACTGGGGCAGCAGCATGCCGATGCCCACCACCCCGAGCCAGAACACCTGAGCCCAGAAGCCGCTGCCGATGGCGGCCCACATGGCTGCCTCCTTCTGGCCGCCACCGAAGTAGAGGCCGGTAAAGAAGCAGACCAGCAGCAACACCTCCACCGCCAGCACCGGCCGCTCGAAGCGATGGACAAAGCTCACCCCCTGGCTGTGATGGTTCTCCTTGAACAGGGTGACCGCCAGCAAGATGGTGGAGGCGATGCCGGAGCTGACGCCGGAGATGAGGAACAGCACCGGCAGCACCGGGTTGTTCAACAGCGGATAGGTCTTGAGCGCCGACAGCAGAAAGCCGGTGTAGGCCCCCAAGAGCACGGCAAGCAGCAGCAAGAGCGGCGCCAACAGCCGCTCGATGCGGGCGAGCCAGGCGATGAGATCATCCACAAAGGCGAACTTCTCTTGCAGCAGGTGACGGCGCAAGGTCTCGATCTCGGCCCGAAACACCACCGCCAGCCAGGCGAACAGCACCGCCATGTAGACCTGGAACAGCATGACCCCCATCGACATCACGGAGTCGAACTGGTAGTGGAACATCAGCTTCCAGAAGGTCCAGGGGCGGGCCAGGTGGAAGATGAGGATCAGTAACCCCAGCACCACGCTCACCGGCGCCAGAATGGCGGTCGCCTTGATGATGCCGCTCTCGCTGCCGGCCCCCTTGCGGCGCAGCAGCACCGAGAGGGTGGTGGCCCCGGCGGAGATGCCGAGCAGAAAGAGATAGATGGCGATGGGCCAGTCCCACACGAGGGAAGGGAAGTGAAATGCGTCATGCCACATGGTCATTCCCTCCATCGGTTATTGCCGTGGTAGATGGCGATGGGGCAAATCCCCACACCAGCGAGGGGAAGTGAAACGCCGCTTGCATGGTCATGACTTTATCTCCCCTTTGGGCACGCGGTACATCTTGGGCGAAGTGCCGAGTGCCTGCTTGTAGCGATAGGTGGTCTCCTTCACCAGCCGTTTGGCGATGGGGCTGTCCGGGTCATCCAGATTGCCGAACACCAGCGCCTTGGTGGGGCAGGACTCCACGCAGGCCGGCTCCTTGCCCGCCGCCAGGTTGGTCTTGCGGCAAAAGTCGCACTTGTCGGCAACCTTGGTCACAGGGTTGATAAAGCGCACCTGATAGGGGCAGGCGGCCAGACAGTACATGCAGCCAACGCAGAGATCCGGGTTGACGTCGATGATGCCATCCTCCTTGCGGATATGGGAGGCACCGGTGGGGCAGACGTGCACGCAGGGGGCGTTGTCGCAGTGCTGGCAGGACTTGCGAAAGAAGTGGTACTCGGCATCGGGAAATTCACCGATGGGGCCGGAGCGGATGATCTCGAGGCGCGAGACCCCCTCTGGCACCTGATTCACCTCCCGGCAGGCATCCATGCAGGCGGTACAGCCGATGCAGGCCGTCTCGTCGTGGATCATGCCAAAGCGTACCCCGTCGATGGTCTGGCTGTGGGCGAGGGTGGCGGCGCCGGCGCGCACGGGGCCCGTCATCATAATGAGGGCCCCCGCGCTCATCCCCGCCATGAAGTGACGGCGAGAGCAGCTCATTGTGCCTCCTTGCCCGAGGTGGTGTTCGCCTTGGCCGCCTTGACGGCCTCATGCTGCTTGCTGTGGCAGTCGACGCAGAGCTTGATGCGGGACTTTTCCGGGATCCCTACCATGGGCTCCTTGGCCGGGTGCAACTGGTGGCAGCTGGTGCAGGTGAGCTTGATGGCGTGCACGTCGTGGGCCCAGAGCGCTTCGCGCAGCACTTTGGGCTCGTGACAGCTCATGCAGACCCCGTTCTGCTCGGCGATGGGGTAGCTCTCGGTGCTCTGTTTGTTGTTGAAGCTGTCGCTAAAGCGCATCACGTCCTTGACCCCTTCCCTGTGTTTGGGGGAGGGCTGACCATGGCAGTTGGTGCAGGTGACCGGCGCCAGGTTGTTGGGGTTGGTCGCCTGGCCATGCTTGCCGTGCATGCCGTACTCCTGCTCCTTATGGCAGTCGGTACAGGCCTTGTCGGCACTGCGCAGAAATTCCACTTCATGTGTAGTCGGTGCCGGGGCGGTTGCCGCATCGGCGGCCTGGCCCTGCAGGCTGGTCAGCAGCATGGCTGCCATCAGCATCAGTCGTAAGAAATCCATCGTTAAATCACCCATAGGAAGCCTCCATCCGGCGGCGGGCCCGACACTGCGGGCCCGCCTGCCTCGTCATTGTGCGAGCCGTCCGGCCGCTTTGGCCTCGGCATCCCAGGCGGGGACTGTGGTCTTGAGGAACTGGGCCTTGTCGCTGTTCATCTGCTTCATGTCCATGCCAAGCGCGGCCTGGGCCTTCTCCTTGCTGGAGATGTCAGGAATGGCGATCTCCTGGCTGAGCCCCTTGGCGGCCAGCAGGCGTGCCAGCTTGGTGCGGGCATCGGCGGCCTTGTCCAGGGCGGTCCCCAGCATGCGCAGCGCCACTTCCGGGGCGTGCATCTGCACCCCGTGGGAGGCGATGGAGAAGTCCCAGCGCCACTGGGCGTGACGGATGTCCTGCAGAATGTCCTTCATTTCGGCCTCGGTGGCGCCGGCATCCCAGGCGGCCTTGGCTTCGAAGTGGGCGTGAACCAGCTGCTTCTCGACTCTGAGCTTGAGATCGTGAATGGCATCCTTGCGCTGCTTGACCACCCCTTGCAGCATCTCCTTGCTCTGGGTGTGGCAGTTGCGGCAGGTCTGGTCGAAGCGATCGAAGGGGTTGCCTACCTTGTGATCCGTGTAGACTTTGCCCTGTTCGTTCTGCACCTTGGGCATGTGGCAGTCGACGCAGGCGACGTTGTTCTGGCCGTGAATGCCGGCGCGCCAGGTCTCGTACTCGGGGTGCTGGGCTTTGAGCATGGGGGTCTTGGAGAGGGCGTGGGTCCAGTCGGCGAAGCCTATCTCGTCGTAGTACTGCTCCATCTGCTCCACTGCGGTGCCCTTGTCCCAGGGGAATTTCACCGCCTTGGTGGGGCCGGTGAAGTAGTACTCCACGTGGCACTGACCGCACACCTGGGACTGCTGATCGAAGCGCCCTTGCTCCTTGAACGGCTTGCCGATGGCGGTCATGGCCCGGTCGGCATAGGGACGGGAGAGGTGCAGGGCGGGTTTACCCTCCTTGAACTCTTTCGAGGCGGTGTCGTGGCAGTCGGCGCAGCCGATGGTGTTGACGATCTCGGGGCCGCCTTTTGCCCACATGCCCTTGAAGTAGCCATCCTCACCCTTCTCGTCGATGACACGGGCCACGTCCGGGCCTTTGCAGCTCCAGCAGGCCATGGGCAGCGGACCGTCTTCGGCGGTTTTGGGGGCGCCGGTACGCAGGGTTTCCCGCACGTCGGTCAGCGCATAGAAGTGGCCGCGCGGCTTGTTGTAATCCTTGGCGAAGGCGTAGCCGGCCCAGAGCACCACCATGTTGGGGTCCTCGGCCAGGGCATCGGTGCGCTCGCGGCTCTCGCCGGTCGCCTTCCAGCTGCTGAACTGATCGGCGTGATCCTTGGCGAACAGCTCGCTGCGCGCCTTTACTTTGCCCTTGGGCTGAGCTTCGTCGGCCGCTTGTGCCCAGCCGCTGGTGCCAAGGCAGGTGGTAAGCAGCAGGGCGGCGAGGCCCAGCCTGGTCTGTCTGTTGTGTGAACTCACGATCATCACTCCCAAATCGATCTCATTGCCAAGCCTGACCGTTCCATCCTGGAGCTGGGCATCAGCCCCCGCGCAAGGCAGGAGCAGGCAGGCCGATTAATTGTTATTAGTGAATAAAACCCATGTATTTATGCGATTGCTCGAGTTGGATATTACCAAATGGGTAAAACGAATGATGATTTATCGGGGGCGGGATTGCGCTAGATCAATTGGCGGAGCCAGCAACAAGCGGAAATGAGATCCCGGTTAAATTATGAGGAAACTCAACTTATTGCACCATTGTTAACGCCGCTGTCTGGCGACAGTGGGCACAGTTGCCCGCCAGCCCGCGTCAGGCAAGGGGACGTCTTCAACGCGGCCGGTTTTCTATCCATTTGGGGATAATAAAATCAATATGAATAAATATGCTGTATGAGCGGCGCGGAAGAGGGCGTCAAGGTTCCCGTTGGCAGTCCGATTCAATCAGGGGGTGTGGGGGAAGATGCGTCAGCCTTTGCCATACTGGATCCGGCAGGAGAGAGGCAGATCCTGCCTAGTGGTCTTCAATTGGGATCTTGTTTCGGTATTGAAACGTTTTACGTGCAAAAAAGCGGATGGATCCGCTACGTGAGCGCATTTTCTATCGAAATTATGGGGAGATCCGCAAGTAACATGCTTATAAAATAAGCGCTCAAAATTTGACTCGAATTGGCATCCGGGGCCCGCTCACTATTTGCTGGAGGTTGTATGGCAGAGCTGCGTATCGAAAAACCCACCGTCATGACCCAATTGGAGGGAACCGTCTTCGTCATTCATGACGATGGCACCGTGGTGCGCGCCAGGGCCGGCGTCTTGTTGCAACCGGGCGACCGGATCCTCAGTGGTGAAGGCAGCTACCAGCTGACCGACGCCATCGAGCTCTCCCATCAGGAGGAGGGGGCGGCTGGTGGGGCTGCGGCGCCCACCGCGCAGCCCGCCGATCCCGCAACAGCGGCTGACAGCGAGCTGGCCGCCCTGCAGGCGGCGATCCGCGCAGGCACCGACCCCACTGCCCAGTTCGAGGCGAGCGCCGCCGGCAACCCGGCGGCGGGCGGCACCATCGGTGGCGTGGCCGGCTCCAGTTCAGGGGGCTTCGTGGTGGTCGATCGCACCAATGACGCCACCCTGGCCGAGGCCGGTTTCGATACGGATCACGCCGATATGCCGCGGGCCGACGAGCCATTGCTGGAGGGGGAGCGGGATCTGTTTGCCGCCATCACCATCACCGAGCCGCAGACCGACGACAACATCATCAACGCCGACGAGGTGACTGGCGTCATCATCCGCGGCTTTGTCGAGGATGTGGAAGTTGGTCAGCCGGTTACCGTCACCCTGCTGGATCAGGATGGCAACCGGCTCACCGTCACTACTGTGGTGCTGCCCGGCCTGGTCTGGGAGGCCAACTTTGGCGACCTTACCGGCAAGCTGGTGGATGGCCCCCTCATCATTCAAGCCGATACCCAGGATGCCGCCGGCAACCGCGCCAGCGATCTGGGCCAGACCCTGCTCGATACCATCACCACCATCACCCTGGATCTGGCCGATGAGAGCGACACCGGTGCCAGCCAGACCGATGACCTGACCCGCGACAATACCCCGCTGCTGCAGGGCAAGGGGGAGCCCGGCGCCACCGTCACCCTGTCCCTTGGCGGGAAGGTGCTCGCCACTCTCACCGTCGATGGCAACGGCAACTGGCAATATCAGCTGCCCGATGCGCTGGCTGACGGGGCGCATGATTTTCGGGTCGATTCGGTGGATATCGCCGGCAACCGGGCCAGCGACATTCTCACCATCGAGGTCGATACCCAGGCCGCCATCGATATCGATGATCTCGACGCCGCCACCCTCTTTGGCAACAACAATGCCACCCTGAGCGGCACCACCGCCAACGTGGAAACAGGCCAGAGCGTGACCATCACCCTGGTTGGCAGCAACGGGCAGGCGCTGCTCACAACCTCCGCACTGGTGGGGGCCGATGGCCGCTGGCAGGTATCAGATCTTGATCTCTCTGGCATCACGCAACCTTTTGAGGTGCGCGCTAGCGTCACCGATCTGGCGGGCAACTCGGCCTTGGACGGGGCGCCGCTGATCGGCCAGAGCGAGACGCTCACGCTGTCCGAAGCCGGACTGGCCGATGGCCCGATCGGCGCGACCGGCAGCCTCAATACCGGTGCCGGCATCGATGGCAACCTGCAGGTCACCTTCGCCGCCGACCAGAGTGCTTTCGAGGGGTTGGGACTCACCAGTCAGGGTGTGGCACTGGATTATGTCTGGGGTGGCCAGACCCTGACCGCCAGCGCCGCTGGCATCACCGTCTTTACCCTGACCCTTGGCAATGACGGCAGTTATCGCATCGTCTGGCACCAGAGTCTGGATCACACTCAGGATGATGCCCTGCGTCTGCCGTTCAACCTCGAATACCGCGATGGCGACGGTGATCTGGTCAACGCGCCGCTGGTGATCACTCTGCTGGACAGCAACCCGCCGAGCTTCGAGATCCCGACCATTACCCTCACCGAGGATGATTTCACCAATGGCGCCGCCGTGGTCGGCGAGAGCCGTTTCGTGGTTGGCCACACCGCCGATCCCCTGCTGGCCGACTCGCTGGTGTTCAGCAACCAGAGTGACACCCTGGCCAGTCTCAACAGTGCAGGCCTTGCCAGCGATGGTCATTCGCTTGCCTTCGAATTTGCCGATGATCGCACCCTGCTGGGTTACTACCCGGGCAGCAATGGTCAGCGGGTTGAAGTATTGCGTGCCCAACTGCTGGCCGACCAGCAGGGGAGCGATGTGGGCGGCCGGGTGGTGGTCACCCTCACAGGTCCGCTCGATCATCAGAACAGCGACAGCCTCTCGCTGGGGTTGCAGGTGAGCGCCAGCGAGATTGATGGTGACACCACCAGTGCCAACCTGACCCTGACCATAGACGACGGCCGCGATCCTTCGCTCGGTCTGGACAAGGGGGTCTCGCTGCAAGAGGGGGACCAGCAGAGCATCGATGGTCAGCTGCCGGTGACGGTAGGCAGCGATCGCCTGGTCTCTCTCAGCTTTGAGGCGAGCCAGCCGGCCCTGGCGGGCCTCACCAGCGGTGGCAAGCCGACCAGCTATCAGGTGAACGGCAACCTCATCACCCTGCTGGACGCAGACGGCCAGCGCATTCTGACCGTTACCCTGGATCTCGATGGCAAGTATCATCTTGAGCTCGACGGCGTGCTGGATCAGCCGGTGGCCACCGACAGCGTCAATCTGGGGCTGCAGGTGGTGGGCCGCGACTTTGACGGCGATCGGAGCAACCTTGGCACCCTCAACATCACCATCATCGACGGCGCCTTGCCGCAGGTTGACCCTGTTTCCCTGACCCTCACCGAGGACAGCGACTGGCAGCAAGGTCAGACCCTTGGCGGCGAGCTTGCCATCACGGCGGGCAGCGACCCGCTGGTGAGCATCGTGTTTGATGCCAATCAGCCGGGCCTGCAGGGGCTCAGCTCGGGCCAGCAGAGCGTCACGGTCACGGTGGCCGCTCACCTTATCGAGGGGCGTACCTCCGATGGCGAGCTGGTCTTTACCCTGACTCTGGGGAACGACGGCAAGTACAGCTTTACCCTCCATCAGCCGCTGGACCAGGGCCGTGCGGATGCACTGCTGACGGCGGGGCTGACCCTGACCGACAGCGACGGTGACAAGGTGGCCACAACCATCAGGGTGGCGGTAGGTGATGGCGCCAACCCGACCATCTCCGCCGTCACCGGCACCGCCATCACCGAGATGGCGCAAGGGGAGGCGGCAGCGGTCAGCACCATGAGTTTCGTGGTGACCCACGGCAGCGATGCACTCGATCCTGCCTCCCTCGGTTTTGACATTGCCACCATCCAGCGCACCCTGATCGGGCTCACCAGCCAGGGCAGTCCGGTAAGCTTCTCCCTCGCGGCCGATGGCCAGCTGGTGGGCATCACGGCGGATGGACGCGAGATCCTGCGCGCCGAGTTGAGCCTGGTCGAGCAAAGCGGCAACTGGAGCGTGAGCGCCAGGGTCACCCTCGCGGGTGAGCTGGATCATCTGGGGAGCGATGTCCTCTCGCTGCCGCTGGCGGTGACACTGGCCGACCAGGATGGCGACGAGATCGGCACCACGCTGCCGCTCACCATTCACGATGGCCGCGCTCCCACCTTTGTGGCAGGCAGCGGCGTCACCCTGAATGAAGGGGATCTGACCGGCAGCAACAGCCTGAGCCAGACCGGCCATTTCGATGTGCAGGCAGGGTCGGATCGGGTGGTCGAAGTGGCCTTTGCCGATGCCGGCCAGCAGCCGGCGCTCACCGCGCTCGGTCAGCCGGTGCAGTATCAGCTGGTGGATGGGGATCCGAAGATCCCGGGCAGCCAGCTGCTCAAGGGCTTCGTGATGTTGGATGGCCAGCGGGTCGAGGTGTTTGAGGTGCGGCTGGTCGGCACGCTGGATCAGGCGGGCAAGAACGGCTTTGACTATCAGGTGACCCTCTATCAGGGGCTCCATCAGGGCGCCAACGCCATGACCGAGCTGCCCATCAAGGTGATCGTCAACGACTACGACAAGGCGGGCGGCAACAACGACAGCACCAGTGGCACCCTCACCATCCGGATTGGCGAGGGGGAGAAACCGACGCTGACGCTGACCGGCGTGACCCTCGGTGAAGGGCGCTACGATGGTGCCGCCAATAACCAGAGTGCGGACGATCAGCAGGCCACCGGCAAGATCACCATCACCGCCGACTCCGACCCCGTGGTCGATGTGCATCTGACCTTGGCGGGCCAGGTGGTGGATGCCAATGGCAACCCCATCACCCATAATGGCGAAGCCTTGACCTGGCAGGCGGTGGGCAGCGACGGCCACAGCTTCCAGGCGATCACGGCCGGCGGACTGGTGGTGATGACGGTGACCCTGGTGCAGGTGCCAGCGACTATCGGCGCTCACACCACTGCGACCCTCGACTATCAGGTGACGGTGCATACCAACCTGGATCACGGCGCCGATGACCAGCTTGAGCTGACACTGCCGGTGCAGGTCACCGACAGCGACGGCAGCCAGAGCCAGGGGTCAGCCACCATCAGGGTGACGGACGGCGCGGATCCTCTCATCTCGGCCACCGACGCGGTCGCGGTGAAGGAGTCTGCCCTCGATGGCTCCGCCAGCCAGCATCCGGGCACCACGCCGGCGGATCAGGGCGAGGTGGCCAGCGGCAAGGTGACCATCAGCGCCGGCTCGGATCGGGGCGCCTCCCTCGAGCTTGACGTGGCGGCCTTCAATCAGGCAAACCACCTCACCTCGGGTGGCAAGGAGGTGACCCTGGCGGCCCACAGCCCGGGCTGGTATCTGGCCACGGCAGAGGGTGGCAAACCGGTCTTCTGGGTTCACCTCGACGTCACCGGCAGCTACAGCGTCTATCTGGTGGGGCAGCTCGATCACGGCGTGCAGGGTAAAGATGATCTTGCCATCGAGGTGCCGCTCTTTGTCACCGATCACGATGGCGACCGCAGCTCCAATGTGAGCGTGACCGTGACGGTAGAGGATGACATGCCCATCGGTACCGTGCTGGCGCATACCCTGAACGAGGGGAGTGCCACCGTCAGCGGCGACCTGCTGCCGGCCGCCAACGAAGGCGCCGATGGTGCCCGGGTCGAGTCGATCACCATCAACGGCCAGACCCATGCCGTCAATGGCACCCTCACTCAGGAGGTGATGAGCCCGGATGGCAAGCAGGTGATGGGCTCTCTCACCATTTCGGCCGATGGCAGCTACCGTTTCACCCCGGCGGCCGGGTTTGATCACGACAATGCACAGCTGGGCCAGGTCATCACCGCCCATCTGGTGGATGGCGACGGTGACCGTGCCGACAGCACCCTGACCCTCCATCTGCAGGATGAGCCGGTGAGCTTCACCGTCACTGCGGCCCTGGGCAACGAAGATCAGGGGGCGCAGGATCCGAGCGCCGGTATCCCCATCCAGATGCAGATCGATATCGGCGATTTCGACCGGGGCGAGCACGTGGAGCAGCTCCTTGTTCAGGCGCCCGCCAATGCCCACGGCAGCTTCTATTACAACGGAGTGGCGCTCACCACCACGGCCGATGGCAAGTGGTTTATCGTGCCGCCCGAGGCCATGGTCACCAGCGATAACGTGCACTACAGCGCCCAGGGAGTGACTTTTGTGCCGGCGGCCGACTGGTCCAGCTGGAGCAACCAGGGCCAGCCGCTCCACTTCCAGGTGCAGTTACAGGTGGGGGTGACCGAGGGGGATGCCCCTGCGCCGGTCACCGGCGATCTCGCCATCACGGTACGCGGCGTGGCCGACAAGCCGCTGTGGGATACCGGCCATACCAGCCAGCACTACGACACCCATGAGGACAGCAGCGGCATCAGGCTCAATGTGCAGGCGGGCCTCACCGATACGGATGGCTCAGAGACCCTGAGCTACCAGATCCGGTGGGAGGCAGGTCAGGGCACCCTCATGCTCAACGGAACCGAGCTCAAGCCAAACGCCAGCGGCCTCTACAGCGTCTCGGCCGGCAACATCAACAAGGTGAGCGTGGTCCCTGCCAAGGATTTCAGCGGCGACATCAAGCTCTCCATCACCCCGGTCAGTACCGAGAAGGCGCCGGTCGCCAGCGGCCAGAACAAGGCGTTTGGGGATGCCATCGAGCTGGTGATCAATGTCAATCCGCTGGCGGATGATGCCAAGCTGACCGTGCGCGACATTCAGGGCAAGGAGGACACCCTGATCGATCTGGGCAGCAAGATTGGCCTGGCCCACCTGGGGGATATCACCGATGGCTCCGAGCAGCTGTTCGTGCGCATCGGTGGCCTGCCTGCCGGGGCGACCCTGTGGCTCGGCGGGGTGGCGGTCACCCTGGATGCCAACGGCTACTACGAGGTGCCCTTCGATCGCATCAATGACCTCAAGCTGCTGCCGCCAAAAAACAGCAACGTCGACTTCGATCTGACCATCAAGGGGGTAGTGAAGGACACCGCCACCCTGACCGATGCCAATGGCCAGCCCCACATCGTGGTGAACGAGAAAGAGACCGGCTCCCAGACCATTCATGTGGATCTGGTGGGGGTGGTGGACGAGCCCCATTTCGACCTCAATACCTCCGGTTGGAGCCAGGATGGCAACGGCTACACCATCACCATCCAGGAGGATGGTCGGGCACCGCTGGACTTCAAGCTCACCTCCGGGGAGTGGACCGACACCCCGCTGGATCACTCGGAAACCTTGAACCTGGTGCTGGAAGGGCTGCCGGCAGGGGCCAAGGTGTTCGACGGTAATGGCAAGGCGCTGACCCTCACCTTCGCCGGGCTAGACGGCAAGGGCAACCCCCTCTATCAGGTGGATGTGTCGAGCCTTGGCAACCTGCAGATCCAGCCGCCGGCCAACAGCACCGCCGATCTGCACCTCATCGGTCACGTGGTGGTGACCGAGAACGACGGCGACAGCAAGAGTTTCGAGGTGCCGCTCACCATCAAGGTGGAGCCGGCCATCGACGCCACCGACTACGCCAAGACCAGCCATGGCCTGGAGGATCAATTCACCGTGCTGGACTGGCAGCCTGACCTGACCGACGGCGCCGAGCAGGTGACGCACCTCGGCCTCTCCGGTATCGAGCCTGGGTATGAAGTCTGGATCCGCGTGGGCGGGATCGAGACCCAGCTGACCGTGAGCGGCGGCGCCGTGGAGTTGAGCGACGGCGAGCTGCAGAGCCTGCTCGGCGGTGGCCAGTTGCTGGTGAAAGGGCCCGAAGACAGCGACAAGGACACCACACTCCAGAGCCATGTCACGGTGACGCAGGTGGATGTGGACTCCAGCGCCACCGCCCAGAAGGTGATCGACGGCACCCTGCATCTGGATATCCAGGCGGTGGTGGAGCCCGATGGCAACCTGGTGCAGACCGGCCAGCTGGAGAGCCCGGACGGGCACGATATCCCGCTGGACGGCGTCTTCGTGTTCGAGGATCTGGACCCCAGCAGCGTCGAGACCATCGATTATCTGGTGATCAGCGACCTGCCGCCGGGCTTCGTGGTGGTGGGCGGGATCAACGACGGTCAGGGCAACTGGACCATCCCCCACGACGCCCTCGGCAGCTATGCCCTGCGCTCGCCGGATGGCTTCATCGGCACCGTCACCTTCAAGGTCAGCGCCAGGGTGATCGACCTTGGTGACAACAACGAGGGGGATGTGAGCGCACCGGCCTATCGGGAGCTCACCGCCAGCGCCGACTTTAATGGCGCGACCCACTCGGGCCAGGTGGCCGCCGACGTCGATTTGGACAACAGTGCCCCCATCACAGGGGTGGAGGATCAGAGCGTCAATTTCGGCAGTCAGCTCAAGCAGATGGTAACCCTGGGCACGGCAGACAGCGGTGACGACGAGCTCAGCATCGTCATCACCGGACTGCCCGCCGGCGTCAATGTGCAGGGGCTCACCTTCGACTTCGTCAACGGCGAGTACCTGATCAAGTTGCCGGGTGGCCTCGATGATCTAGACCGGCTCACCCTGACCTTGCCTGAGGATTACGCCGGCGACGGCCTGCACTTCAACGTGCGTCTGGTCAACACCGACACCGTCAGCGGTGACTCCAGGATGGTAGAGAAAGAGATCACCCTCTCCATCACCCCGGAGGTGGACATCAATGGCGGGGCGGATGGCCTGCCCGAGCTGCAACTGAACGTGAAGGATATGAACGGCGACGGCCAGCCGGACAACCTGGAAGACACCGAGATCCACCTCGATCTGTCGGTGAAACTGGCCGATATCAGCCCCTCGGTCGCCAACGGCGGTCTGGAAACGGTGGAGCGGGTGGTCGTGACCGTGGATCCCCAATATGGTCACTTCCTCGACAAGCACGGCCAGCCGGTCTCTACCCTCACGGTGAACGACCCGGCGGATCTCAAGGATCTGGTGTTCGTGCCCAAAGAGCACTTCAGCGGTCAGGTGCCGCTCGACGTGACGGTGGATATTCTCGACACCGCCACCACGGGTACGGATCGCGGCAGCTGGAGCGGGCAGGTCGGCTTTGAGGTGCGACCGGTCAACGATCCGGCCGTGCTCACGCTGCACGATGTGGCGGGCGACGAGGATGGCGTCATCAGCCTGGCGGGCCTCGGGGCTGCCCTCATCGACACCGATGGCTCCGAGCAGATAGTGGCGCTGCAGATAAAAGGAGTGCCGGACGGTTTCACCCTCTCGGCCCCGGCGGTTAACAATGGGGGCGGTGTCTGGCAGGTACCGGTAGGCACCGACTTTGCCAAGCTGACCCTGATCCCGCCGGCCGATTTCAGCGGCACCGTGGATCTCACCCTGAGCGCCTTTACCCTCGACCAGGGGTTGACCTTGCCGCTCGAAACCAGCGGTAGCTTCACCGTGACCGTCAATCCGGTGGGGGATGCGCTCATCAGCGATCTGGTGCCCACCGCCAGCGGGGTGGAGGGCGACAGGATCCTGCTCAATCTGGGGCTGGAGACCCGCGATACCCAGGCCACCGGCGGCAGTGCGAGCAATGTGCATGAAAATGGCGCCGAGCAGGTGCGGGTGACCATTCGCAACGTGCCGGAGGGGGCCGCCATCGCCCTGCCTGACGGGGTGGCCGGTGAGGCCATCAGACTGCCGAACGGCGACTGGCAGGTGACCACGGTGGGCGGCAACCTGGCGAGCCTGCTGCTGGTGACCAACGACGTCAATGGCACCCTGAGCCTCGAGGTGATCGCCCAGAGCCTGGACAACGGCGCGCTGGGACCAGAGGTGAATGGCAGCATCGATGTCACCATAGCGGCGGTCAACGATGCGCCGGTCAATCAGCTGCCGGGCAGCATGACGGTGAAAGAGGATGGCTCTCTGTCGCTATCCGGCATCAGCGTGAAGGATGTGGATGCCGGCAGTGCGCCCATGGCCATGGTACTGAGGGTCGAGCACGGGGTGTTGACCCTGCTGGGAGCGGCGGGCGCGGTCTCGGTTCAGGGGGCGGGCAGCAACGAGATGACCCTGGTGGGATCGCTTGCCGATCTCAACCAACTGCTGGCCGGCAACCTGCACTATGAACCGGCTAGGGATTTCTGGGGCGAGGACAACCTCACCATCACCACCTCGGATCAGGGCAACAGCGGCACGGGCGGGCCCTTGAGCGACACCGATCAAGTGATCATCACGGTGACGGCCGAACCGGATCTGCCGAGCCTGACGGTGGGGCCCCACGAGCTCCATGCCCTGCAGGGGGCCATGGTGCCGCTCAATCTGACCGCCAGCGTGGTCAATCCGGCACCGGGCGAGCTGTCGCTGCGCATCAGCGGTCTGGCGGGGGCCCAGGTGCTGGATGAACTGGGGCAGCAGGTCGGCCATGCCGATAGCAACGGCGACTGGCTCATTCCGGGTGGTCACTCGCTGCCGCTCTATCTGGACGGCTTGACGGCGGGAGACCATGTGCTGGGACTGAGCGCAGAGTCGAGCGTGGGGGGCTCCACCATCAGCTCCCCCCTCGATACCGTGACCATCCATACCCAGGCCGGTCATACGCTGATGGGGTCGGATCAGGGGGATTGGCTATTTGGCAGCGCGGGGGATGATCGCCTGCTGGGCGGCAAGGGCGATGACATCCTGACCGGCGGCGCCGGCAGCGATCTCTTCGTCTGGCAGCAGGGGGATGCGGGGAGTGCAGGCCAGCCCGCCATCGACACTATCACCGATTTCAGCCCGCAGGCGGGTGACAGGATCGATCTGGCGGACCTGCTCAAGGGGGTGACCGACAGCAGCGTGGATGGTCTGCTGGGCCATCTGCAGGCGTCGGTGACCAGCGCGAGCAACGGCCTGAGCGATGTGAATCTCTCGGTGTCGCCGGCGGGGGATGGCCAGGTGACCCAGCAGATCACCCTGAAAGGGGTGGACTTGAGCAGTTGGCAGCTTGGCGGCACCTCGTCCCACGACATCCTGCAGAGCATGCTGGATCAGCACAGCCTGATCGTCCAGCACCCCTGATGGGGCGGATGTGAATGAAAAGAGCCGGCAATTGCCGGCTCTTTTTCCATCTGGTATTTGCTTGTCGGCCTTTTTGCCGAGCGGGCTGTCTGGCTGGGCGTGGCAAGAGGATCAGGCCAGTGCCTGGGCCAGCAGGTGGATGGGGTGTTCGCAGCGGAACGCCGTGCTCATCTCGATCTGCCATTTGCAGGTTTCGCAGTCGGTGATGACCAGATCGGGCTTGAGCCGGTTTATCTGATCAAACAGCCCCTCGCCGATGGCCTGGCTGGTCTGGTAGTTTTCCGACTTGAAGCCGTAGGTGCCGGCGATGCCGCAGCACTGGGAGTCCAGCACCGTCACCTTGACGCCAGGGATGGCGCGCAGCAGCTCCAGGGTATAGATGACGCCCCCCATCTTCTCCATGTGGCAGGGGGTGTGGTAGGCGATGTGCAGATTGAGCGGTTTCATCGCCGGCTTGTTGCCCTGGTAGAACTCGTTCCACAGGAAGCGGGTCACCAGCGAGATGCGATCGCGCACCTTGTGGTTGTCCTGCTCCAGCAGGTGGGGATATTCGTCGCGCAGGGTGAAGCCGCAGGTGGAGGAGGTGGCCAGTAGCGGCATCTCGTTGCCGAGCAGGGTGTTCTCCAGCTGCTTGATGTTGAAGGCCGCCTGCTGCTTGGCCTTGTCCATGAAGCCGTTGGCAATCAATGGCACGCCGCAGCACTTCTCCCGCTCCAGCAGCTGGACGCCGATGTTCATGGCGTTGAGCACCTGTACCAGCTCCTTGCCGAGTTGCGGGTGGTTGTAGTTGACGTAGCAGCCGTGGAAGTAGGCGATCTGGCGCGCAAAGCGGGCCTGACTCGCTTTCTGCTTTTTGTACCAGCCGCGGAAGGTGCCCTGGGAGTATTTGGGCAGATCGCGGTGGGAGGAGACCCCCAGCGCCTTGTCCAGTACCAGCTTCATCGGCTTGAGGCCGGTGGTGAAGTTGACCACCGGGGCCATCAGGGTGGACATGCTGCCCATCAGATCGGTGTGGGAGAGCACGAATTCGCGGATCCCCGGTTTGAAGCCGCTGTACTGGTGCTTGGCCTTGGCGATGATGTCGCCGATGCGCACCCCGCTCGGGCAGGCTACCTCGCAGCGCTTGCAGTTGGTGCAGTACTTGAGGGCGCTGTCAAAGAGCTCCGGGCTCTTGATGCGCAGCCGCTCCCCATCCGGGCCCGCCTGCTTGGGGCCTGGGTAGGCCGGGTTGGCCTTGGCCACCGGGCAGTAGGCGGTACAGACGGTGCATTTGATGCACTGATCGAAGGTTTGGTTGGCATGATCCAGTAGCATGTCAGTTCTCCTCCCGTTGGGTGTGAAGGCACGGGATATGGGTCGAAATCATCATTGGGCTGAACTCAAAATGTGACCAGCGGCCTGCCAGCCGGTGGCAACCGCGACACCTGAGCCTGATCCTTCTTTTATGGGGTCATAGTGCGCCAGCACGCTGCCGGCGCCGTAGAGGTTGGTGAGCGGTTTGCCGCCACGCAGCACTCTGAGCTTGTCGTCGGTCTTGACCCCGAAACCCATGAAGGGGTGGTGGTCAAACAGGCGGCGGCCGGCCCAGGCATCGCGCTCGGGCAGGCTCAGCACATCGGCGTTGAAGATGGGCTCACGAATGCCGCGCAGGCGCGACTCCAGCCCGCGGCTGAAGAAGCTGCCGGAGGCGAGTACAAAGTTATCCGCTTCAAAGAGTTGATCGTCGCCATTCTGGCTGTGCACGCCGATGACCCGGTTACCGTCATAGCGGGCGCCCAGCACCCGCTCGCTGGTGAGGAAGGTGCCGCCAAGGGCCATGAAGCGGCGCTTGAGCGCCTCCTGCATCCGCATGCCGATAAGCGACGGCGGCATGGTGGCCACCTCCTTGATGATGCAGCCGGCGCGCTGCTCCAGCTCCGTCAGGCGCGGGCCGACCAGCCCCAGTGACAGGCAGGCGGGCAGCACCAGGTGGCGGCAGCGCGGCTCGCCGCTCTCCTGCACCATGCGGCTGATCTCGCGGGCCAGATCCGTCAGCAGGTCATGCTGGCCATTGCCCTGCTTGTCAAACAGGCGGGCGATGTCGGCGGAGCGAAACTCGTGGGGATTGCGGCTGAACTCGGCCAGCTGGGGCAGGCGAATTTCCCCGGTCAGGATGCGGCAGTGGGCGAAGCGCGCGTGGGTCGCGAGATTCGCCGCCGCGAGCTCGGGGTGGAAGTCGCGAAATCCCTCCAGGGTGGCCAGCAGGATGGCGTCGGGGGCCGGTGCATCGGTCACGCAGGCGCAGGTGTCGGGGGAGAGCCAGGTAGATTTCAGGGTGCCGATGGGGGTCAGCCGCTGGTGGTTGCGTTCCTGGCGAAACAGCGGCAAGCCCTGGGCGGCGCAGTGGCGCTGCAGATCATCGAGGCTCGCCGCGATATGGGCCAGTCCCACCTTGCTGTAGGGGTGTTCGGGGTTGGCGGCCATAAAGGCGGGCAGGGCGGTGCGGGGATCTCCCTCGCTCTCCAGCAGATCCACCGAGCCGGAGGAGAAGTGCAGGGCGCTCTGGCCGGAGGCCATCAGCAGGGTCTTCTGGCCGGCCTCGGCCAGGCGCAGGGCCGCCGAGAGGCCCGCCATGCCGCCGCCGATAACGATGCTGTCAAATTTCATGGCTGCGCTCCTTGGTGGGATTGGTGGTGCTGGCGTCCTGCGGGAAGGGGGGCTCGGCCACCAGGTGGGGGGCCGTCCACTCGCCAAGGCCGAACAGCCCCTCGTATATCCAGTAGGTAAATTCGGCTTCGCGCAGGGCATCGCCCCACAGCACGGGGCGGGTGCCCTTGTAGCGCTCCTCCAGGAACTGGCGCAGCATGACGCAAGCCTGGCGGCCGTCGGCCTTGCCGTACTCCTGCATCAGGCCGGCGGCGCGATAGGCGCACAGCTCCCCCTGACAGGGGCCCATGCCGAGGCGAGTACGGCGGCGCAGATCCACCAGGTTGTCCACGTCGAGCTCGCGTAGGGCGTATTCGATTTCACCTGCGGTCACCATCTCGCACTCGCAGATGAGGGCGTTGGCCTTGGGATTGTCGCGGAAAAAGGCGATGACCCGCTCGCCGTGACGGTACTGGGCCGAGCCTTCGGCCGGCACCGAGAGACCGGGGGCGGAGACCTTCTCCGGATCCCGCGAGCCGGGCAGGCTCAGCTCGGCGGTGCGGCAGGGTTTGCTGTTGCCAAGCTTCTTGGCCAGCAGATCGGTGGCCCATTCGGCCATCAGCCGGTAGGTCATCAGCTTGCCGCCGGTGATGGTGTTGAAGCCCTTGAGCCCGTCACGCTCGGCGTGATCCAGCAAGACGATGCCGCGGCTGATGTTGCGGCCCGACTCGTCGCCATCCACCGCCACCAGCGGGCGAACCCCGGCATAGGCGCGCAGCAGACGGGTGCGGGCCATGATGGGGGCCAGTTTTATCCCCTCGCGCAGCAGCACCTCCACCTCTTCGGGCTCGACGGTGAGCTGGTCAATCTTGTGGTAATCGATGCGGCTCGAGGTGGTGCCGATGAGGGAGATGGTATCGCCCGGCACCAGGATATCCGCATCCGCCGGTTTGCGGCAGCGGTTGAGCACCAGCTGGTTGATGCGGTAATCCATGATGAGCAGGGAGCCCTTGGCCGGGAACATGCGGATGCCGAGATCGGCGTACTCGCAGATCTGCTGGCCCCAGATACCGGCGGCGTTGATCACCTCCTGGCACTCCACCTCGAATGCTTCACCGGTGCGGGTGTTGATGGCCTTGACCCCGTGCACTCTGTCCTGGGTGCGCAAGAGCCCAAGCACCTTGCTGTGGGTGAAGATGCGGGCGCCGTGCTCCTTGGCATCCAGTACGTTGGCGGCGGCCAGGCGGAAGGGGTCGACCGTGCCGTCCGGCACCTGGATGGCACCGATCAGCGCCGGGTTGACGTTGGGTTCGAGGCGCAGCGCATCGGCGGGATCCAGCTGGCGGGCGTCGATGCCCGCCAGGGCGCAGGCGTCCATGAAGGTATTTTGAAAATGGATGTCATCTTCCGGCAGGGTGATGAAGAGGCCGCCGGTGTCCTCGACGCAGTGGCTGGCGATCCGCTTGAGGATGCGATTCTCCTGAATGCACTCGCGGGCGGACTCCTGATCCGTCACCGCGTAGCGGGCGCCGGAGTGAAGCAGGCCATGGTTGCGGCCCGTGGTGCCGGCGGCGATGTCGTCCCGCTCAAGCAGGATGCAGTCGATGCCGCGCAGTGCGCAATCGCGCATGATGCCGGCTCCGGTGGCGCCACCCCCTATGATGACGACTTGTGTGGTTATTCTTTTCATTCTTGCCCGTCTCATCTCTTCCAGATGGTGCCAGTGTGGCCTGTCTCTGGGCAGAAATGTTTGATATGGGCCAAGTTAATGTTCGCAAACGCTCATTGGTAGGGGTGTTAATGAGCAAATCGTGATTGTTGTCACACTCTCATAACAGCAGAGGGGGCCGCTGGGCCCCCTCTGTCGACACTAGTCACGGCGCTCAGCCGCAGCACTTCTTGAACTTCTTGCCGCTGCCACAGGGACAGGGGTCGTTGCGCCCCACCCGCAGTGGCGCCGGATCCTGCTCGCCATCGGTATAGACCCAGCGCCCCTGATGGCGCACGAAACGGGATCGCTCATGGAGGCAGTGGCGCTCTTCACCCTCCATGAACCAGGCCTTGAACTCCACCATGCCAAGGGTGTCAGCGGGGCCGCCCTGGCTGGCGATGATCTCGAGCCCGTCCCATTGGGTGTCGGTTTGGGAGAGCTGCTCCGCAGTCAGATCCCCTAGATAGTCAGGGTGCCAGCTGTGTACCAGATACTCCCCCAGTCCCAGCACGAAGGCGCTGTAGCGCGAGCGCATCAGCTGCTCCGGGGTCTGGGGGGCGGCCCCCTGGTGCAGTGATCCACAGCACAAATCGAGAGAAAGAGTTGAACCGCAAGGGCATTTGTTCATGTGACTGGCCATCTGAGTCGATAGAGATAGAGGGCGGGGATTGTAGCGAAAGCAGGTCCCCGTCGACCAGCATCCTATACTGGTCTGGTAGGAACGGAACACTCATAAAAACAGCTGCAAGGATGTAAAAGATGACGCTAAAGCAGAAAATCCTGTTGTTGGGAGCCGTCCCCGTGCTCCTGATGGCCCTGGTGGTCAATCTCAGCAACTACATGATTGCAAAGAGTGATCTGGAAGCCGATCTGGTGGTGGCGCGGGAGAATGCGATCAAGGATCGCAAGGAACTGCTCAGCAGCTATCTGATGCTGGCCAAGACGGCCATCGATGCCGTCTACAGCCAGCCGGACACTCCGGCGGTGCGCAAGCAGGTGATCGAGATGCTGCGTCCGCTGCGCTACAGCAGCGATGGCTATTTTTTCGTCTACGACTTTCAGGGCACGGCGATACTCTTGCCTCCCCGTCCCGAGATGGAGGGCAAGAACCGCTGGCAGGACAAGGATGCCAAGGGCAAGCTGCTGATCCAGGAGATCGTCAAGGCGGCGCGCCAGGGGGATGGCTTCTCCGAATACTGGACCGCCAAGCCTTCCATCGGTCGGGATGCGCCCAAGCTCTCCTTCAACCTGGTGCTCGACAAGTACCAGTGGGTCATCGGCACCGGTTTCTATATCGACGACATCGACAACGAGCTGGCGGCGCTGCGTACCGTACGCGAGAGCAACATGCGTGACTCGCTGCAGAGCAGCGTGCTACTCATTCTGGTCATTCTGGGGGTGACCCTGGCCGCCACCGTGGTGATCGGCAACCGGGTCACCCGGCCGCTGGCGGACGCGGTATCGGCCCTCAACGACATCGCCGACGGGGAGGGGGATCTGACCCAGCGCCTCAAGGTACAGAGTCACGACGAGATCGGTCAGCTGGCCACCGCCTTCAACCGTTTCGTGGCACGGATCCAGTCGGTGGTGAGCCAGGTGGGGGAGACCAGCAATCATCTGTTCAGCGCGGTGGAGAAGCTGCACCACCTGAGCGAGCACTATGACCATCAGATGCATGGCCACAGCCGGGAGACGGATCAGGTGGTCACCGCGGTGACCGAGATGAGCTCCACCGCCCAGGAAGTGGCGGCCAGCGCCTCCAACGCCGCCACCGCCACCAGCGATGCGGCGCGCGAATCCGATGCGGCCCGCGGTGTGGTGGGTACCGCCATCAACAGCATCAACCGGCTGGTGGGCGAGGTGCACACCGCCTCCGGCGTCATCGAGCAGCTGGCGCAGGAGACCGCCAAGATAGGATCCGTGGTGGAGGTCATTCGCGGCATTGCCGAGCAGACCAACCTGCTGGCGCTCAACGCCGCCATCGAGGCGGCCCGGGCCGGCGAGCAGGGACGCGGCTTCGCGGTGGTGGCGGATGAAGTCCGTTCGCTGGCCGGTCGCACCCAGCAGAGCACCAAGGAGATCAACGAGATGCTGCAGCGTCTGCAGGGCGGGGTGAAACAGGCGGTTGACGTGATGCAGGCGAGCGAGGATCGCAGCCAGGAGACGGTGCAGGAGGCGAGCCACATCGCCACTTCCCTCGACAGCATGGTGATGGCGGTCAGCACCATCAACGACATGAACATCCAGATAGCCACCGCCGCCGAGGAGCAGCATGCGGTCTCCGAGGAGATCAACAAGAACCTGGTGGCCATTCAGCAGATCGTCAGCGAGCTGACCGATGCGGCGGTCGAGTCCAACAGCACCACCCGCGATCTGGCCAGCACCGGTGACAAGCTGCGCAAGCTGGTCTCCCAGTTCCGCTACTGATGGGGTTACAAGAGGGGGATATCCCTCACAAGATGCGGCCTGGCCCCCGGTTCAGGCCGCACTTTATTTGGGGATTGACCAATAATGTGTGAAAATTGGCCCCCTCTGTGTCAGCCCTTGCCCCTTACCCTATGAATGAGATCGTGAAAGGCAGTATCGATTTGATCCGTCAGCTCAACTATGGCCTGGTCTACGCCAGCCTGGAGGAGCACAAGGAGCTGTCCCGTACCGATCTCTCCCGCTTGACCGGCCTTTCGCCTGCCAGCATCACCAAGATCACCCGCGAATTGCTCGACGGCGGCCTGGTGGTCACCTGTGGCGAGAGCTCGGTGGGGCGTGGTCGCCGCCAGACCTTGCTGCGCATCAACGAGCGCCGCTTCCAGTTTCTCTCCATGCGCCTTGGCCGCGGCTATGTGGACATGGCGCTGTTCGATCTGGCCGGCCGCTCGCTTGCCCGTCATCGCCATGTCTTCAGCGAAGGGGAGCGCGCCGACCTGCTGGCCAGCCTGGTGCGGGCCATCGAGGGCTTCTTGCCCAAAAAAGCGCTGCGTCTCGCCTGCATCGCCCTCTGTCTGCCCGGGCAGGTGGAGCGCCACTCCGGCATGGTCAAGCACTTCCCCTTCTACGATCTGCGCAACTGGCCGCTCGGCCCGACCCTGCAGGAGGCCTTCGCGGTGCCGGTGCTGGTGAGCGGCGACGTGCGCACCTGGATCCAGGCCGAGCGTGAGTGGGGCGCCGCCAAGAACTGCGCCGATGCGGTGCTGGTGTTCGTGCACAACGACATCGGGGTCGGCATGGTGGTCAACGGCCAGCTCATCGAGAGCGAGAACGCGCTGCTCGGCGATCTCAGCCATCTGCAGCTCGAACCCTACGGTCAGCGCTGCTACTGCGGCGGCTTCGGCTGTGCCTGCACCCTGGTGACCAATCAGGCGCTTGAAGCCCAGTACCGGGATCTGCGCGAGCGGATGCAGGAGCACGACCTGCCCGAGAGCGTCACCATTCGCGAGCTGTGCGAGCTGGCGCTGGCGGGCAACAGCCTCTGCCAGGACATTCTCCATCAGGCGGCGGGGCGGCTCTCCCGGGTGCTCTCCAACCTCATCTGTCTGCTCAATCCGGGCAAGCTGCTGCTGGGGGGGGAAATCACCCGCGCCGATCGGCTGCTGTTTCCCATGCTGCATCAGTCGCTGGCCAGCCAACTGCCGGCCGAATACCTGGTGCGGCTGCAGATAGAATCCACCCACTTCTACGAAGATCCCACCAAGCCCACCTCGGTGCAGGTGCACAAGGCCCTGCGCGATGGCAGCCTGCTGCTCGACTTGTTGCGAGGCGACAAGGAGGCATGAAGCTGGGGTTGCAAGGACGCATCCTCCTCATGCTCTGTCTGGTCAGTCTGCTGCAGCTGGTGCTGCTGAGCGGAGCCAGTTACTACTATGTGTCCGAGCAGCGCTACCGCGAGGTGGGGGATCAGGCCCTCGACGTGGCGCGGCTGGTGGCCCGCGAGCCTGGCGTGCTGGCCGGGGTGAAGCGGGCCGACACCGCCCGCCTCAATGTGCTGGTGGAGCGGATCCGCGCCGAGGTCGGCGCCAGCTATATCGTCATCGGCGATAAGGACGCGCGCCGGCTGGTGCACCCCAATGCGGATCGCATCGGCCAGCCCATGATGGGGGATGATCCGAGGCGGGCGCTGCAGGGGGAGGCCTATATCTCCCGCGCGCAAGGGTCCCTCGGGGTCTCGGTGCGCGGCAAGAGCCCCATCCGCGATGAGCTTGGCCAGATCATCGGGGTGGTCTCGGTCGGTTATCTGGTGCGGGATATCGAGGCGGATCTGCAGGGGTTCCTGCGTTTCGGCCTTGCCATGACCCTGCTCATCGTGCTGCTCAACAGCCTGGCCGCCGCCTGGCTGGCCCGCCGTTACAAACGGGCCATCCTTGGCTTTGAGCCCGAGCAGATCGGCCGCCTCTATGCCGAACTGGACTGCACCCTGCGCAGCGTGCGCGAGGGGATCCTCACCATCGACGAGCAGGGCCGGCTCACCTCCCTCAATCCCAATGGCATCCGCCTGCTGCGCCTTGACGAACAGACGGCCCGGGCCGCCATCGGCCAGCCCGTCACCCGGCTGCTGCCGGAGAGTCGCATGCTCTCCCTGATTCAGGATCCGCGCCCGCAGTTTGACGAGGAGATAGTGCTCAACGGCCAGTCCCTCATCGTCAACCGGCTGCCGCTGGTGCGCGATGGCAAGCTGATCGGTGCAGTGTCGAGCTTTCGGCGCAAGGACGAGCTGGCCGAACTGAGTGCCCAGCTCTCCCAGGTGCAGGCCTACAGCGATCTGTTGCGGGTGCAGACCCACGAACACCACAACCAGCTCGGCACCATAGCCGGGCTCATCGAGCTCGGGGCCACCCGCGAGGCGCTTGCCTTCATCGGGCGGGAGGCGGCCACCGAGCAGAGCCTGCTCAGCTTCCTGCTGCGCGCCATCGCCAAGCCCAAGGTGGCCGGCCTGCTGCTCGGCAAATACCACAGGGCGCACGAGCTGGGGCTGGTGCTGGAGGTGGACCCGGATTCCCGCCTGCACGACATTCCCCTTCGCGTCAGCGGCTCCCAGCTGGTGACGGTACTGGGCAATCTCATCGACAATGCCTTCGAGGCGACCCGTCGCCACGGTGCCCCCTACCAGCCGGTACGGGTGGCGCTGAGCGATCTTGGCCAGGATCTCATCCTGGAGGTGGAAGACGGGGCAGGGGGGATCGATCCCGCGCTGGCGGATCGCCTGTTCGAGCGGGGGGTCAGCAGCAAGGCGGAGCCGGATCACGGTATTGGCCTCGCGCTGGTGCGCAAGACCCTGGATGCCCTGCAGGGGACCATCACCATCGAAGCCACGGCGCAGGGGAGTTGCGTCGTCTGTTACATTCCCAAGGAGGTGTGAGTGATCAAGATCCTGATCGTCGAGGATGACCCGGCCATTGCCGAGATCCACCGCCGCTTCGTGCAGCGGCTGGCGGGCTTCGAGGTGCAGGGGGTGGCGCTCACCCTGTTCGATGCCAGGGAGCAGATAGAGATCCTCAAGCCCGATCTGGTGCTGCTGGACGTCTGGCTGCCCGATGGCGAGGGCTTTGCCCTGCTGCGGGAGCTGCGCCAGGCGGGGGCTTCCCTCGACGTGATACTGCTCACCGCGGCGCGGGAGGCCAGCGCCTTGCAGGAGGCAATGCGGCTCGGGGTGGTGGATTTCATCCTCAAGCCCGTGGTGTTTGAGCGGCTGCGCGACACCCTCGACAAATATTGCCAGGACCGCGCCGCCCTGGCGGCGCTGGCCGACATCGATCAGCAGGCGGTGGACGCCCTGCTGGGGACGCCGTTGCAGCAGGTGGCGGCGGGCGGCCTGCCCAAGGGGATCGACGGGCTCACCCTGCAGCGGGTGCTGGCGGCGCTGGGATCGCAGGGAGCCAGCGCCGAGGAGATCGGTGGCCGGGTCGGTGTGAGTCGCACCACGGCGCGCCGCTATCTGGAGTTTCTGGTGGGCCAGCAGCTGGCGAGCCCGGAGCTGGAGTACGGTACCGTGGGCCGGCCGGAGCGACGTTATCGCCAGCCCTGAATGGAATAACCTCCTATCTTGTCTTGCCAATAAAAAGAGCGCCTGTCGGCGCTCTTTTGCTGTGTGGGATCCGTCAACTCAGCTCGGCTCGGATTGCAGTGTGGCGGCCGGTGCGCGGCGCGCCTGCCACCACTGCCACACCGGCAATAGCAGCATCACCAGGGTCACCAGGGTGAAGGCGAGGGTGATGGGGCGCTCCCACAGGAAGCTCAGGGAGCCGTCGTTGATCACCAGGGCTCGGCGCAAGTTGTCCTCCAGCATGCCCCCCAGGATAAAGCCGAGCAGCATGGGTGCCATCGGGAAGTCCAGCAGGCGCAGGCCGATGGCGATCAGCGCCACCAGCGCCATCACATAGATGTCCATGGTGTTGAAGGAGACCAGATAGACCCCGATCAGAGAAAACAGCAGCACCATGGGGATGAGCACGGGGCGTGGCACCTGCAGGATCTTGGCAAGATAAGGGATGAGCGGCAGATTGAGGATCAAGAGCACCACGTTGCCCAGGTACATGGAGATGATCACCGACCAGAACACATCCGGATGCTCCATGAACAGGCGCGGGCCCGGCTGGATGCCGTAGGCGATGAGGGCCCCCAGCATCAGCGCCGTGGTGCCGGAGCCTGGGATCCCCAGGGTCAGCAGCGGTACGAAGGCCCCGCTGGAGGCGGCGTTGTTGGCCGCCTCCGGCGCGGCGATGCCGGTCAGGCTGCCCTTGCCGAACTCCTCCTGCCTGCGTTTGCTGGCGAAGTTGCGCTCTGCGCCATAGGCCATGAAGGAGGCGATGGTGGCACCGGCCCCCGGCAGCACGCCGATGAGAAAACCCATCACCGAGGAGCGGGCGATGGGGGGCGCTATTTCTTTGACCTCGTCCCTGCTCAGCTTGAGGGAGCCGAGCTGCTGGATCTTGCGCGCCTCCTCCTTGCTGGTGTCCTTGCCCGGGCGCAGCACCGTCATCAGGATCTCCGCCAGAGCAAAGGTGGCCATGGCCAGCAGCAGGAAGGAGAAACCGTCACGCAAGTCCGGCAGGCCGAAGGTGAACCTGTCCACCCCGACGCTGCGGTCGATGCCGACGGTGGAGAGCATGATGCCGAACAGCGCCATGATCAGCGCCTTGAGCACCTGGCCCTTGCCGGCAAAGGCCGCCACCGCCGAGAGCCCCAGCACCATGAGGGCGAAGTAGTCCGCCGACTGGAACGAGAGGGAGACCTTGGCCAGCAGCGGCGCCGCCACCATCAGGAAGATGGCCGACAGGGTGCCGCCGGTGAAGGAGGCGTAGGCGGCGATGGCCAGCGCCTTGCCCGCCTGCCCCTTGCAGGCCAGCGGATAGCCGTCGATGGCGGTGATCATGCTGGCGGAGCAGCCCGGGGTGTTGATCAGGATGGAGGAGGTGGAGCCGCCGAACATGGAGCCGTAATAGACCCCAGCCATCAAAATGATACCGGAGGCGGGATCCAGCCCGTAGGTGATGGGGATCATCAGGGCGATGGCGGTGACGGGCCCAAGGCCCGGCAGCATGCCAATGAAGGTGCCGACGAAACAGCCGACGATCACCATGAAGATATTGATGGGCATCATGGCGGTGCCCAGTCCTTGCAAAATGCCGTCTAACATGTGTTCTCCTTATCCCAGCAACTGGGTGAACAGCCGGCCCGGCTCGAGGTAGACGTTGAGCCCCTTGGTGAGCAGGGCCCAGAAGATGAGGGTGAACGGCAGGCTCACCTTGCAGGTGAAAGCGAGGCTCTGCTCGCCCATCAGCCGGATCCCGCCGATGAGAAACAGGGTGGTGGCGACCAGAAAGCCGAGCCAGCCAAGAGCCAGGCCGTAGGCCAGCATCAGCAGCAGCAGGGCGAACACCAGCCGCCAGTTGCCGCTCTCCCGCTGCAGCCGCTCGCCGCCCGGAAAGCAGATCAGCAGCAGGGAGAGCAGGGCGCCGGCGCCGGCCAGGGCATAGGGCAGGGTGCTGGCGGTGAAGGGTTCATATTCGTCCCCGGGGTAGCCGGGGATCTGGGTGGCGTGATAGCCGTAGGCGAGGGAGAGCAGCAAAAACAGCAGCCCCCCGAGTCGTTCCTTGGTCAAATGCATGGGATGACTCCGATGGGCGGGCCAGGCCCGCCGACAGTGGGATTACTTGATGAAGCCGAGTTCGCGCATCAGGCCGCCGATCTGCTGCTCCTGCTGGATCAGAAAGGCGGTGAACTCGGGGCCGGCCTGATAGAGATTGGTCCAGTTGTTGCGGGCGCGGACCGTCTCCCACTCCGGCTTGTCATACATCTGCTTGAGCAGGGCGGCGAATTCAGCCGACTTGTCGGCGCTGACGGCGGGGGAGGCGAAATAGCCGCGCCAGTTGGCAAAGACCGTGGGGTTGCCCTGTTCACTGAAGGTGGGTACCTCGCTCGCATCCGGCATCCGCGTCGGGGCCGTCATGCCGAGGATCCGCATCTGGCCCGACTTGACCGCCTCCATCGCCTCGCCAAAGCCGGTGGAGAGCACCTGGGTTTCTCCTGCCAACACCGCCGCCATGGCGCTGCCACCGGCGTCATAGGCCACGTAGCGCAGCTTGCCGGCATCGGCCCCGGCATTCTTGAAGGTCATGGCCGCCACCAGATGATCCAGGCTGCCACGGGCGGAGCCGCCGGCAATCTTCACCTTGGCGGGATTCTCCTGATAGGCGGCCAGCAGCTGGGGCCAGCTTTGGTAGGGGGAGTCCAGCGGTACGGCCAGAGCCTGGTAGTCGGCGATGATGGCGGCCACCGGGGTGAGATCCCGGAACGATTGCGGCAGCTCCTTGGAGAGGGATTTGACGATGATGGGGGTGGAGTTGACCATCAGGGTCTTGTCGGACTGGGCCGAGGTCTCGATGAGGTGAGCTATGGCCTTGGCACCGCCACCGGCCGAGATGTTCTGGTAGGAGGCGGTGGTGATGAGGCCGGATTTGGTCAGTGCCTCGCCGGTGCCGCGGGCGGTGTTGTCCCAGCCGCCGCCGGCGCCGCCAGGAATGAGGAAGTGGATTTCGTCGATCTTGGCCTGGGCGCCGAGGCTGGCGCCCAGCAGGCAGCAGAGCAACGTGCGTTTGAGGGTTCCTTGCAACATGGTGTTCTCCTTGTGATTGTTGCTGGAAGGTTAATTAATTGTGATTGGTCGGCAAACAATCTGACCGTAATGGCTATTAAGGCTGTTGTGGTCATTGTGTTCATTCTGGTCACGATGGGGTGAGGCTGGGCCATGACGGGGCTGAAGGAGGTCAGGATGGTACTGCGGTGACGGCTGAAAAGGCGCGCGGCTCCCCATCTGACGGGAGCCTCGCGAAAGAGAGAGCTGACTTATCCCTGTGATGCGGGGGCGGCGGAGACCTGGTTGCCGCTGGCACCCTGCTGCTTGATGGCCTCGCTCGCCTGCTGCTTGCGCTGCAACTGCTCCACTACCAGCTTGTAGGCGATGTAGTACTTGTAGATGTTGCCCACGTAGGTCACGGTCTCGGGCCCTATCTTCTCCGCCGCCACGTACTCGACGTTGTGAAACCAGACGTTGGGATCCAGTCCTCGTTTCTTGGCCTCGGTGCGCAGCCGTGCCACCCGGGCGGGACCGGCATTGTAGGAGGCGAACGAGAAGAGCGCCTTGTCGAGGGCGGTCATGGGCTCGTCCGCATAGTAGTGGTCGATCATCCAGCGCATGTATTTGACGCCGCCATGGATATTGGGCTCAAGCTGGCGGATGTCGCCCACCTTCAGGCCCTTGCCGGTGGCGGGCATGATCTGCATGATGCCGATGGCGCCGACGTGGCTGCGCGCCTGATGGTTGAGGGCCGACTCCTGATAGCCCTGGGCTGCCATCAGCAGCCAGTCCACCTCGTATTTCTCGCCATACGCGCGAAACAGATCCACCACCTGCAGAAACTTCTTGCGCTCGGCCTCGGCGGCGGCGCTCTTGACGAACTTGTTCTGCTTGAGATAACGGGCGAGGAGCTCGTCCCCGGTCGCTTTGCCGCGCAGCGCCTTGATCTGTTCGTTGAGCATGGCCAGCAGTTGCGGGCTCTCCTTGCGCACCGCCCAGGCGATGACGCCCCCTTGCCGGAACACCGGCTGTTCATGGATCCGGATGGCGGGAAAGATCTTCTGCCAGAAGCGAGCCTTGTGCTCGTCCATGACGATGAAAGGGAGCAGGCCGGCGTTGACCATCTCCACCAGATCTTCGTCCTCCAGTGCCTCGGGGGCCGGCTGAATGTCGATGAGCGGCTCTCCCGCCGCCTTGCGCGCCTGGTTGTAGGCCATGAGGCTCTCGAAGTAGCTGGAGGAGGGGCGCACGTAGATGCGCTGGCCGGCCAGGTCGGCGGCACTTTCCACCTTGGGGGAGAGGGGGCCGGAGATGAGCAGCTCCCGCACGTTGTCGAGCAGGGGAGCGGTGAATGCCACGCCCTGCTCCTTGCGCTTGTCCGTGATGGTGAGGTTGGCGGCGGCGATGTCACCCTTGCCCGCGATGAGGGCATCCAGCAGGGCTTCGCGTGCCACCGGGATGAAGATCAGGTGCAGCTTGAGATGGCGCTTGAGGTTCTTTTGCTTGCGCAACTGCTCGTTGAGCCGCTTCTCCAGCAACATGAAGGCGTCATAGGTGACGCCCCGCTGTATCCCCTTGTCGATGAAGTAACCTGTCTTGTTGTAGGTGGTGAGCACCCGGATGGAGCGCCGTGCCAGCATGGCATCGAGATCGCCAAGCTGGGGCTGGGCCAGCTGGTCGCTGTTGAACGTCAGTGCGGCCGGCTCGGTGTCGGCCTGCGCTGGCGTTGCGGCCTGCAGCGGGCCGCATAGCAGTCCGCACAGGAGGATCCATAACCGCGTCATGATACTGCCCTCGTCTGTTTCATTGAGTGTAAGCGGCATGGGGCGGGCGCTTTAGCTCATTGGGTTTGCTCGGCGGGGGGTGGATAGCACCATAGGCCCTATCCGATGAAGGGACAGGCGAGCGGGGAAGTGGGGAACAGAGCAGAGAATAAAAAGGGGAGCCTCAGTGGCTCCCCTTTGACGACACTTGGTCGGCGCTAGAACCAGAAGCCGATGATGAAGGAACCCGCCAGGGTCAGCATGACGTTGGCCACCGCATAGGTGCCGGCATAGCCGAGCGCCGGGATGGAGCTGTTGGCCGCCTCGTTCACCACGTCCATGGCCGGGGCGCAGGTACGGGCCCCGGTGATGGCGCCGAGCAGCAGGGCCGGGTTCATCTTCAGCACCCAGACGCCGAACAGATAGCCCACCAGCACCGGCAAGGTGGTCACCAGCATGCCGGAGAAAAGCACCACCATCCCCACTTCGCTCAGGTGATCCAGGATGCCGCCACCGGCTTTGAGGCCGGTGCTCACCATGAAGACGGCAAGGCCGAGATCCTTGGCCAGACGCAGGGCGCCCGGCGGCACATAACCCACAGTGGGGTGGTTGGCGCGCAGGTAGCCCATCAGGATCCCCGCCAGCAGCAGGCCGACGGCGTTGCCGAGGCCAAACTCCAGCTGGCCGAACACCAGCGAGACGGAGCCAATCAACAGACCCAGCACGAAGAAGGTGGTGAAGGCCACCAGGTCCGTGGTCTGGCTGTGAATGCTGATGAAGCCGATCTTGTTGGCCAGCAGCTTGACCCGCTGCTTCTCGCCGCTGATCTGCAGCACGTCGCCCTTTTGCAGCATGATGTTGCGATCAAAGGGCATCTCGATCTGGGAGCGCACCACCCGGTTGAGGAAGCAGCCCTTCTCGGTGAGGTTGAGCTCCACCAGATGGCGACCCACCACAGCGTCGTTTTTCACCACTATCTCTTCGGTGACGATCTGCAGGTCAAGCAGGTTGCGGTCGAACACCTCCTTGCCGTTGCGGTAGTTGACGTCGAGCTTCTCGTGACTCTCGGGGTAGCCCACCAGGGCGATCTCGTCCCCTTCCTGGATGACGGCGTCACCATCCGGACTCGCCAGGATGCCGTTGCGGCGGATCCGCTCCACGTAGCAGCCGGTGTGAGGATAGATGCCGGTCTCGCGCAGGGTGCGACCCCCGATCCAGGCCGCCAGCTCGGGGCCGACCCGGTAGGCGCGGATGATGGGCAGGTAGGTCTTGCGGCTCTCGTTGTCGGAGAGACCGCGCTCGCGGGCGATCTTCTGCGCCTCGGTGTTGAGGTCGAGCCGTGCCAGCGAGGGGAGGTAGCGCACCACCATCATCAGGCCCACCAGTCCTACCAGGTAAGTCAGGGCATAGCCGATGCCCATGTTGTCGAGCACCGACTGCATGTCGGTTTGATGGGGGAGGTTGAGCAGGCCGCTGCGCAGGGCATCCTGGGCCCCCACCAGCGCCGGGGTCGAGGTGAGCGAACCGGCCAGGATGCCGGCGGCCATGCCCGGCCCCAGGTTGAAGAACTTGGCCAGTCCCACGGTAAGGAAGAGGGCGGTCAGCAGGATCACCAGGGTCAGGGTGATGTAGTGGATGCCGTCGCGCAGGAAGACGCTGAAGAAGTGCGGCCCCGCTTCGATCCCCACGCAGAAGATGAACAGCATGAAGCCGACGTTCTCCGTGGTGGTGCTGAATTCGAAGCCCATCTGGCCGAACAGCAGGGCGGTGAACAACACGCCTATGGTGTTGCCTATCTGAAAGTTGCCGACCCTGACTTTGCCGAGCAGCAGGCCGAAGGCCAGTACCACGAACAGCAGCAGGGAGTCGCTTTGATGTAGCAGTGTCACGAAATCTATGGTCATGCCCGGAAAAACCGAGGAAAAAAGTGGGGCCGACATTGTGCCGGATCCCTCACCAATAAAGAAGCGTCAAAGGCGCATTAATCGGTACTAACCCGCCACCGTCCTCGGGGTCATGAGGGTAACTGGGGGGCACCTGCGGCAATGACCTCTATTTCTCTCTGCCAGCCCCGCTGTCAATTAGTGATTCCTGCTATCTGTGATCCTCGTCTTTGGGGGCCGCTTGAAATTTTACGCTCTGCTGTTTGGTTGGTCGATTTGGCTCTCTGGCAGCATTTTTGACTGATGGGGATGGGATGAGTCTGGCGGTTGGTCGCGACCCGCCCGTGCAGGGTGACCCATCTGTGGCGGGATGGCGAAAAGATATCTGTAAAAAGCATCTGATGGGGGCACTGGAGACCCATTCGGGGGGCGCGGCAAAAACAGCAGAAAATGAGGTTGGCGAGTCAAACGTGCCAGTCTTGCCGGCAATGGCCTGCCAGCCTAGGCCGTCATTGGCTTTGGCCTACTTACCCACAGAAACTGTGGATAACCCTGTTTATGAAACTTGGTGATCAGGCTGTAGCCCGCGCCAATACTGGGCTGCAAGGACTGTTCGAAAAATACCGGAAAAAGATTGTTTCTATAAAAATCAAATAGTTACGCGCAGCAGAACAAAACGCTGTCGAGGCGGATGGGGGAGAAAAAGGGAGAGGTCACCGCAGGGTACGGCTTGTGCATTAAAATTGGTAGAGGAAAGCACTAAAGTGGATAACTTGCACCGAGATGGTGAGGAATTGGCTCCCCCGACTGGACTTGAACCAGTGACATACGGATTAACAGTCCGCCGTTCTACCGACTGAACTACGGGGGAACATCAGGCAAGGAGGAGCATCATACAGAGGTCGCATTTCGAGGTCAATAGCCGCTTCTGCTGCCAGAGTGGATACCCAGGCCACCCCATCTCGGAGTACACTTCTGCTCTTGCGTATTTTTGCCTGGAGTCGTCATGAGCAAGTTATTCAAGCTGGCCAGCCAGTTTCAACCCGCCGGGGATCAGCCGAGGGCCATCGCCCAGCTGCTCGACGGCATCGAGTCTGGCCTCGCCCATCAGACCCTGCTCGGGGTGACCGGTTCGGGCAAGACCTTCACCATGGCCAACGTCATCGCGACCCTCAACCGTCCCACCATGATCCTGGCTCCCAACAAGACCCTGGCAGCCCAGCTCTATGGGGAGATGAAGGAGTTCTTCCCCGACAACGCGGTGGAGTATTTCGTCTCTTATTACGACTACTACCAGCCCGAGGCCTATGTGCCGACCACCGACACCTTCATCGAGAAGGATGCCTCCATCAACGATCACATCGAGCAGATGCGGCTGTCGGCCACCAAGGCGCTGCTGGAGCGGCGCGACGTGGTGATCGTCGCCTCGGTGTCGGCCATCTACGGCCTGGGGGATCCGCAGGCCTACCTCAGCATGATGCTGCACCTCAAAGTGGGGGACGTGATCAACCAGCGGGACATATTGCGCCGCCTCGCCGAGCTGCAGTACACCCGCAACGACATGGCCTTCCAGCGCGGCACCTTCCGGGTAAGGGGGGAGGTGATGGACATCTATCCCGCCGAGTCGGACAAGCTGGCCCTGCGGGTAGAGCTGTTTGACGAAGAGGTGGAGCGGCTCTCCCTGTTCGATCCGCTGACCGGCGCCATCGAGCAGACGGTGGTGCGCTACACCATCTACCCCAAGACCCACTACGCCACCCCGCGCGAGACCATCCTGGGGGCCATCGAGCACATCAAGGAGGAGCTCAAGGGGCGGCGCGAGCAGCTGTTGTCCCTCAACAAGCTGGTGGAAGAGCAGCGCATCAGCCAGCGCACCCAGTTCGACATGGAGATGATGCAGGAGCTGGGTTACTGCTCCGGCATCGAGAACTACAGCCGCTACCTCTCCGGCCGCGCGCCGGGGGAGCCGCCACCTACCCTGTTTGACTATCTGCCGGGGGACGGCCTGCTCATCATCGACGAATCCCACGTTACCGTGCCGCAGATCGGCGCCATGTTCAAAGGGGACAGATCCCGCAAGGAGACCCTGGTGGAGTACGGCTTCCGGCTGCCGTCGGCACTGGACAACCGGCCGCTCAAGTTCGACGAGTTCGAGGCCCTGATGCCGCAGACGGTGTTCGTGTCGGCGACTCCCGGTCCCTACGAGCTGGAGAAGTCCGGCGGCGATGTGGTGCAGCAGGTGGTGCGCCCCACCGGTCTGCTTGACCCCGAAGTGGAAGTGCGGCCGGTCAGCACCCAGGTGGACGATCTGCTCTCCGAAATCCGCAAGCGGGTGGCGGTGGAGGAGCGGGTGCTGGTCACCACCCTCACCAAGCGGATGGCGGAGGACTTGACCGAATACCTGGCGGATCACGAGGTGCGGGTGCGTTATCTGCACTCCGACATCGACACCGTCGAGCGGGTGGAGATCATTCGCGATCTGCGCCTTGGCAAGTTCGACGTGCTGGTGGGGATCAACCTGTTGCGGGAGGGGCTCGATATGCCGGAGGTCTCGTTGGTGGCGATCCTGGATGCGGATAAAGAGGGTTTCCTGCGCTCCACCCGCTCCCTTATCCAGACCATTGGCCGGGCGGCACGCAACCTCAACGGCAAGGTGATCCTCTACGGGGATACCATCACCAACTCCATGCAGGTGGCGATTGAAGAGACCGAGCGGCGCCGCGCCCTGCAGCACGCCCACAACCTGGAGCACGGCATCACGCCGAAGGGGCTCAACAAGTCCATCGGCGATGTGATGGACATGGGGGGCAGCCGCACCGCGGGCAAGGCCGGCAAGGGGTGCCGCAAGGCCGCCGAGCCGCAAGGGGAGTACCACGCCCGCTCCGCCAGCGAGATCAGCAAGGAGATCAAGCGGATGGAAGAGCAGATGTTCCAGCATGCACGGGATCTGGAGTTCGAGCAGGCGGCTGCGCTGCGAGACCAGATCCAGCGGCTGCGCAACGAGTTGATCGAGAGTTGAGTGCCTTGCCGGGTGCCCGACGCTGGCTGATCTGGCGGCGTCTGCGCCGCCTCTATCGGGGTTTTCGTCACCCCGATACCCCCTGGTGGGCCAGGGGGCTGGTGATCCTGGTCCTGCTCTACGGCATCAGCCCGCTGGATCTCATTCCCGATGTGGTGCCATTCGTTGGCTGGCTCGACGATGCGACCCTGCTGCTTATTCTGCTGTGGGGTTGGGAGCGTTGCCTGCCGCCGCAGGTGCGCCACGAGCTGGAGGTAAAGCAGTAAGTTACTGTCTCTGCCACCATTTTCCCGCTTGATGAATAAGCCTGGGCGGGCGATGCAGCAGGAAAAACAGTTTCATTTGGCTGAGGGGGTTGCGGGCTTAAAAAGAGGCCGGCCCAGCGATTGTGGGCCGACTGGCATTGGCGTAGACTCCACGCCGTTCACATCATGAGTATGGAAAAATGGATCTGATCCTCTTTGCAATCGACTTTATCCTGCACGTTGACGTGCATCTGAAAGAGCTGTTTGAAAACTACGGTATCTGGGTTTACGCCATCCTGTTTCTTATCATCTTCTGCGAGACCGGACTGGTGGTCACCCCCTTCCTGCCAGGTGACTCCCTGCTGTTTGCCGCCGGTGCCCTCACCGTGGGCAGCGTGCTGGACGTGCACACCCTGGCGGTCGTGCTGATCATCGCTGCCGTGCTCGGCAACGTGGTGAACTACACCATAGGCCACTTCTTCGGCGAGCAGCTGTTTCGCAACCCGGACTCCAAGATCTTCCGGCGGGACTATCTGGACAAGACCCACGCCTTCTACGCCAGACACGGCGGCAAGACTATCATCATCACCCGCTTCCTGCCCATAGTGCGCACCTTCGCCCCCTTCGTGGCGGGCATGGGGGCCATGACCTATCCGCGCTTCCTGGCGTTCAATCTGGTGGGGGGACTCTTGTGGGTAATCTCCTTCGTCTACGCCGGCCACTTTTTCGGCAACCTGCCGGTGGTGCGTCAGAACTTTACCCTGCTCATCTTCGGCATCATCGGTATCTCGCTGCTGCCCATGGTGATCGGCATGGTGAAAGCCAAGCTCAACGCCGGCAAGGTGGCTTCCTGAGTCAGCCTTGTTGGCCGTGTCATGAGAGGGAGCCGCAGGCTCCCTTTTTTGTTTGAGCAGGTTCTGATTGCTCATTGATGAGTCTGGAGGAAAGGTCAATCGGCGAGCAAGCAGGCAATCACTAGGATGGTTGGCAGGGGAGCGAGACATTGAAGAACGATATCAGGGGGCAAGGTGCCACCCGCTATCTTCATGAAAAAGGGAGCCACTGGCTCCCTTTTTCATGACGGATGATGTTGCTCCGACCTAGTTGCAGCAGCGCCCCTTGACCAGGTTGCCGATGGCCACCACCACGAACACCAGCAGGTAGGCGGCGAAGATGGCCACCAGCCACTGGGGCATAGAGAAGCTCAGGAACTGCCAGCTGACCTCGCTGCAGTCGCCATCCGGGAAGAACATCCAGGGGATCCACTGATCCAGCGGTGCCCAGCTCGGGAAGTCGACAAACCCTTCGCAGACATTGAAGGGAGAGGGGTTTACCTGATAATCCACATGCTTGAGCGCCAGTTTCAGGCCCCAGAAGGCACTGGCGCCCCACATCAGCAGGGCGCTCCAGCGCACATACCATTTCTGCGGAGCCACCATGCCGAGCAGCGCCGCCATGAGGACCCCGAGGGTGGCAAGCCGCTCATAGATACACATGACGCAGGGATGCAGACCCAGCACGTGCTGGAAGAAGAGGGCGCTCAACTCGAGGAACAGGGCGGAGGCTGCAAGCAGGCCCCATGCCAGGCGATGGGCGGCTATACGTCGCAGAAACTCTATCATCTGGTTGATCTCACAGAAAAAACAGTGGCTGAATTAGAGCAGAGCAGGGGCCAAAAAGAAAGGGCCCTGGCGGGCCCTCATGGCACTCAGTAGAGTGCGGACAGTACCGCAGGCGCGGCATTGTCGAGCGTCAGCCAGCCGGCCTGATAGTACCAGTCGGTGAGCGGGCCGAGCAGAAACTCCACCGAGAAGAAACCCACCAGACCCAGCACCAGGGTATAGGGCAGCGCCATCCACACCATCCGGCCGTAGGAGAGGCGCAGCAGCGGCGCCAGTGCCGACGTCAGCATGAACAGGAAGGCGGCCTGGCCGTTGGGGGTGGCCACCGACGGCAGATTGGTGCCGGTGTTGATGGCCACCGCCAGCAGCTCAAACTGCTCGCGGCTGATGGCATTGTTGAGCAGGGCGGTCTTCACCTCGTTGATGTAGACGGTGCCGACGAAGACGTTGTCACTGACCATGGAGAGCAGGCCGTTGGCCAGATAGAAGAGCGCGAGCTGGGCGTCCGGCTCGGCGGCCAGTACCCACTGGATAACCGGCTTGAACAGCTGCTGATCGATGATGACGGCGACCACGCTGAAGAAGACGGCCAGCAGGGCGGTAAAGGGCAGTGCCTCCTGGAATGCCTTGCCGAGGGAGTGCTCTTCGGTGATGCCGGTGAGGGAGGTGGCCAGTACGATGACCGACAGACCGATGAGGCCCACCGCCGCCAGGTGCAGGGCAAGCCCCAGAATGAGCCAGAGGGCGATCACCGCCTGCACGATCAGCTTGGCCTTGTCCTGAGCGGTGCGCTCGGCCTCTTCATAACGGTTGTAATCCTCCATGATGCGGCGTACCGCGTCCGGCAATTTGGCGCCATAGCCAAACCAGCGACACTTTTCGACCAGGACGCAGGTCAGCAGACCGCAGATAAACACCGGAACCGTGACCGGAGACATGCGAATGGCGAATTCGACGAAGTTCCAGCCGGCCTGTTCACCGATGATCAGGTTTTGGGGCTCTCCCACCAGGGTGCAGACGCCACCGAGGGCAGTACCGATGGCGGCATGCATCATCAGGCTGCGCAGGAAGGCGCGAAAGTCATCCAGGTGCTGACGATTGAGCTCGTTGACGGTGCCATCATCGGTGTAATCGTGGGAGTGGCCAAACTCCTTGCCGGAGGAGACCTTGTGATAGATGGCGTAGAAGCCGGTGGCGACGCTGATCACCACGGCAATCACGGTGAGGGCATCGAGGAAGGCTGACAGGAAGGCGGAGACCAGACAAAACGCCAGGGATAGCATCGTTTTGGAGCGGATCCGGATCAGCAGCTTGGTGAACACGTAGAGCAACAGCTGCTTCATGAAGTAGATGCCGGCCACCATGAAGACCAGCAGCAGCAGCACTTCGATATTGGCGACCAGTTCGTGTTTGACCTGCTGTGCCGAGGTCATGCCGATCAGCACTGCCTCGATGGCCAGCAGGCCGCCGGGTTGCAGCGGATAGCACTTGAGGGCCATGGCCAGGGTGAAAATGAACTCGACGACCAGCAGCCAGCCGGCCATGAAGGGATCGAGATAAAAGGCGATCGGGTTGATCAGCAGGAATAGAAGAATAGCGGCCTTGTACCACTGGGGGGCGTTGCCCAGAAAGTTCCTGGCAAAGGCTTGCCCTAAGCTGATTGGCATAATAATGGGTCTCTGTTTTGTGGTTGGTATCTGCGTCTATGCAGTCAAGACAGGCTCGACCAGAACATCCGGATGTTGTCCCTTATCAGATTGATTCCTCATGATTTTAATCAAAAAGAGCATTAACTATAAATAACATAGTCGCCCTTGCCCATGAGTATGGTGGTTTTATGGGCAATCCAGGGGTTGGCTGGCACCCATCGCCGGCTGAAATACATTTTTTTAACAAAATCACCCGCCGATGTGAGCAGAGGACTGACCTTCTGCTTGCCAGCCCTCCCTGCTTTGCTATTATTCGTGAGCCTTTTTTACGTACTACAACAGAGTCACTACATGGTCATAAAAGCGCAGAGCCCCGCAGGGTTTGCCGAGGAATACATCATCGAGTCCATCTGGAACAATCGCTTTCCTCCAGGATCCATCTTGCCGGCCGAGCGCGAGCTGTCCGAGCTGATTGGCGTGACCCGAACCACCTTGCGTGAAGTGCTGCAGCGTCTGGCCCGCGATGGCTGGCTCACCATCCAGCATGGTAAACCGACCAAGGTGAACAACTTCTGGGAGACCTCGGGACTCAACATTCTGGAGACCCTGGCTCGCCTCGATCAGGACAAGGTACCGGATCTGGTGGCTCAGCTGCTGTCGGCGCGCACCAACATCTGCACCATCTTCATTCGTGGCGCGATCCGCAACAACCCGGAGCAGGCCGCCGAGATCCTGCGCGGCGCCGCCGAGGTGGAGAACAGCGCCGAAGCCTATGCGGACTTCGATTACCGGTTGCACCATCAGCTGTCGTTCGCCTCCGGCAACCCCATCTACGCCTTGATCCTGAACGGTTTCAAAGGGCTGTACAGCCGGGTTGGCCGCTACTACTTCTCCGACAAGCAGGCGCGTGAAACCGCGGATGCCTACTACAAGACCCTGCTTAACCTGGCCGAGACCAAGAATCACGAGGCCGTGTTCATGACAGTGCGTCAATACGGCATCGAGTCCGGCAAACTCTGGACCCGTCTGCGCCAGGACATGCCGAGCAATCTCTGCGACAACTGAGCCTGTTCTGATGCAAGAAAAACGCGCCGACTGGCGCGTTTTTTTATGGCTGCAAGGTGAGGGGATTAGACCGGCTTCTTCTCCGGACAGCGCCCTATGATGTCGGGAGGCAGTTCGCCATTGTCCTGCTCCAGTATCACATCGAAGCCCCACAGCTGGTGCAGGTGCTTGAGCACCTCGTGACGGGAGTCCCCCAGCGGGATCCGGTTGTGTGGCACATAGCGCAGGGTGAGGGAGCGATCCCCCTTCACCGCCACGTTGTAGACCTGAATGTTGGGCTCCAGATTGCTCAGGTTGTACTGGGCTGACAGGGTGTTGCGCACCTGACGATAGCCTTCGTCGTTGTGGATGGCCGAGACCTTCAGATAGTTCTTCAGATCGTCGTCATCGATGGCGAACAGCTTCATGTCGCGCATCACCTTGGGACTCAGGAACTGGCTGATGAAGCTCTCGTCCTTGAAGTTCTGCATGGCGAAATGCAGCGTCTCCACCCAGTTGCTGCCGGCGTAGTCGGGGAACCAGTATCTGTCCTCCTCGGTCGGGTGCTCGCAGATGCGGCGCAGATCGGTGAACATGGCAAAGCCGAGGGCGTAGGGGTTGATCCCCGAGTAGTAGCGACTGTTGTAGGGGGGCTGATAGACCACGTTGGTGTGGCTGTGCAGCACCTCGATCATGAAGCGATCGCTTATCTTGCCCTCGTCATAGAGGTGATTGAGGATGGTGTAGTGCCAGAAGGTTGCCCACCCTTCGTTCATCACCTGGGTCTGTTTCTGCGGGTAGAAGTACTGGCTGATCTTGCGCACGATACGTACGATCTCGCGCTGCCAGGGCTCCAGCAGGGGGGCATTCTTCTCGATGAAATAGAGAATGTTCTCCTGCGGCTCGGCCGGATAGCGCCTGTCTTCCACCCCGGAGGCCTTATGCTGTTTGGGCAGGGTGCGCCACAGCTCGTTGACCTGGGTCTGCAGATAGTCTTCCCGTGCCTTCTGGCGTCGCTTCTCTTCGGCCATGGAGATCTTCTGAGGCCGCTTGTAACGATCCACCCCGAAGTTCATCAGCGCATGGCAGGAGTCGAGCAATTTCTCCACCGCGTCGATGCCGTGCTTCTCTTCGCATTCGGTGATGTAGTTCTTGGCAAACAGCAGATAGTCGATGATGGAAGAGGCATCTGTCCAGGCCTTGAACAGATAGTTGTTCTTGAAGAAGGAGTTGTGGCCGTAGCAGGCGTGGGCCATCACCAGGGCCTGCATCGGCATGGTGTTCTCCTCCATCAGATAGGCGATGCAGGGATCCGAGTTGATGACGATCTCGTAGGCTAGCCCCATCTGGCCACGTTTGTAGTTGCGCTCGGTATGGATGAAGCGCTTGCCGAATGACCAGTGCTGATAACCGATGGGCATGCCGACGCTGGAGTAGGCATCCATCATCTGCTCCGCCGTGATCACCTCTATCTGGTTGGGGTAGGTGTCCAGTCGATAGAATTTGGCGACCCGGGCTATTTCTTGATGGTAAATGTCCAGCAGGTCGAAGTTCCAGTCCGGGCCATCGTCCAGCGGCGCTACTTTTCTTGCGGTTTCTACCATATGACCTCCCTCAAGCCGCTTGCTTTTTGAACAGCTCCCGGAATACCGGATAGATATCCTCGACCTTGCGAATATGCTCCATCGCGAAGTGGGGGAACTGGCTGGCTACCGACTCATACTCGTGCCACAGGGTCTGGTGAGCACGGGTGGTGATCTCGATGTAGGAGTAGTACCGCACCCGCGGCATGATGTCCCGCACCAGGATCTCCCGGCACTGCGGCGAGTCGTCGGCCCAGTTGTCACCATCTGACGCCTGTGCCGCGTAGATGTTCCACTGGTTGGCGGGGTAACGTTCGTTGATGATGTCGTTCATCATCTTGAGCGCACTGGAGACGATGGTGCCGCCCGTCTCCTGGGAGTAGAAAAATTCGTGCTCGTCCACTTCCTTGGCCTGGGTGTGGTGACGGATGTAGACCACTTCGACGTTCTTGTAGGTCCGGCTCAGGAACAGATAGAGCAGGATATAGAAACGCTTGGCCATCTCCTTGGTGGCCTGATCCATGGAGCCTGACACGTCCATCAGGCAGAACATCACCGCCTGGCTGGAAGGCACGGGCCGCTTGACGAAGTTGTTGAACTTGAGATCGAAGGTGTCGATAAAGGGCACCGCATCGATCCGCCTCTTCAGCTCCCTGATCTCCTTCTCAAGTTGGGCCATCTCCGCAAAGTGTTCGGTGGGATCGGCGGCCAACAGGGCGAGACGATCCTCCAACTCGTGCAATTGGCGTTTCTTGCCCGCCTGCAGCGCCATGCGGCGGGCCAGCGAGTTTTGCAGTGAACGCACCACGTTGATATTGGCGGGCACCCCGTTGGAGGTGTAACCCGCCCGGTAGGTTTTGACTTCCATCAGCTGATTGAGCTGGGTTTTTTGCAGCCTCGGCAGTTCCAGATCTTCAAACAGCAGGTCCAGATACTCATCCTTGGAGATCTGGAAGACGAAGTCGTCCGCCCCCTCTCCCTGATTGGAAGCCTGCCCTTCGCCGGAGCCCTGACCGCCACTTCCTCCCTTGGGGCGGTCAATCTTGTCGCCGGAGACAAATTGATCGTTGCCGGGGTGCACCATCTCCCGTTTACCGCCTTGCCCCTGATGGAAATGGGGCTCGCCGATGTCCTTGGTCGGGATGCTGATGCTCTCGCCGGTATCCACGTCCTGAATGCTGCGCTTGGAGACAGCATCAGAGACCGCTTGTTTGATCTGCTTCTTGTAGCGGCGGATGAAGCGCTGCCGATTGACAGCGCTTTTGTTTTTGCCGTTGAGCCTGCGGTCGATAAAATGCGCCATAACTCCCCCTTGAACAGTCAGGGTCAGGATGACTTGCGTACCCTGAGATACCACTCGGAGAGCAGACGCACCTGTTTGCGGGTGTAGCCTTTCTCCATCATCCGTTCGACAAAGTTATCGTGCTTCTTCTGCTCCTCGGCCGAGGTTTTGCTGTTGAAGGAGATAACCGGCAGCAGCTCTTCCGTGTTGGAGAACATCTTCTTCTCGATCACGGTGCGCAGCTTCTCGTAACTGGTCCAGTTGGGGTTACGGCCTGCATTGTTGGCGCGGGCACGCAGCACGAAGTTGACGATTTCGTTGCGGAAATCCTTCGGATTGCTGATCCCGGCGGGTTTTTCAATTTTCTCCAGCTCGCTGTTGAGGGATGCGCGGTCAAACAGCTGGCCGGTCTCGGGGTCACGGTACTCCTGATCCTGGATCCAGAAATCGGCGTAGGTGACGTAGCGATCGAAGATGTTCTGACCGTACTCGGAGTAGGACTCGAGGTAGGCGGTCTGGATCTCCTTGCCGATGAACTCCACGTAGCGCGGGGTCAGATAGCCCTTGATGAACTCAAGGTAGCGGTCGTGCAGCTCCTGCGGGAACTGCTCGCGCTCGATCTGCTGTTCCAGCACATAGAAGAGGTGTACCGGGTTGGCCGCCACTTCCGCGTGGTCGAAGTTGAAGACGCGGGAGAGGATCTTGAACGCAAAGCGGGTGGATAGGCCATTCATCCCCTCGTCGACACCGGCGTAATCGCGGTACTCCTGATAACTCTTCGCCTTGGGATCGGTGTCTTTGAGACTTTCGCCATCATAGACCCGCATTTTGGAGTAGATGCTGGAGTTTTCCGGCTCCTTGAGGCGCGACAGCACGGAGAACTGGCCCAGCAGCTCCAGGGTTCCCGGGGCGCACTTGGCATCGGTCAGCTCACTGTTGACCAGCAGCTTCTCGTAGATCTTCACCTCTTCCGACACCCGCAGGCAGTAAGGCACCTTGACGATGTAGACCCGGTCGAGGAACGCCTCGTTGTTCTTGTTGTTGCGGAACTGCTGCCACTCGGATTCGTTGGAGTGAGCCAGTAGGATGCCGTCGAAGGGGAGGGCGGAGAGCCCCTCGGTCCCGTTGTAGTTGCCCTCCTGGGTGGCGGTCAGCAGCGGGTGCAGCACCTTGATGGGCGCCTTGAACATCTCGACAAACTCCATGATCCCCTGGTTCGCCTTGCACAGCGCGCCCGAGTAGGAGTAAGCGTCGGCGTCATCCTGGGCGAAGTGCTCCAGCATGCGGATGTCCACCTTGCCGACCAGGGAGGAGATGTCCTGGTTGTTGTCATCGCCCGGTTCTGTCTTGGCGATGGCAATCTGGTCGAGGATGGAGGGGTTGACCTTCTCCACCTTGAACTTGGTGATGTCGCCACCAAACTCGTGCAGCCGCTTGGCGACCCAGGGGGACATGATAGGGCGCAGGTAGCGGCGCGGGATGCCGTACTCTTTTTCCAGCAGCTCGCCATCTTCTTCAATGTCGAACAGGCAGAAGGGGTGATCGTTGACCGGTGACCCCTTGATGCGATAGATAGGCACCTTCTGCATCAGGGATTTGAGTTTTTCTGCCAACGAGGATTTACCACCGCCGACCGGGCCCAGCAGATAGAGGATCTGTTTCTTCTCTTCCAGCCCCTGGGCGGAGTGTTTGAGATAGGAGACGATCTGTTCGATGGCCTCTTCCATGCCGTAGAAGTCTTTGAAGGCGGGATAGCGTGCCACGACGCGGTTGGAAAAAAGACGACTGAGTCTGGGATTGGCAGAGGTGTCGACCATCTCAGGCTCACCGATGGCGGTCAGCAGACGTTCGGCGGCGGAGGCGTAGCAGGACTTGTCCTGCTTACACATATCCAGGAACTCCTGGATGCTGTATTCCTCTTCCCTGGCTTTCTCATATCGCTGTTGATAATGCTCGAAGATGCCCATAACTTTGCCCTCGTTATAGTCGCTTACCCTGAAAAGAGTGGATCACTACTTTTGTTCTGTTTACCTCATTAAGCCTAGTCAACAGCCCCCAGTAATCCATCACCAACTATTGGTTTAAATTTGCAAGGGTACTTCCCGACCCGATGCGGGAAGGCGCAATCAGTGACACACCTATGTTACTGACTGTTAAATTATTTTTGCCATGATAGTGAGGCAAATGTCAAAGACATAAAAAATAAATGTTTGTCAAAAAATGGAAACTGCACCGCATTGTTCCTGGCCGGCTGTCGCAAGCGCAGTCAGGGCAAGGGGGAGCGCGCCACGCAGCAGAAATGGCATTACGTTTACGTGCACGTAAAGTTAATTGTTTGGTGTTTTAGCTCTAATTTTTACATTGACGCTACATTGCGACTGCTCTAGATTGGCCCTGTGTCGGGCAGTCAGCGCTTTAGCAAGAGAGTGGCTGGTTGCCGATACAAAGCTCTGTTTAAGCACGTTTCCGTTGGCTTGACCCTCGCAAATGCGAGGGTCTTATTTTTTCAGCGCAATCGACGCTGTCTGGTGAGCTAGTGATCGTGGTGGAGCGGATAAATGCGGGAAACCGCCGCCAGGACGTCGGCGAAGGGGTGGGATGCCAGCTGGCCAAATCCGGCCAGGCTTTTCGCCTTGACCCGGGTGGTGAGCGGCGTGGCGATGCCGCACAGAAAGCGGGTCAGGATGCGCGGATGCCGGGTGTGACACAGGGCCACCAGGGGATCGCACCAGGCTTTTAGTCCCTGTTCATTGGGCAGTGTCCGGCCGGGCAAGGGAGGGAGCTCTGCCACCTCGCCCCGACAGACCGAGCAGTGCCCGCAATGAGTGGGCGCAGCCTGATCGGCAAAGTAGCGTGCCAGCTCATGGCTCAGGCAACTGCTTGAGGTAAAGAAACCCAGCAATGCCTGCAGACGGGCCAGCTCGCTTTGTTCTTTCTTTTCAAACAAGTTGTGCAGCTCATCGGCCAGGGTAGTTACGTCAATCTCCTGGCGCAGCACCCGGTAAACCTCGGTCATCTGCTTGCTTTCCAGTTCGATCCAGCCCTGCTGCTGCAGGTAGTCCAAGGCCGCCGCCGCGCGGTGCCGCTCCCCCTGATAGCCTTGCCAGAGCGCATCGAAGTCCATGGTGCACCAGCTGCGGGCCTGCGGGGCGCAGGCGAATAGCTGCTCCAGGAACAGGCGTCGCTCCGGATTGAAGCGGGCCAGGATCTCCGCTTTCTCCAGCACGAACTTGAAACGGTACTCGGCAAAGTAGCTGTAGGCCGGGGCTATGATGCCCGCCATCTCCAGATAGACCAGCAGGGTCTTGAGCGGCAGTTGGCGGATGTTGGTCTCATTGGATAGACGCAGCAGGCTGAATTCCCACTCGCTGCCGTTTTGCAGCAGGATCTCGAGCAGCGCGACGATGGCCAAGCGATCCGGAGTGTCGCCATAGACGAAATTCTCCAGCACCGGCAACTGGCTGCGATTGGCCAGCACGATGCAGCGGGAAGGCTGGCCGTCGCGGCCGGCACGGCCTATCTCCTGGCTGTAGTTTTCGATGGACTTGGGCAGATCGTAATGGATCACCCGGCGAATATCGGCCTTGTCGATGCCCATGCCAAAGGCGATGGTGGCCACGATGCAATCCAGCTTGCCGGTCATGAAGTCGTGCTGGATCTGGCTGCGCAAGGTGGCGTCGAGCCCGGCATGATAGGCTCGGGCCCTGATCCCGCGCTGCTGCAGCTGGTCGGCACAGGCTTCGGCAGTGTGTTGCAGGGTGACGTAGATGATGGTGGGGGCGGCGGGATCGCGCGCCAGTTCCCCATGCAGCCAGCCATCGCGCGCCTCGGCGGGCAGGGGAACGACGGCCAGGTCCAGGTTGGCGCGATAAAAGCCGGTGACGATGAGCCCGTCATCCTCGATGTCGAATTTGGCCTGCATGTCGGTCATCACGGCCGGGGTGGCGGTGGCCGTCAGCAGCAATACTTGGGGAATGGCCAGTTCGCGGCGATAGTCCGGCAGCTTGAGGTAGTCGGGGCGAAAGTTGTGGCCCCATTCCGAAATGCAGTGGGCCTCATCCACCACCAGCATTGACAGCGGCACCTGCTGGATGAAGCGGCGAAAGCGCTCGTTCTTGAGGCGCTCCACCGAGATCATCAGGATCTTGAGCTGGCCGTCGTTGGCCTGCTGCATCACCCGGCGGCTCTCCTCCGCTGTCAGGCTGGAGTCGAGGGTGGCGGCGGCGATCCCCTTGCTGCGCAAGAAGGCGAGCTGATCGTGCATCAGTGCGATCAGGGGGGAGATCACCAGGGTCAGGTGGGGCAGGGCCAGTGCCGGCAACTGATAGCAGAGGGATTTGCCTGAACCGGTGGGGAAGATGGCGGCGGCACTCTGGCCGGCCAGTAATCGGCTGATCACCGCCTCCTGTCCCGGTCTTAACCGATCGAAGCCAAAGTGACGGGTCAACAGGGATGAGATCATGGCAGGGCTCCAGCGCAAAAACCGTCATGATACCACCGCCGTGGAGTGTCTGGATGGCCAAGCGAGGGAAAACGGCATCCATTTGAATGCTGTTGATATTGTGTTATCGCATTGTTGTGGTTTTTTTGTGAGGTAAACCGGATATTTTTCAGTGATTCTGTGGAAAAAAGCGGCTGCAGATGGGATATTCCTTGTCCGCAACCCCGTGTGTTTCCGGACAGGCTCGACAGAAGGCTTGCCGGGGCAGACGACGCCAGCCCGTGACATGGGTGTCGCCTGGCGTAGCGGTTGCCAACAGGACTAATGATTCACGCACTTAGGTGCTCAGGGACTATTTGATGACACAACAACACCCCCTCATAAGACTGGTCAACAGCACCAGCCTGGTTAGCCAGATCCTTGTCGGTCTGGTCTTCGGTATCCTCCTTGCCATGTTCATGCCGGAATGGGCCAAAGCGGCGGGTCTGCTCGGCAGCCTGTTCGTCGGCGCCTTGAAGGCGGTGGCGCCGCTGCTGGTCTTCGTACTGGTGATGGCGGCGATCATCGGCCACAAGCAGGGTCAAAAAACCAACATGAAGCCGATCCTGCTGCTCTATCTGCTGGGAACTTTCCTGGCGGCTGCGGTGGCCGTCGTGGCCAGCTTCCTGTTCCCCTCCAACCTGCACCTGGTGGCGAACAGTGCCGAGATCACCCCGCCGGGCGGCATCACCGAGGTACTGCAGACCCTGCTGTTCAACGTGGTGACCAACCCGGTCAAGGCGCTGCTGGACGCCAACTACATCGGCATCCTGGCCTGGGCCATCGGCCTTGGCATCGCCATGCGCCACGCCAGCGAGGGGACCAAAGCGGTGATCACCGACCTGTCCCACGGCGTCTCCACCATTGTGAAAGCGGTGATCCGCTGCGCGCCGCTCGGTATTCTGGGCCTGGTTGCCTCCACCCTGGCGGAAACCGGTTTTGACGCCCTGTTCGGCTATGCCCAACTGCTGGTGGTGCTGATCGGCTGCATGCTGTTCATCGCCTTCGTGGTCAACCCGCTGATCGTGTTCTGGAAGATCAAGCGCAACCCCTATCCGCTGGTGTTGACCTGCCTGAAAGAGAGCGGCGTGACCGCCTTCTTTACCCGCAGCTCCGCCGCCAACATCCCGGTCAACATGGCGCTGGCCGAGAAGCTGCGCCTGCCGGAAGACACCTATGCGGTCTCCATCCCGCTGGGTGCCACCATCAACATGGCCGGTGCCGCCATCACTATTACAGTGCTCTCCATGGCGGCGGTACACACTCTGGGGATGGAAGTGGATCTGGCGACCGCCATTCTGCTCTCCGTGGTCGCCACCATCAGTGCCTGCGGTGCGTCCGGCGTGGCCGGCGGCTCCCTGCTGCTGATCCCGCTGGCGTGCAGCCTGTTTGGCATCAGCAACGACATCGCCATGCAGGTGGTAGCCGTGGGCTTCATCATCGGGGTACTGCAGGATTCTGCAGAGACGGCTCTGAACAGCTCCACCGACGTGCTGTTCACCGCCGCGGCCTGCATGGCCGAAGATGAAACCCTGCTGGATGCCGCGCCGGTGCCCAACAGCGAAGCCTGATAGCACAGCTTTCACAGCACTGAAAACGCCCTCATTCGAGGGCGTTTTTTTATTGTCTGGCGGTCTGGGTGCTGGTCCGATCCGCATCTGCAGGAGATGAGGGGATCAGGCTGAAGTGGATACGGCAGGCACATCAAGAGCACGGATAAACGGCTTGCCAGGCAGGCTGTTTGCTCCGGCTTGCATAAGGGGGCCCGCGCTCCGGGTAGGCTGTTGCTGGTTGCTATTCGAGGGGCGCTAACGGGTAGAGGGGGAATCGTCGGGATGGGGAGGAGGGCCGATGCTTTGCGAGTGGTTAGTCGGCTCACATACCTGTGCTTGCTCGCCTGCCGGAGAGCCATCATCTGCTGCTGTTGGCACCATAAAAAAATGCCAGCCGGTTACCCGGCTGGCATTGTTGCTGGTCTCTGTCAGTGTCAGCCGATCAGCTGGTAGAGAATGGCGGAGATGGCAGTCATCCCCATCACGGCCACGAAGACGTTGCTGATGTGGCCTTGATACTTCGCCATGGCCGGCACGCGCTTGATGGCGTACATCGGCATGATGAACAGGATGGTGGCGATGATGGGACCGCCCATCGACTCGATCATGCCGAGGATGGAGGGGTTGATCACAGCTGTGCCCCACAGGGTCAGGATGAAGAAGGCGATGATGAAGATCTCGACCTTCTTGTGGTTCGGCTCCTTGCCTGACTTGCGCAGGTTCTGGACGATCATCCCCTTCAGGCCTTCACGGGCACCCAGGTAGTGGCCGAAGAAGGAGGAGACGATGGCCACGAACGCCACCAGCGGACCGAAGTAGGAGATGATGGGGCTTGAGTGCTGGTTGGCCAGGTAGGAGAGCACGGCAATGTTCTGGGACTTGGCTTCGGCCAGCTGTGCCGGGGTCAGGCTCATCACGCAGGAGAAGACGAAGAACATCACGAAACCGAGCAGGATGGTGGCGGTGCGCTTGAGGATGGCGTCAGACTTCTCGACCGCCTGCTCGCCATGATCGCGGCGCTGGGCCAGGGAGAAGCTGGAGATCGCCGGACTGTGGTTGAAGGAGAACACCAGCACCGGGATGGTCAGCCACAGGGTGATGGCAAAGTCCTTGCCGGACGGCACCTGGGAGAGGGCGGCACCGGTCCAGTCCGGGATCAGGTAGAAGGAGATCCCCACCAGGATGGCGATGAGCGGGTAGACCAGGAACTCGGTCACTTTGAGCATCAGCTTCTCGCCAGCCAGCATCACCGACATCATGCCCATGATCAGCACGATGGAGAGGATCCAGCGCGGCGGCGCCGTCATCTGCAGCTGGTTGACCATGAAGCTTTCCACGGTATTGGTGATGCCCACCCCGTAGATCAGCACGATGGGGTAGATGGCGAAGAAGTAGAGCAAGGTGATTAATTTGCCGGCACCCACGCCGAAGTGCTCTTCCACCACTTCCGTGATGTCTGCATTGGGTTTGCTTGACGAGAGCACGAAGCGGGCGAGGCCGCGGTGTGCCAGATAGGTCATGGGGCCGACCAGCAGCGCCATGACCACCAGCGGCCAGAAGCCGCCCATGCCAGCGTTGATGGGCAAGAACAGGATGCCGGCGCCGACGGCGGTACCGAACAGGCTGATTACCCAGCGAGTGTCTTGTTTGGTCCAACCACGCGATTGGACTGAGCGGGTTCCTTGCTCCTGTGAGGTCGCAACATCCTGTGCGCCGGTGACAGTATTAGACATGTGTCTCACCCCTGAATTGTGGTTTTTATAGAATCGGCGCAAGGATACGGGTTTTTTAATCAAAAATGTTGATCAAATTCACCTTTATGGGACTGAAAACCGCACTCTTTTATGGAAATGTGATCGAAAGAAGAATTAATCAATTATTTTTTATAAAACACTACGTTATTTTAGTGTTAACGCATAAATATTGCACAGGCATTTGTTGGCAATATGTTATCTGGAGAGTTGCCGTGACAGCTGGCGGATCATGCTGGCGGTTGCACCCCAGATAAAATGGTCCTGCCAGGGGATCCAGTAGATGGTGTGCAGGTGATTGGCTCTGGGAATGGTCAGGGTGATATGGTGGCGCGGGTCCAGCAGGTGGTTGAGCGGCACTTCGAAGGCCTGGTCGACCTCGTCCCGGCTCAGGGTGAGCTGATAGTCGGCCGCCACCAGTCCCAGCACCGGTAGCACGTCATATTGCGAGACGGTGTTGAGGGGCGCTAGGGTGCCAAGCACCTCTATCTGGGCCGGGACTATGCCCAGCTCTTCCTGGGTTTCCCGCAGCGCCGTGTGGATCAGGTCCCGGTCGTCCGGATCCTGCCTGCCACCGGGGAAGCTTATCTGTCCCGCGTGGTGGCGCAGGTGCGGGCTGCGCCGGGTCAGCAGCAATTGCAGGCCGTCGGCCCGTTCAACCAGCGGCAGCAGCACGGCGGCGGGCTTGAGCCCGGCCACCGTCAGCCGGTGGGCGGGGGCGGGGCGTTGCAACAAAAAGCGGGTCAGCAGTTCGGCTCGTTCCATCTCGATTCTTCTTCACTCCTTCAAATCGCTGAGATCATTTTGTCAGGTTTTCAACGCAGTGCGTCCAGCAGTGGCAGGATGCGGGCCACCTTGTCATAGGTTTCCTGATATTCGTCGTCCACGTCGGAGTCGGCGATGACGCCGCCGCCAGCCCAGCAGTGGAGCTGGCCCTGTGCGGCGATCAGGGTGCGGATGCAGATGCTGGTGTCCATCCGGCCGTGCTGGCTGAGGTAGCCGATGCTGCCGCAGTAGGCGTTGCGCCGCTGGGGCTCCAGCTCCTCGATGATCTCCATGGCCCGGATCTTGGGGGCGCCTGTGATGGAGCCACCGGGGAAGCAGGCACGCAGCAGATCCACGCCCTGCCAGCGGGCATCCAGTTCGCCGTGAATAGTGGAAACCAGATGGTGCACCGCCGGGAAGGATTCCACCGCAAACAGGCTGGGCACGCTGACCGAACCGGGCCGGCTAACTCGGCCGATGTCGTTGCGCAGCAGATCCACGATCATCAGATTTTCCGATCTGTCCTTGTCGGCCTCCGCCAGCTCGCGGGCACTGGCTTGATCCAGCGCAGGGTCGGCCAGCCGCGGGCGAGTGCCCTTGATGGGCTTGGTCTCGATGTGGCGCTGGTCGAGCAGCAGGAAACGCTCGGGGGAGAGGCTCAGGATGGCCCCTTGCGGCAAGCGCAGGAAGGCCGAGAAGGGGGCGCGGTTGGCCCGTGACAACGCCTGGTAAGCCTGCCACTCGTCACCTCGATAGGGGGCGCTGAAACGCTGGGTCAGGTTGATTTGATAGCAATCCCCTGCCGCCAGATAGGCCTGCACCCGGGCAAATTTGTCGCCATATTCGGCGCGGCTCATGTTGCTGCGCCAAGCGCCTGCAAGAGCGAAGGGGTCTGCGGCAAGCTCGTGTTGTGCCTCCAGCCACTGCAGCCGGCGGGCAAGGCCGGCCTCGTCGCCCCAGTGCACCAGCTGCCATTTGCCCGTTGCCACCTCCCGCAGCAGGGCCCAGTCATAGATGCCGACCGCCATGTCAGGGATGGTGACGTCGCGGGCGGCCAGGTTTGGCAGACGCTCGAAGCGGCGGCCCAGATCATAGCCAAACAGGCCGAGCGCCCCGCCGATGAAGGGCAGGGGGGGCGCTTGAGTGGTGATCTCTCCCAGCAGGTCGCGCTGGCACCGGGCCAGCAAGGTCAGCGGATCATCTTCACTGGACTCGTGTTGCTCTCCCTGCTCGATGCGGGTCAGCGCCCCGTCGGTCTGCAGGGTGGCCAGCGGATCGGCGGTGATGATATCGAAGCGGTTATCCGCACCCAGCGGGCCGGCGGATCCCAGCAACATGGCCCAGGGCAGGTGGTGAAGGCGGGCGAACAGCGCATGGAGCGCCATCTGGTGTTCAAAATGGTGGATATGCAGCGTTGGTTTCATTTTTTGTTACACAGGCAACAGTTTACAGCCTGCTCCCTAGCCGGTACGGGGGTGGCAAGCGTATCATAGGCGCCGGAATTTTTAGAAAAAACGCGCCGTTGTCTTATCGGGCAGACAGGCAGACCGCCTGGCACCACCCCACCGAAGCACGGCTCATATGGAAGCCCTTGCTCCAACCCACACGGGAGACAAGGACCAGTGAGGATGATATGAGCATCATTAAAAAACAGGATTTTATCGATTCCATCGCCGACGCCCTGCAGTACATCTCCTACTACCACCCCCTCGATTTCGTGCATGCCGCCAAGGCCGCCTATGACCGGGAGATCAACCCGGCCGCCAAGGATGCCCTGGCCCAGATCCTGATCAACTCCCGCATGTCCGCCGAAGGTCATCGTCCGCTCTGCCAGGATACCGGCATCGTCACCTGCTTCGTCAAGATCGGCATGCAGGTGCAGTGGGACAGCGACATGACGGTGCAGGAGATGGTGGATGAAGGGACGCGCCGCGCCTACACCAATCCGGACAACCCGCTGCGCGCCTCCGTGCTGGCCGACCCCGCCGGCAGCCGCAAGAACACCAAAGACAACGCCCCGGCCGTGGTGCACATCGACATGATCCCGGGCAACAAGGTGGAAGTGAGCATCGCTGCCAAGGGCGGCGGCTCCGAGAACAAATCCAAGATGGTGATGCTCAACCCCTCCGACGACGTCGTCGAGTGGGTGCTCAAGACAGTGCCGACCATGGGGGCCGGCTGGTGTCCGCCCGGCATGCTGGGCATCGGCATCGGCGGTACTGCCGAAAAAGCGGCGGTGCTGGCCAAAGAGGCCCTGATGGAGCACATCGACATCCAGGAGCTGATCGCTCGTGGTCCCGAGACCACAGAGGAGAAGCTGCGGGTTGAGCTCTACGACAAGGTCAACAAGCTCGGCATCGGTGCCCAGGGCCTCGGCGGCCTCACGACCGTGCTGGACGTGAAGGTGAAGTCCGCCCCGACCCATGCCGCATCCAAACCGGTGGTGATGATCCCCAACTGCGCGGCTACCCGCCATGTCCACTTCGAGCTGGATGGTTCCGGCCCGGCCGAGCTGACCCCGCCGAAACTGGAAGATTGGCCGGAGATCACCCGTTCGGCCGGCGGCAACGTGCGCCGGGTCAATGTCGACGGCATCACCAAGGCAGAGCTCGCCAGCTGGAAGAGCGGGGATACCGTGCTGCTCTCCGGCAAGATCCTCACCGGTCGCGATGCCGCTCACAAGCGCATTGCCGACATGCTGAAAAAAGGTGAGGGGCTGCCGGAAGGGGTCGATTTCACCAACCGCTTCATCTATTACGTGGGCCCGGTCGATGCCGTGCGTAACGAAGTGGTCGGCCCGGCCGGCCCGACCACCTCCACCCGGATGGACAAGTTTACCGACATGATGCTGGGGGAAACCGGTCTCATCGGCATGATCGGCAAGTCTGAGCGGGGCCCCAAGACGGTCGAGAGCATCAAGCAGCACCAGGCCGTCTATCTGATGGCCGTCGGTGGTGCCGCCTATCTGGTGGCCAAGGCCATCAAGAAGGCGCGGGTGGTGGCCTTCGCCGATCTGGGCATGGAAGCCATCTATGAGTTCGAAGTCGAGGACATGCCGGTAACCGTGGCGGTCGACTCCCAGGGTAACAATATCCACGAGACCGGGCCGGCCTACTGGTCTGCCAAGATTGCCGAGCTCGATGGCAAGCTGGCGTGAGTTGAAGATGTCTGAGGGCTGTTCACCTGCGGTATGGAGACGGGTCTTTATGCCCTGAGTGCATGCACCGGTGCAATGCGCGACTGCCATGGATGTGGCCGTCATGCAGCCTCAGCCATAACAAACAAAACGAAGGCGACCCCAGGGTCGCCTTTTCTTTTCGTCTGCGTGTCTGTCGTGCGAATTTTAACTGCCAACTGCCAACTGCCAACTGCCAACTGCCAACTGCCAACTGCCAACTGCCAACTGCCAACTGCCAACTGCCAACTGACGCTCTCTGTGCGTGGTGCACAAGGCTGTCAACGCTGGAACCCAGGTCTGTCAGTCGGCTGGCGCCTCTTCACCCTTGCCACGGTTGTCTGGTGGCAAGGGCTCTTTTTACTCTGTGATTGGCAAACGATTCATCACCCAATTAAAAAGTCATCATCAATCTAGCTGAACAACCCATCTCCTCACACGGTTGGGGGTCAGTGATTGAGATAGACATCCTGTCCGCCATAGACCAGCGAACCACCATGAGCGGTAGAGGAGGCGACTGGCTCGAAGAAACGGGTCAATACGCCACAGCGTTGCCCCAGCGTGCTCAGCTTGGCCCGATCCAGCGTGACCTGTTCCGGCAGCCAGGTCAGCACGGCGGCGCAGCGGCCGTTGCCCAGGCTCTGCTCCAGCGTGGATTGCCAGTTCTTGATCTTGGGGCTGTGTACCACCAGTACCCGAGCCGGATTGATCCCCTGTGCCTGCAACTGCTTGGCCACGGGCAGACCGGGTGGCGCAATGAGCAAGATCCAGCCCGTGTCACCCTGGCTCAAGCGCACCAGCTCATCGAGCAGCGGCGGCTCCCGGGTGAGGCTCGCAGAGTGGCGATATTCGTCCTGCTTGCCCTGATGGCGGGTGGGCCAGGGGCTGCTCATGCTGGCGACGGAGACAAGGGTGTGGCTCATGGGCTGGCTCATATGCTTTCCTGTATGAATAACCATGCTGTATGTGTATACAGTAGTTGTTGTTCGCAGCAGTGACAAGCCGTTTGTGGCCAAAAATGTGATCTGAACGGTAATGAATGAAATTAAACTTCTGATTTTAAAGGATATAAATTTCAACCTTGAGGTGGGTGTTTTTCAGGCTATGGACAAAGCGGGCAGGGACGCCCATGGTTATACAGTATGTCCTGTACAGAGGAGAGATGAGGATGGACGTCAGCACCTTGCAACGACTGGATGCCAATATCCTGCTCGGGATCATCAATGAGAAGCTGCGGCTGGAGTGCGACGGGCTGGAGGAATTGCTGGCCTATTACGACATGACTGAAGACCAGCTTGCCACCCGCCTGTTGCAGATTGGCTACCACTACGATCCCATGAGCAACCAGTTCAAGGCTCACGGTTGAGTGGCGAACACTCCCCGAATGGCACTGTTCTATTTTTTCATGAATGGCGCACATTGAAATCGTTTTCAATGTGCGCTGAATTTTCAGCTATTTTCATGGATTTTCAGCGCTTGGCAATCATTGAAAACCTATTCATGAATTTATATTTGCATCATGGGCTTAAGATTTTGATTTTAAAGAGAATGATGGGTTTGTATTTGCAGGTTTCAGGAAAGGGTTTTCAAACTTGAACTGTCATTTTTATACGTTAAAGTGTGACTTGCGTTAACTTTTCAAGCTGCGGCTTTAGCTAGTATGCCCACGCCGGAACATATTCTCAGATAACAACAGCACCGGTCCCTGATGGGATAACAATTTATTATTCTGTAACGAAGGAAATGGTTTATGGCTACCAAGAAGAAGACAGACCAGGATCTCCAACTGGATAAAGATCAGCTCAAGGCGAGTATCGTGCGTCACCTGCGTTCTACCTTGGGTACAAGCGAACAGAAAGCCTCGCCAGAAGCGTGGTGGAAAGCGACCGCAGCCGCCGTCAACGAACAGGTGTACGAGCGCCTGACCCGCACTCAGCAGACTCACTTCAAGAAAGATACTCGTGCAATTCACTATCTCTCTGCTGAATTCCTGATGGGGCGCCTGACTTCCAACAACCTGCACAACCTCTCCCTGTACAAGATTTGCGAAGAGGCGCTGGGCGAACTCGGTCTGGAACTGACCGATCTGTGTGAACAAGAGCCCGACATGGCACTCGGTAACGGTGGCCTGGGCCGTCTGGCCGCCTGCTTCATCGATTCGCTGGCGACCCTGAACTACCCGGCGGTCGGCTATGGCATCCACTATGAGCACGGCCTGTTCCGTCAGGAAATTCAGGATGGCCGTCAGATTGAGCGTCCGGACTCCTGGCGTGAATATGGCAACCCCTGGGAGATCTGCCGCCCGGAATCGGTGCAGGAGATCCCGCTCTACGGTTACGTGGAGACCGTGTTTGGTGACAACGGCGGCCTCAAGAAGGTGTGGCACGCCGGTCGCAAGATCAAAGGGGTGCCCTGGGATATCCCGGTAGTCGGTTTTGGCGGTCATACCGTCAACATCCTGCGCCTGTGGGAGTCTCGCGCCTCCGAGTTTTTTGACTGGGACGTGTTCAACGCCGGTGGTTATATCGACTCCCAGGCGGAAAAAGCCCAGGCCGAGACCATCTCTAAGGTACTCTATCCGAACGACGAGACCGACGCGGGCAAAGAGCTGCGCCTGATCCAGCAGTACTTCTTCTGTGCCTGCTCCATCAAGGACATCATGCGTCGCTACAAGCGGGTGCATGGCGCCGATTTCAGCAACTTTGCCGCCCAGATCGCCATTCAGCTCAACGATACCCACCCCACCGTCGCCATCCCCGAACTGATGCGGGTGCTGGTGGACGAAGAGGGGCTGACCTGGGAAGCGGCCTGGGCCATCAGCTACCAGGTGTTCTCCTACACCAACCATACCCTGCTGCCGGAAGCGCTGGAGAAGTGGTCGGTCAGCCTGTTCGAGAAGGTGCTGCCGCGCCATCTCGAGATCATTTACGAAATCAACGCCCGTTTCCTGGGCGAGCTGGTGGAGCCCAAGTGGCCGGGCAACGACGCCATCAAGGCCAAGCTCTCCATTATCGAAGAGGGTGCTGTGCGCAAGGTGCGCATGGGCAACCTGTGTGTCATCGGCTCCTCCAAGGTCAACGGCGTGGCCGAGATCCACTCCAAGCTGGTGAAGGAAGATCTCTTCCCCGAGTATGCCGAGCTGTGGCCGGAGAAGATGTGCAACGTCACCAACGGCGTGACTCCGCGTCGCTGGCTGCTGGCCTGCAACCCGGAACTGGCCGAACTCTACAACGAAGTGGTGGGCAAGGAGTGGCCGCTGCAACTGGACAAGCTGCGCAGCGTCACCAAGTTTGCCGACGACAAGGCCTTCCAGAAGCAGTTCATGACCATCAAGCGCCACAACAAGGAGAAGCTGGTCAAGGTCATCAAGGCGGAAACCGGTATCGAGGTCAGTGCCGAGGCGATCTTCGACGTCCAGATCAAGCGTCTGCACGAGTACAAGCGCCAGCAACTGAACCTCATCCACATCATGGCGCTCTATCGTCGTCTGCTGGCCAACCCGGACTACGACATGCATCCGCGGGTGTTCATCTTCGGCTCCAAGGCGGCGCCCGGTTACAAGCTGGCCAAGGACATCATCTACGCCATCAACAAGCTGGCGGAGCGGGTCAACAATGACACCCGCATTCAGGGCAAGCTGAAAGTGGTGTTCATGCCGAACTACCGGGTGAGCCTGGCCGAGAAGCTGATCCCGGCGGCCGACGTCTCCGAGCAGATCTCCACTGCCGGTTATGAAGCCTCCGGTACCGGCAACATGAAGATGGCCCTGAACGGTGCCATCACCATAGGTACCCTGGACGGCGCCAACATCGAGATCGCCGAAGAGGCGGGGGCCGAGAACTGCGCCATCTTCGGTCTGAACGTGGACGAGGTGAAGGCACTGAAGGGGCGTGGTTACAACCCTTATGACTTCTACTACGCCAACTCCGAGCTCAAAGCCGTGCTGGACTGGTTTGATACCGACTACTTCACGCCGGGTCGTCCGGGTGAGCTCTCCTCCATCAAGCGCTCCTTGCTGGAAGGGGGGGATCCCTACCTGACGCTGGCCGATTTTGCCTCCTACTCGGAAGCACACAAGCTGATCGATACCTGGTATCGGGATCCGGCACTGTGGGCCAAGAAGGCCATCATCAACTCGGCCACCATGGGCAAGTTCAACTCCGACCGCTCCATCCAGGACTATGTGGATCGGATCTGGAACCTGAAGCCCTGCAGCATCGGCTGACCAGAGAGCAAACCCAAACCCCCGCCATGCGGGGGTTTTTTATTTGGCGTGGGCGGCGTTGGTTGTGTGAACTCGGGAGAAAAGTAGACTGCCCGACTGCCCGACTGCCCGACTGCCCGACTGCCCGACTGCCCGACTGCCCGACTGCCCGACTGCCCGACTG
>NZ_JAAKVU010000008.1:0-215762 GCF_049175815.1 Aeromonas sp. 600276 | reverse complement strand
AGGTAGCGCAGCAGCCCGGGGTGATCGCTGTTTTGCAGTATGTCGGGTTTGCCTTGCAGGGCGATGCGCCCCTCGTCCACGAACAATACCTGATCGGCGATGAGCTGGGCATCTTCCGGGTTGTGAGAGACCATCAGCACGGTAATGCCTTGCTCGCAGGCGAGCCTGGCCACCTCTGCCAGCATCTCCCGGCGCAGGGCCGGATCGAGCGCCGAGAAGGGCTCATCCAGCAGCAGCAGCGGCTTGCCCCGTACCAGGGCGCGGGCCAGCCCGACCCGTTGCTGCTGGCCACCGGAGAGCTGTTCCGGCAGGCGCGTGAGCATCTCGCCGAGGCCGACCCGGTTCGCGGCATCCTTCACCTGAGCCCGCTGAGCGGCGTTCAGGCGCAGGCCGGGGTGCAAGCCGATGGCAATGTTGTCGAATACCGACAGGTGCAGGAACAGGTTGTGATCCTGAAACAGGGTAGTCACGGGCCGTGCGGCTGGGCCCAGCGGCAGCAGATCTTCACCATCGAAGCTGAGGGTGCCTGATTCTATCGGCACGAAACCGGCGATCATGCCGAGCAGGGTCGACTTGCCTGCCCCGCTCGGACCGATCAGCGCGGTGATCTCCCCCTTGGGCAGGGTGGCGCTGAAGCTGACGCGCCAGTCCGGGTAGCTGGTCACCAGCTCATCAATGTTCAGCATGTTTTCCTCTCAAGGGGGGCGTTTGAGCGACCAGCACAGCCGCCGAGACGGTAGCGTCGGGTCTTTTGTCTCTCAATGGTCGGCATGCTTTCCTCCAAGCCCCCGCTCCACCAGCCAGAACAGGGAGAAGCAGAGGGTGAGCAGCAGCAGGGCGGTGGCGGCCGCCTCGGTCAGCCGGTAGCTACCGAGCTGCTGATAGAGCAGCCAGGGCAGGGTGGTGAGCTCCTGGCTGCCGAACATGGCGATGGCGCCGAGATCCCCGAGCGACAAGATCATGGCCAGCGCCGCCGCCTGGCCCAGCGGACGGCGCAGCAGGGGCCACTCAACCAGTCGCAGGCGATGCAGGCCGTGTACCCCCAGGCTGTCGGCCAGCCGGTCGTACTGGCGCACTACCAGCTGCATGGGGGCTGAGAGGGTGCGCAGCACATAGGGCAGCGCCATCAGGGCGTTGACCAGCACCACCAGCCAGGGGCCGAGGGCAAAGACATCGGCAAATGGCATGCACAGGATGAAGAGGCCGGTGGAGAGCACCACCGCCGGGATCATCAGGATCACCGAGCCACTGGTCTCCCACAGGGCGGCGGCCCGCCGCTTGTGCTCCCGAACCCGCAGATGGCGGCTGGTGAGCAGCAGGGCGCTGCCGAGCAGGGTGGCCAGGCTGCCCGCCGCCAGCGCAATCAGCAGCGACTGGCCGCTGGCCAGCCACAACTTGCCTGAGGTCAGGGCATCCGGCAGGCCGGGATTGAGGCCGGCCACCACGATGGCCAGCAAGGGGGGCAGGAATACCGCCAGCCCGATGGCAAGGGCGAGGGCGTCCACCAGGGCGCTGCCCGGCTGATGACGGTCCGGTCGCAGACAGGGGCGATGAGAGGTGATCCGGCTGGCCGGGCTGCTCTGCAGCTTGTGCTGCAGCATCAGCAGGGCGGCGGTCAGGATGAGCTGGACCAGCGCCAGTCCGCCGGCGGTGGCGAGATCGAAGTCAAAGCGCAGCGCCTGATAGACGGCCACCTCCAGGGTGGTGGACTTGGGGCCGCCCCCCAGCGCCAGCACGGTGGCGAAGCTGGTGAAGCAGAGCATGAAGATGAGGCTGGCCAGCCCTGGCAGCTGGGCCCGGATCAGCGGCCATTCCAGCAGCCGAAAGATATGGGAGGAGCGCATGCCGAGCTGGCTGGCGAGGCGCCAGGAGGATTCGGGGATGCTCTCCAGGCTCTGCAGCAAGAGACGCGCGGCCAGCGGCATGTTGAAGAAGACGTGGGCCAGCAGGATGCCGAACAGGCCGTAGAGGTAGTTGCCGGGAGCGAGCCCGAACCCGTGCAGCAGTTGCGGCAACCAGCCCTGCTTGCCATGCACCGCGACGATGCCGAAGACGGCGATGATGACCGGCAGTACCAGCGAGAGGCCGAACAGCTTGATGAGCAGGGTGCGCCCCGGAAAGCGGCGCCGCGCCAGGGCGCGGGCCACCGGAATGGCCAGTCCCAGGCTCAGCAGGGTGGAGAGCAGCGCCTGCCAGAGGCTGAAGCCCAGCACGTGGCGCAGATAGGGATCGGCCAGCAGGGTGCGAGGGGCTAGCCCCCCGGCCTGCCACAACAGGGCCGCCAGCGGCCCCAGCGACAACAGCAGGATCAGGGCGGTGGCGGTACTGCCCGGCAGCCACCAGAGCAGACGCGTCCCAGGTTTCACGAAGAGACGACTCACTGGGTAACGGCTTGCAGCCACTCGCGGATCCAGCCCTTGCGATTGGCGGCCACCTCGTCAGAGCTGAAGGCGAGCGGCTTAGCTACGGTGATCATCTGCTCAAAGCCCTTGGGTAGTTGCGTGTCGATCACCGGATACATCCAGTTGCCGGTCGCCATCTCGTTCTGGAAGGCGGGGCTTATCATGAACTGCAGGAACTGATCCGCCAGCTTGCCCTGCTTGGCATTATTGAGCTTGGCGGCCACTTCCACCTGACGGTAGTGCCCCTCTGCAAACGCCGCGGCCTGATACTGGGGCTTGTGCTCGGCAATCAGGTGATAGGCGGGTGAGCTGGTGTAGGAGAGCACCATGTCCGCCTCGCCATCGAGGAACATGCCGTAGGCCTCTGACCACCCCTTGGTGACGGTAACCGTCTTTTTGGCCAGTTGCTCCCAGGCGGCGGGGGCCTGGTCACCGTAGACCGACTTCATCCACAGCATCAGCCCCTGGCCCGGGGTGGAGGTGCGGGGATCCTGATAGATGATCTTGAGGTCGGGCCGCACCACCAGCTCCTTCAGGCTCTTGGGGGGCTGCTTGAGTTTCTCCTTGTCGTAGACGAAGGCGAAGTAGCCGTAGTCGTAGGGGACGAAGGTGTCATCCTGCCAGCCGCCGGGCACCTTGAGGCCATCCAGCTTGGTGGCGTGAGCGGCGAACAGGCCGCTCTGCTTGGCTTCACTGACAAGGGCATCGTCCAGCCCCAGCACCAGATCGGCCTTGCTGTGTTTGCCCTCCAGTCGCAACCGGTTGAGGATGGCCACGCCATCTTCGAGCGGCACCAGATTGAGGGTGCAGCCGCACTCCTTCTCGAAGGCCTGTTTGATCTTGGGACCCGGGCCCCACTCGGCGGTAAAGGAGCTGTAGGTGTAGACGGTGAGGGTATCCGCCGCGAAGGCCTGAGCGGAGAGCAGGCTGGTGGCGACCAGCAGCAGGTTTTTCATGGGTGGCACTCCCTTTAGCAATGAGGTGCCAGCGGATGAGGGCGCAAAAACGAGCGCCATGCCTCAAATTCCTCCGCCAGCATTATCTGGATCAGGTTCACGGGTATAATCTCAGCGGTAGACCGCACCCCGTTTGAGAAACGCACCGCATTGTATTAACGTTCTTGGGGGGAGGCCAGCACAATTGTTTCTGCGGGCCAGCGAGATGGATCAGCTCAACAGAGGATGTTTGCGTGATCACCAGCACCAAGGAAAGACGCGCCTTCCAGCGCATGATAATCAATGCTCCCGTCACCATCTTCCAGCAGCAGCAGGTGCTGGAGGGGGTCTGCCGGGATCTCAGCGCCAACGGCATGGGCATCTCGGTGCCGGAGCACCAGCTTGATACGACCCAACCCATCCGGGTGAGCCTGGCCACCAACAACAACCTGTTGCCCCCCTTCGAGGCGCAGGCCCGCATCATCAGGGTACTGGAGGAGGAGGACGGGCTCTTGCTGGCCATCGAGTTCCAGTCCCTCGCCTGAGCCATCCACCTCCTTGCCTCCATCGACCAGCCCTACGCTGGTCGCTTTCATTTTGGCCTGTCCCCCCTCGCTTTCATGACGTCCACCACCTATTTGTCGGCGCGAACCGGCTGCACGCTGAGCTGCTTGCTGTCGATGAAGGTCTTGCTGGGCGGGGCCAGCTGACCCATCGCCAGCTGGGCCGGGCCGGTGGGCTCCATCAGCAGGTAGGTTTCCCCTTCCCAGCTCAAGGTAGCCTCGCCCGGCTTGGCCGGCAGCGCTACTCCCAGCAGGGCGTGACCCGGTACGAACACCATGGCCTGTTTCAATTCGGGAAAGAGCTGGGCCAGCATGGCGGCCATCAGGGTCACCTTGCTGTCGCAGTCGCCCTGATTTTGCTCCAGTACCTGTCGCGGGCTGAGAAAGCCCTTGCCCTGGCGGCCCGACTGGCTGTCGAGCAGTTGATAGGGGATGGCCTGAATGAAGTCGAGCATGTGGGCCGTGGTCTTCTGGCGCGCCTCGGTTTCCGTGCTGCCCTGCTGCTTGAGCTGTTCGGCCAGCGGCGCCAGTTCGCTGCTGCTCTCCAGTGCGATGCGCACGTGATCCTGCTTGATGGCGGCGGCACCGTCGGGGGCGGTGAACGGCTGAAAATAGTGCAGCTTGAGCCACTCTGCCTCCTGCTTGTCGCGCTGCTGGGTGAGCCAGCTCATGGCCTTGGCGACCTGTTCGGGCTGACGACCCTTGAGCCTGAGCTCCATCTCGGGGCGGGAGAGGGAGAACTGCACGGCGGGGAACTCGGCCACTCCCTGCTGCAGCAAGCTCTGCAGCACGTCCTCCTGCATGCGGGCCGACCGATAGGCGATGAGCGGCGGCAGCTTGCCTGCCTCCAGCCGATAGGTGAGTTGCTGCACCTTGCCGTCCTTGTCCTGCCAGCCGACGTTGAGCTGACCGCCGCTGCTGTTGAAATAGGTCTGCCCGGCGCAGACCGGCAGCGCCAGCCAGAGGCCGCAGAGCAGGGGGAGGGCGAGTGTCATCTTCATCCAGGTGTCTCGTCGGGTATGCAGAAGTGGCGGGCCATGGCGTGCACCTAGGCCTGACAATAAAACAGGGAGCCAAGGCTCCCTGTTGATTCTACTCGTTTTTTGCAATTGGCTGCTTAAATCCAGCTCGGCTGTTTCGCCTCGAAGGCGCTGATGGCGGCCTCGTGCTGCAGGGTCAGGCCGATGGCATCCAGCCCGTTGAGCAGGCAGTAGCGACGGAACTCATCGATCTCGAAGTCGAACGTGAGGCTACCTGCCCGCACCTGATTGGCTTCCAGGTCCACTTCGATCTCGATGCCCGGCTGGGCGGCGACCAGCTGGAACAGGGCGTCGACCTCCTCCTCCTTCAGGCGCACCGGCACCATGCCGTTGTTGATGGCGTTGCCGTAGAAAATGTCGGCGAAGCTCGGGGCAATGATGGTCTTGAAGCCGTAGTCCGCCAGCGCCCAGGGGGCGTGCTCGCGGCTCGAACCACAGCCGAAGTTCTCGCGGGCCAGCAGGATGCTGGCGCCGGCGAACTGCGGTTGGTTGAGCACGAACTCGGGGTTGGGCTGCTCCCCTGCATCGTCCAGGAAGCGCCAGTCGTGGAACAGATGCTTGCCAAAGCCGATGCGGTTGACCTTCTGCAAGAACTGCTTCGGAATGATGGCGTCGGTGTCGACGTTGGCGCTGTCGAGGGGAACGACGATCCCTTTATGCTGTTTGAAACCTGTCATGTACGTTCCCTCTTACAGTGCACGAATGTCGGCGAAGATGATGTCGGTGACGGCGAAGGGCCGTCCGTGTTCTTTGAATGCTTTCATCCTCAACCCCTCTTACAGCGCGCGAATGTCGGCGAAGTGGCCGGTGACGGCGGCGGCGGCGGCCATGGCCGGGCTCACCAGGTGGGTGCGGCCGGCGCGGCCCTGACGCCCCTCGAAGTTGCGGTTGCTGGTGGAGGCGCAGCGCTCCCCCGGTTGCAGCCGGTCGTTGTTCATGGCGAGACACATGGAGCAGCCGGGCAGACGCCACTCAAAGCCGGCCTCGATGAAGATCTTGTCGAGCCCCTCGGCCTCGGCCTGGGCCTTCACCTGCTCGGAGCCCGGCACCACCAGCGCCTGCACGCCAGCGGCGACCTTGCGACCGCGGGCGATGGCGGCGGCGGCGCGTAAGTCCTCGATGCGGCTGTTGGTGCAGGAACCGATGAACACCTTGTCGATGGCGACGTCGGAGAGCTTCTGACCAGGCTGCAGGTCCATGTAGGCGAGGGCCTTGCGGGCGGATTGCTGCTCCATCAGATCGCTGAAGGATTCCGGCGCCGGAATGGGTTCATTGACGGCGATCACCTGACCCGGGTTGGTGCCCCAGGTCACTTGAGGGGCGATGTCGGCGGCGTCCAGCACCACTTCGGCATCGAATTTGGCATCGGCATCGCTCTTGAGGCTCTGCCAGTAGGCGATGGCCTGCTCCAGCGCCTCGCCCTTGGGAGCGAACTCCTTGCCACGGATATAGTCGATGGTGGTCTGGTCGGGGGCGATCATGCCGGCCTTGGCACCAAGCTCGATGGCCATGTTGCACACCGTCATGCGCCCTTCCATGGTGAGCCCTTCGATGGCCTCGCCAGCGAACTCCACCACATAGCCGGTACCGCCGGCATGGCCGACCTTGCCGATGATGGCCAGTACTACGTCTTTCGCGCTGATACCTTCGGCCAGCTTGCCGTTGACCGAAATGCGCATGGTCTTGGCACGGCCCTGTTTCAGGGTCTGGGTGGCCATCACATGCTCCACCTCGGAGGTGCCGATGCCGAATGCGAGCGAACCGAAGGCGCCGTGGGTGGCTGTGTGGGAATCACCGCAGACGATGGTGGTGCCGGGCAGGGTGATGCCGAGCTCGGGGCCCATCACGTGGACGATCCCCTGGTACTTGTGGTTCAGGTCGTAGAGGCGAACCCCGAACTCCTTGCAGTTATGAGCCAGCGTTTCCATCTGGATGCGGGCCATCTCGCCGGAGGCGGCGATGTCCTTGGTGGTGGTGGAGACATTGTGATCCATGGTGGCCCAGGTCAGATCCGGGCGACGCAGCTGGCGGTTCATGGCGCGCAGGCCGTCGAATGCCTGCGGGCTGGTCACTTCATGCACCAGGTGGCGGTCGATGTAGATGAGTGGGGTTTCCCCTTCCACTTCCCGCACCACGTGGGCGTCGAATACTTTCTGATAGAGGGTCTTGGCCATTGCTCGGTTTCCTTGTTATCTATGCCGTGGGGTCAGATGCGCGCGGCGATCTGGCTGCCCATCTCGGCCGTGCTCTGCACCGGGTGCTTGGCGCTGGCCTGATGCAGGTCGGCGGTGAAGTAGCCTTCGGCCAGGGTCTGGGCCACGGCCAGCTCGATGGCCTGGGCGGCGGCTTCCTGGCCGAGGCTGTAGCGCAGCATCAGGGCGGCGGAGAGGATCTGGGCGATGGGGTTCGCGATCCCCTTGCCGGCGATGTCCGGGGCCGAGCCGCCGGCCGGCTCGAACAGTCCGAAGCCCGATTCGTTCAGGCTGGCGGAGGGGAGCAGCCCCATGGAGCCGGTGATCATGGCGCACTCGTCGGAGAGGATGTCGCCGAACAGGTTGGAGCAGAGCAGCACGTCGAACTGGGACGGATCCTTGATGAGCTGCATGGTGGCGTTGTCGATGTACATGTGATTCAGCGCCACGTCCGGATAGGACTTGGCGACTTGTGTCACCACCTCGCGCCACAGAATGGAGGAGGCGAGCACGTTGGCCTTGTCGATGGAGGTGACCTTGGCCTTGCGCACCCGGGCCGACTCGAACGCTATCTTGGCGATGCGCTCGATCTCGAAGCGGTGGTACACCTCGGTGTCGAATGCCTTCTCGGTGGGGCCTTCCCCTTCACGCCCCTTGGGCTGACCGAAGTAGATGCCACCGGTCAGCTCGCGCACGCAGGCGATGTCAAAACCGCGATCCGAGATGTCGGCCCGCAGCGGCGAGAACTGCTCGAGGCCGGTGTAGATGCGGGCCGGACGCAGGTTGCAGAACAGCTTGAAGTGGGCGCGCAGGGGCAGCAGGGCGCCGCGCTCCGGCTGATCGTTGGGGGGCAGATGCTCCCACTTGGGGCCGCCTACCGAGCCGAACAGCACGGCGTCGGCCGCTTCACAGCCTGCAATGGTGCTCTGGGGCAGCGGGGTGCCGTGGTTGTCGATGGCGATGCCGCCCACGTCATGGCGCTCGTAGTCGAGAGTGAAGCCGAACCTGGCCTGCACCTTTTCCAGCACCTTGACGGCCTCGGCCATCACTTCCGGGCCAATGCCGTCACCCGGCAATACTGCGATCCGATAACTGCTCATACTCACACGCTCTCCGTATTGATCTTGTCTGTTTTTGCGACGTTGCGTTCCATCTGTTCGGCCACCTGATCGGCGCGCCAGATGCTGTTGATCACGTGGATCAACGCCTGGGCGGAGGACTCTATGATGTCGGTGGCCAGGCCCATGCCATGGAATTTGCGGCCCTTGTACTGTGCGACTATGTCGACCTGGCCGAGGGCGTTCTTGCCTTCCCCCTTGCCCTTGAGTTCGTACTTGTCGATGCTGATTTCGTAGCCGGTGATGCGGTTGATGCACTGGTAGACCGCATCCACCGGGCCGTTGCCGGTGGCGGCTTCGCTGACGATCTCCTGGCCCACCTTCAATTTCACCGAGGCGGTGGCCATCACCGAGCTGCCGCTCTGCACACCCAGGTACTCCAGCTTGAAGTGCTCCGGCTCTTCGTGGATCTGGCTGAAGAAGGCGAGCGCCTCCAGATCGTAATCGAACACCTGCCCCTTCTTGTCGGCCAGGGTGAGGAACTTGGCGTAGAGATCGTCGAGGTCGTAACTGCTCTCGGCGTAGCCCATGGACTCCATCCGGTGCTTGATGACGTGGCGGCCGGAGCGGGAGGTCATGTTGAGGTTGTTCTGGGTGAGGCCAATGCTCTCCGGGGTGATGATTTCGTAGGTATTTTTCGCCTTGAGCACGCCGTCCTGATGGATGCCGGAGCTGTGGGAGAAGGCGTTGGCCCCGACGATGGCCTTGTTGGGCTGTACCGGCATGTTGCAGAGCTGGCTGACCAGGGTGCTGGTGCGATGAATTTCGCTGTGGCGGATATTGGTGTGTACCCCGAGCAGGTCGGCGCGGGTTTTGAGGATCATTGCCACCTCTTCCAGCGAGCAGTTGCCGGCCCGCTCGCCGATGCCGTTGATGGTGCACTCGATCTGGCGAGCGCCCATCTGCACGGCGCCGATGGAGTTGGCCACCGAGAGCCCCAGATCGTCGTGGCAGTGCACCGAGATGATGGCCTGATCGATGTTGGGCACCCGGTTGAACAGGGTCTGGATGATGCTGGAGAACTCGGTCGGCACCGTGTAGCCCACGGTATCGGGAATATTGATGGTACGAGCGCCGGCCTTGATGGCGGCCTCCACCATGCGGCACAGGTTGTCTATCGGGGTGCGGCCTGCATCCTCGCAGGAGAACTCCACGTCGTCGGTATAGCGGCGGGCGTGCTTGATGGCGCTGACCCCCATCTCCAGCACGTCCCCGAAGCTCTTCTTCAGCTTGCTCTCGACGTGGATGGAGGAGGTGGAGATAAAGGTGTGGATGCGAAAGGCGTCGGCGACCCGCAGGGCCTCGCCGGCGGCGTCTATGTCCTTGGGCAGGGCGCGGGCGAGGGCACAGACCCGGCTCTGCTTGATGTGACGTGCAATGGTCTGCACCGATTGAAAGTCGCCGGGGGAGGAGACCGGGAACCCCACCTCCATGACGTCGACACCGAGCCGTTCCAGCGCCTGGGCGATCTGCAGCTTCTCCTTGACCGTCAAGCTGGCCGCCAGGGCCTGCTCACCATCGCGCAGGGTGGTGTCGAATATGATGACCCGATCTGACATGTGACTTCCCTCTTCCTAAGTTCGGTGACGTGCATCCTGCGTTGGCATAAAAAAACCCGTGCAGGGTGCACGGGTTTTTGTAAATTCCGGCTATGCCTGAGCCCGGCTACAAGGATCCCGCGCGAGAGGTCGCGATTAGGGAGATTAGTAGTAGCGGAGCGGCAATACGCATGATGAATCAATCCTTGCAGTCGATAACGCTTTTACCAATATCGAGATTTTTATGCTGTGTCAACCGTACACACCCGGTTCATTTCGCTGGTTTATTTAATCGGATTGTAAAGGAGTGCAAATTTACTTGTCCCATATTCGGCCCTTGCCCGATTATCTGGTCATTCCTGCTGTACTCGATCATCTGTACAATCAGATCGACTTGTCAGTTTCTGCTGAATTATCCGAGGTATTAAATGGAAAAACGTAGACCTGGTCGTCCGGTCGGACGTTCTGACATTCGTGACAAGTTGCTCTGTGCCGCTCGCGAGCGTTTTCTGAACACCCCCTACAGCAAGGTGACGACCCGCGAGATCGCCGAGCTGGCTGGCTCCAATCTGGCCATGATCCACTACTACTTCGGCAGCAAAGAGGGCCTCTACAAGGCGGTGCTGGGGGATGTGGCCGAGCCGCTCGACCAGGCCTGGCACGACGAGACCGGCAACCGCAGCCTCAACGATCTGCTCAATACCTACTACCAGGTGATGGCGCCCAACAGCGAGCTGACCTCCGCCATCTCCAGCGCATTATCGACCGAGAAGAGTCCGGGTCGGGATTTTGTGCTGAACCGTCTGCTGGAACGCCAGCTGCCCCAGTTCGATGCCTTGCTGGAGTCCATGAAGAACAACGGTGAACTGGGTGACAACCTGGATCCCGAGATGCTGAAGATCTCCTTCCTCAGCATGATGTGGCAGCCCTTCGTGATGAAGGATCTCTACGAGCAGGTGTTCGGCCTGACCGTGGACGAGCACTTCATGGCTCGCCTGGCGGATCACAACTGCCGCCTGATGGAAAACGGCCTGCGCGGCACCCTGAACTGATCATTTGCCACGCTGGTAGCAAAAAGGGCCATTCGGCCCTTTTTTCATAAATTTGTTATTTGAACGTCAACCAAGTGTCACCCCACCGCCCTAGTCTGCTCTGAGACGCTAGGGAAGGAGGGGTTATGAACAAGATCCAGCAATGGGACCTGCAGGTGTGCCGCATCTGCCTGCTCCACGCCTACAACCGGCCACAGGCCAGGATCAGCAGGCTCATCTCCCGTACCGGTGACGGCCCGCTCTACGCCGTGCTGGCGGCCCTGCTCTGGTGGCAGGGGGAAGCCGAACGCGAACTGGTGAAGCTGGCGCTGCTCGCCTTCGCCCTCGAGCTGCCGCTTTACCTGCTGCTCAAGAATGCCCTCAAACGCCAGCGCCCGGTGGGGCTGCCGGTCTTCATCACCCCCTCCGACCGCTACAGCCTGCCCTCGGGTCACACCGCCGCCGCCTTCCTGATGGCAACCGTACTGGCGGCCAGCTTCCCGCTCTGGGCGCCGCTGCTGTTCGTCTGGGCCGCGCTGGTGGGGGCGTCCCGTCTGCTGCTGGGGGTGCACTATCTGAGTGACCTGGTAGCCGGTGCCCTGCTCGGCGGTGGCTGCGCCCTGCTGGCGCTCATGTGGGGGCTGGGATGAAGATACTGTTCGGTGTGCAGGGGACCGGCAACGGCCACATCAGTCGCAGTCGTACCCTGGCGCGGGCCTTGCGGGCCCGTGGTCTCGAGGTGGACTATCTGTTCAGCGGCCGTCCTGCGGACGGCTACTTCGAGATGGCCGAATTCGGCGACTACCGCACCTTTCCCGGTATCACCTTCGTCAGCCATGAGGGGGCCATCTCGAACTGGCGCACCCTCAAGGGGCTCTCGCCCCTGCGCTTCTGGCGCGACATGCGAGCGCTCGATTGTCGCGACTACGACCTCGTCATCAGCGATTTCGAGCCTATCAGCGCCCATGCCGCTCGCCGCTGGGGCAAGCCGAGCCTCACCATCAGCCATCAGGCGAGCTTCGACTGGCCCATTCCACGCTGGGGGGAGAGCGGCTTCAACCGCCAGCTGATGCGCCACTTCGCGCCGGTGCGCCAGTCGCTCGGGCTGCACTGGTTTCACTTTGGCCAGCCCCTGTTGCCGCCCATCATAGATCCCATCAGCCAGGGGCCCGACAACCAGCAGATCCTGGTCTATCTGCCGTTCGAGCAGACCGAGGCGATCGCGGCCCTGTTGTCGCGCTTCAACCAGCAACGCTTCGTCTGCTTTCATCCGGCCATTCGCAGTGCCAGCCAGTGGCGCAACATCCGCTTCGAGCCACAGGCCCGTGAGGCGTTCAAGCAGGTGCTAGCTGGCTGTCGCGGGGTCATCACCAACGGTGGTTTCGAGCTCGCCTCGGAGGCGCTCTCCCTTGGCAAAAAGCTGCTGGTCAAGCCGCTGGGAGGCCAGTTCGAGCAGCTGACCAACAGCAAGACCCTCGAACTGATGGGGCTGGCGCGGCTGATGGATGCGCTCGATGCCAACGCAGTGCGGGCCTGGCTGGATGCGACGGCCCCGGGCCAGATCTGCTACCCCGATGTGGCGGGGGAGCTGGCCGGCTGGCTCGCCGCCGGTGCCCAGGAGAGCGTGGCGGATCTCTCCCGCCGGCTGTGGGCCCGTACCCTGTTTCCGGAGGAGGTGTGCGATCGGCTGAGCGAGCTGGAGGAGGGGAGTGCACTCAGTAGTTGCTGGTTATCGCAAGTGAGCGCCTTTGACTAGACTGAGAGGGATCCCACCAAGGAGAGGACGGACACCATGCGCTTTACCAATGAAAACGGCGACACCATGAACCTGGCGGACAATCTCACCCTGCACGAGCTGCTGGACATGGGGGTCAGCATCTCGGTCTGCGAAGAGACGGATCCGGATCAGCAGATCTGGCTGGCGGAGCCGGAACAGGATCACTGATCCGCAGCCTGCCACCAAGGCCCACCCTGGCGGTGGGCCATTTTTTTTCCGCTTTTGGCGCCTGTTGCAGCATGATCCGCTGGCTTGCCACCCATCTTCCCCGCATTGTTCCCACCCTTTCCAGCAAGTCACTGAATGTTAATAGTTGTTTGAAATTTATGACTGTTGTGGTCAGACAAAGCCGTGGACAACCGTTCACAAGCGGGTTAAGTTGGTTTTTCACCCGCTTTGCGGGTGAATGATGGAAAAAACCTATTTTTCTACTATCGACAGCGCCGAACTCGCCGGGTCCGTATTCAGACAACAACAACGCACGGGCCGGCGGTGCCGGGAAGCAGCGGACTGCCGATAGCTTTCGCTTAACGGAGCAAAGCCTGGAGGGCTTTATCATGGAGATGTTATCAGGCGCCCAGATGGTGGTTAGAGCGCTGGAAGATCAGGGAGTTGAGCACGTTTTCGGCTACCCTGGTGGCTCAGTGCTCGACATCTATGACGCTCTCTTTGAAAACGGCAAGATGGAGCATGTCCTGGTGCGGCACGAGCAGGCCGCGGTGCACATGGCGGACGGTTACGCCCGCTCCACCGGCAAGGTGGGCACAGTGCTGGTGACCTCGGGTCCCGGTGCCACCAACTGCATCACGGGGATCGCGACCGCCTACATGGACTCCATTCCCCTGGTGATCCTGTCCGGCCAGGTGCCGACCAGCATGATCGGGGAGGATGCGTTCCAGGAGACCGACATGATCGGCATCTCCCGCCCGGTGGTGAAGCACAGCTTCCTGTGCAAGAAAGCCAGCGACATTCCCGAGGCCATCAAGAAGGCCTACTACATTGCCGCCAGCGGCCGCCCGGGGCCGGTGGTGGTGGATCTGCCCAAAGACGTGCAGAACCCGAAAGAGAAATTCCCCTACGAGTACCCGGATACGGTCTCCCTGCGCTCCTACAACCCGACCAAGTCGGGTCACAAGGGCCAGATCAAGCGTGCCGCCAAGCTGTTGGTGGAGGCGAGCCGCCCGGTGATGTATGTCGGTGGCGGTGCCATCAATGCCAATGCGGATCACCTGGTGACCAAGCTGGCGGAGCTGCTGAACCTGCCGGTGACCACCACCCTGATGGGGCTGGGGGCCTTCTCTGGCACTCATCCGCAGTTCATCGGCATGCTCGGCATGCACGGTACCTTCGAAGCGAACAAGAGCATGCACAACGCGGATCTCATCTTCGCCGTGGGTGCCCGTTTCGATGACCGCGTCACCAACAACGTGGCCAAGTTCTGCCCCAACGCCACCATAGTTCACATCGACATCGATCCCACCTCCATCTCCAAGACGGTGCAGGCTCACGTGCCCATCGTCGGCTCGGTGGAAACCGTGCTGGAGCAGATGCTGGAAGTGATCCGCGAGTGCGGCTTCGACAACGACAAGCAGGCGCTGGCGGACTGGTGGAGCCAGATCGGCCAGTGGCGTTCGCGCAACTGCCTGGCCTATGAGACCCACCCCACCCTGATCAAGCCGCAGCAGGTGATCGAGACCCTCTACAAGGTGACCAAGGGGGAGGCGTTCGTGGCCTCCGACGTGGGTCAGCACCAGATGTTTGCCGCCCTCTACTACCCGTTTGCCAAGCCGCGCCAGTGGATCAACTCGGGCGGCCTCGGCACCATGGGGTTCGGCATTCCGGCCGCTATGGGGGCCCAGTTTGCCAACCCGGATGCGGTGGTCTGCTGCGTCACCGGCGACGGCTCGGTGCAGATGAACATTCAGGAGCTCTCTACCTGCATGCAGTACGGGGTGCCCATCAAGATCATCTCCATCAACAACCGTGCACTGGGCATGGTCAAGCAGTGGCAGAAGATGTTCTACGGCGGTCGCCACAGTCACTCCTACATGGAATCCCTGCCTGACTTCGTCAAGCTGGCGGAAGCCTATGGCCATGTCGGCATCGCGGTGAGCGATCCGGCGGAGCTGGAGAGCGCCATGGAGAAGGCCTTCGCCATGAAGGATCGGCTGGTGTTCATGGACATCTCGGTCGACCCGGATGAGCACGTCTATCCAATGCAGATAAAGTTCGGTGCCATGGACGAGATGTGGCTGAGCAAGACGGAGAGAACCTGATGAGACATATAATTTCCGTTCTGCTGGAGAACGAATCCGGCGCCCTGAGCCGTGTGGTGGGCCTCTTCTCCCAGCGCGGCTACAACATCGAGACCCTGACGGTGGCCCCCACTGAGGATCCCACCCTGTCGCGCATGACCATCGTCACCATGGGGGACGAGCGGGTGCTGGAGCAGATCCAGAAACAGCTGCACAAGCTGGTGGACGTGCTCAAGGTGTGTGATCTCAGCGAAGGGGAGCACATCGAGCGGGAGATCGCGCTGGTCAAGGCGCGCGCCGCCGGTGGTGGTCGCGACGAGCTGAAACGGCTGGCGGATATCTTCCGCGGCCAGATCGTCGACGTCACTCCCGAGCTCTACACGGTGCAGCTGGTGGGGACCAGCGAGAAGCTGGATGCCTTCATCAAGACCGCCGCCCAGACCAACGAGATTGTCGAAGTGGTGCGCTCCGGGGTGTGTGGCATCTCTCGCGCCGACAAGGCGCTGCGTCCCTGAGCCATCGCTTGGCAGCAGGCAGGTTAAAGGGGCTCCTCGGAGCCCCTTTCTTGTGGGCGCTTGGTGGAATGGAGGGCTGGCACGAGTCTGTCATTTTCTTTCAAATGATCGGTAAACTATCCACAAAAGCTGTGGAAAACTCTGTAGATTAGCGGTGTGTCTGGCGTTAGTGTACTGATCTTAAAAGGATATTTTGATCTGATCTGCGCTGGGGCGCAATTGTGCAATCGACTCTGGCGGGTGTGAGTGTTTGCTTATCCCGCCGCCCTTGCGGGACTGGCGCCCGTCGCCGAGCAGGGGATCCTGCCAGGATCCCGATTTGATCTTGCGGATCAACATTTCCCCAAATCAGCCATAAAAAAACCCGCCTTGCGGCGGGTTTTTCAGCAGGCAGAACCTCGGACGATTACTCGGCCTGGGCTGCCTGGATACCGGTCAGGGCGATGGTGTAGACGATGTCGTCCACCAGGGCGCCACGGGACAGGTCGTTGACCGGCTTGCGCATGCCTTGCAGCATGGGGCCGATGGAGACCAGGTCAGCGGAGCGCTGTACCGCCTTGTAGGTGGTGTTGCCGGTGTTCAGATCCGGGAACACGAACACGGTGGCCTTGCCGGCAACCGGGGAGTTCGGCGCCTTGGACTTGGCCACGTTCTCCATGATGGCGGCATCGTACTGCAGCGGACCATCGATGATGAGGTCGGGGCGCTTGGCCTTGGCCAGTTCGGTCGCTTCACGCACTTTCTCTACGTCTGCGCCGGCGCCGGAGGTGCCGGTGGAGTAGGAGATCATGGCCACACGCGGCTCGATGCCGAAGGCGGCAGCGGAGTCGGCGGACTGGATGGCGATCTCGGCCAGCTGCTCGGCAGTGGGATCCGGGTTGATCGCGCAGTCACCGTAGACCAGTACCTGATCCGGCAGCAGCATGAAGAAGATGGAGGAGATCAGGGAAGAGCCCGGGGCAGTCTTGATGATCTGCATCGGCGGACGGATGGTGTTGGCAGTGGTGTGCACCGCGCCGGATACCAGACCGTCGACTTCGTTGCGCTCCAGCATCATGGTACCCAGTACCACGTTGTCTTCCAGCTGTTCGCGGGCAACCACTTCGGTCATGCCCTTGTTCTTGCGCAGCTCGACCAGACGGGCCACATAGCGCTCGCGCACGGCAACCGGATCGATGATCTCGACGCGGTCGGTCAGTACCACGCCCTGCTGTTCGGCGACGCGACGGATCTCTTCCGGGTTGCCCAGCAGCACCGGACGGGCGATGCCACGCTCGGCACAGATGGCGGCAGCCTTGATGGTCCGCGGCTCTTCCCCTTCCGGCAGCACGACGCGCTTGTTGGCCTGACGGGCCAGTTCGGTCAGCTGGTAGCGGAAAGCCGGCGGGCTCAGGCGACGGGAGCGGGTGGACTTGGCGGAGAGAGACTCGATCCAGTGCTTGTCGATGTGGCCGGCCACATAGTCCTGCACCAGCTCGATACGCTCGCGGTCATCTTCCGGGATGTCGACGTTGAAGTTCTGCAGGCTGACGGCGGTCTGCCAGGTGTTGGTGCCGGTGATCATGATCGGCAGGCCGGTAGCCATGGCCTGTTGGCACAGCGCCATCACCTGGGGTTCCGGGTGATAGTTGCCGGTCAGCAGCAGGGCGCCCAGCTTGACGCCGTTCATGGCGGAGAGACAGGCGGAGACGATGACGTCGGAACGGTCGCCGGAGGTCACCAGCAGGCTGCCCGGACGGAAGTGCTCGATCATGTTGTGGATGGAGCGGGCGCAGAAGGTCACGGTCTGCAGACGGCGGCTGTCCAGCTCACCCTTGTGCAGGATCTTGGCAGCCAGGTGTTTGGCGAGATCCTTGGCGCGCGGGGCGATCAGCTGGGTGTTCCAGGGGATGCAGCCGAGGATGCGCAGCGGGCTCTTGCCGAATACCTGCAGTACTTCCAGGTTGTGAGCGGTGTCGGCGCCGTGGTGATGGGCTTCGAACATCTCGGTCAGGTCGGGGCGGGTCACGCCGTGCTCGTCAACCGGTGCACCCACCTTGTTGATGACGCAGCCCACGATGCGGGGGTTGCTGACGCCACCGAAGTTGGAGCAAGCCAGTTCGATGCGCTCTTTCAGCTTCTGGCTGGAGTCGTTGCCCGGGTGGGTCACGAACACCATGTCGGCGTCCAGCGCCTTGGCGACGTCGTAGTTCAGCTTGTTGGCAAACGGCTGCTTGTCGGTCGGCACCATGCCTTCGATGACCAGCACTTCGGCACCGCTGGCCTTCACGTGCTCTTCAAAGCGGGCCACGATCTCTTCCAGCAGGATGTCGGTGTTGCTGGAGGTGATCATGTTCTCGGCGTAGGAGAGGGCGAACGGCTCGGGCGGGTTGATGTTGGCTGCAGCGCGGATCACGGCGGTGGAACGCTCGGTACCGGTTTCACCCGGACGCGGCTGAGCGACCGGTTTGAAGAAGCTGACATTGACACCGTGACGCTCCATGGCGCGAACGACGCCAAGGCTCACGGAAGTTACGCCGACACCAGTGCCGACCGGGATAAGCATAATAGTGCGTGCCACTTTATACCCCTTGTTCATTTTTGGGATCAGGAAAAGGCCGCCCTTGGGCGGCCTTGCTCTACAGCGAAATTATGCGCCGACCAGTTCCAGCGCGTCGTGGGCGATGACCCACTCTTCGTTGGTCGGGATAACCAGGGCCTTGGTGGAGCCAGCCTTGGTGATCTCGCCACCCTTGCCGAAGCGAGCCTTCAGGTTGGCGTCGTGATCGACGTCGAAGCCCAGCAGACCCAGTTTGTTCAGGGTGATTTCACGGATCGGGGCGGAGTTTTCACCGATACCACCGGTGAAGACCACGGCGTCCAGACGACCGTCCATGGCGGCGGCGTAGGCGCCGATGTACTTGGCCAGGCGATAGCAGTAAACGTCCATGGCACGCTTGGCTTCTTCTTTGCTGTCGTAGTTGTCTTCAACGAAACGGCAGTCGGAAGTTACTTCGGTCAGACCCTGCAGGCCGGACTCTTTGGTCAGCATGGTGTTGATCTGATCAACGCTCATGCCCAGCTTGTCGTGCAGGAAGAAGATGATGGCCGGATCGATGTCGCCGGAGCGGGTACCCATCACCAGGCCTTCCAGCGGGGTCAGACCCATGGAGGTGTCGACGGACTGGCCGTTCTTGATAGCGCAGACGGAGCCGCCGTTGCCCAGGTGGCAGTTGATGATGTTCAGCTCTTCCACCGGCTTGTTCAGCTGCTTGGCAGCTTCCAGGCTGATGTAGTAGTGGCTGGTGCCGTGGGCGCCGTAGCGACGGATGCCGTTCTCTTTGTAGAGTTTGTACGGCAGGGCGTACAGGAAGGCTTCTTCCGGCATGGTCTGGTGGAAAGCGGTGTCGAATACGGCCACATTCTTCTCGGCCAGCGCCGGGAACACACGACGGGCTTCACGAATACCGATCAGGTGAGCCGGGTTGTGCAGCGGGGCGTACGGTACGGCGGCTTCGATGCCGGCGATCACGTCGTCGCAGATGCGCACGGAGGAGGTGAAGCGCTCGCCGCCGTGTACGACACGGTGGCCGATGGCGATCAGGTTCTTGGACAGCTCCGGGTTGAGCGGCAGGATCTTGTTGACGATGTAGTCCAGCGCTTCCTGGTGAGCGGCACCGGCGCCCAGATCGGCACTGCCTTTCTCGCCGTTCAGTTTCCACTTGATGCGGGCGTCGTCGAGGTTGAAGCACTCGGCCAGGCCGGACAGCAGGTCATCACCGGTGGTTGCGTCAATGACAGCAAACTTCAGGGAAGAGCTGCCACAGTTAAGAACAAGAACCAGCTTACTCATGAATAAATCCTATCGCAGATTGGGTTGTGTAGGAGGATGCGTTGGACGCGCTGTGTCCAAAAACTTTCAACTTATCCTTATGAGGGTTGGCAATCTGTTGCTTGCCCCTTGTATAGTGATACAAGACCCGAAATCCAGACGTCCCTGACGGCTCAACGGCAGGCCGTTGGCGCAAAAATTGGGCGTACAAAGGATAACCCGATTGTTGAAAAATAACAAAGTCATCCTCAACCTTTGTTATTGCGCATCAAATATTGTCGTGGTTTTGCCGTTAATACGTTCAAAAAGAGCTCGGAGGTAGCATGAGCATGAACATTTTTGGAACTAAGTTACAGCAAGGCCGTCATTATATGACCCTTTGGCCCCGCCGTCCCGAGCTTAATTCCATGTTCCCGGAGAATCGGGTGATCAAGGCCACCGAGTTCGCCCTCAAGGTGATTCCTGCGCTGGCAGTGCTCAGCGTCATGCTGCAGTTCCAGTTTGGCGAGCAGCACTACTGGCCTTCCGTCATGACCTCGGTGCTGTTTCTGCTCAGCCTGCCGCTGCAGGGCTACTACTGGCTCGGTCAGCGTGCCGATACCCGGCTGCCGCCTTCCCTTGCCAGCTGGTATCGCGAGATCAACGGCAAGATGAACGAACAGGGCGGTCGTCGCCAACTGGTGGCCCAGCCGAGATACGAAGAGCTGGCCGATACCCTCAACGCCGCCTTCAAGCAGCTGGACAAATCCTTCCTCTACGAGTGAGGCCCCACGGGCCTGCCAACCGGACAAAGGCGCCTCGCGGCGCCTTTTTCATGGCTGCCGGATCAGGCCGCCAATACCTTGCGGATCTCCTGGATGGAGAGCTTGTACTGGCGCGGGCACTGGCGCCAGACCGCCAGCATGCGCTGGTACTTGTCACGCATGGCGATGTCGCTGGAGAGCTCGTCGCAGGGGCATTTGAGTTCGGGGAAGCGCTTGTCCACCTCCAGCAGGAAGCAGACGTAATCGGCCAGCTCTCGCTCCTGGCTGCGGCTGTAGCCGTTGAACTCCAGCCGGCTGGCATTGATCTCGCCCTGATCGGCTGCGTCCAGGTTGCCCCAGGAGATGGCCAGCGCATGGTGCAACTCCAGGGTGTCGATCACCTCCTGGCAGGTGGCCAGTTCCAGATGACCGAAGCTCTTCTCCAGTTCGAGGATCTGCAGGCAGTAGCCGCGCTCGATGATGGTGCTGGCCCGTTGGTAAAACGCCGCCTTCTCCGGATTGAGTTTGGCCAGGATCTCGTACTGGTTGCTCAGGATCAGACGTTCGGTGTGGCTCATGTTCATGGGCTTTTCTCACTGGAAAATGAAACTGGGGTCACGTTAACCCATATATAGGATGAATTTTTTGATCTGGCAGGGGAGGTTGGCGAGATTGCGGGGCGCTAAATCAACGCAGACGCGGGTTGGTTAATTAAATGTAACGGCCGGCACCTTGCTTTCTGGCCCGTTGGCGCAACAATAAGGGCGTCATTTGGCTTGTGCCGAAAGACCCGTCACCAAGGCATCCCGTTATGGATGCACACAGCCCCGCCATGGAAAACAACAAGGCTGCCGCCCCTCATCCGGGCAGGTGACCGAATGGGGGAGATCGCGTGCCCCCCCGTCTGCAATGCGGAAGGGCTGCGAGATGCGAATAAAAAAGGGCCTGCGCTTGCAGGCCCTTTTTCATATCGACACTCCCGCCTGGGGTTCAGCCCTTGAGCAGGTCGAGCACCACCTGATGGTGATCGCTGGTCTTGAACTTGTCGAAACGATGGCTGATCTTGCCCTCTTCGTCGATGAGGAAGCTGAGCCGATGGATACCGTCATACTCCTTGCCCATGAACTTCTTCGGGCCCCAGACGCCAAACGCATCGGCCACCGCATGATCTTCATCGGCCAGCAGGCGGAAGTTCAGGCTGTCGCGCTCCTCAAATTTTTTCAGCCGCTTGGCGCTATCCGGGCTGATGCCGAGTACCACCACATTGAGGGCGGCCAGCTCGGCGTTGACGTCGCGCAGGCCGCAGGCCTGGGTGGTGCAGCCCGGGGTCATCGCCTTGGGGTAGAAATAGACGAGCACTTTCTTGCCGCGCAGGTCGGCCAGGCGTACCTGGTTGCCGTCCTGATCGGACAGGGAAAAATCGGGGGCCAGGCTGCCAGCGGATAAAGGTTGCATGGGATCTCCTTGGATGAGCCGTCAGGCGTGTTTGTGATTGACGATGAATTCGAACGATTCTGCGCCCAGTTCACGACAGAATCCGGCGAAGGCCGTCTGCGAGCCAGCCGCTTCTCCCTGCTTGGCCAGATTGAGCTGAAAGCTGGCCTTGAGCAGGTTGAACGGCTGTTGCTCCAGGGTGATGGTCTGCATGGCCTGGATGTCCCAGCCGTGATCGCTGAAGAACTGGGTGCACTGGCTTACGATGCCCGGCTGGTCCCGGATCAGGATCTCGGCGTTGGCGCTGATGTCGTATTGCAGCGACTGGTGGCGCTCGGTGCGTTTCATCATGGTGATGAGGTCCCACTCCTGACTGCGCAGGGGCAGGCTTATCTCGAGCTGCATCAGGCTGTTCCAGTCACCGGACAGCAGCATGATGAAGGTGAATTCATTGCCGAAGATGCCAAGACGGCTGTCGACAATGTTGCAGCCACAACCACTGACGTGGCGGGTGACCTCATTGACGATGCCAGGCCTGTCCGTGCCGATGGCCGTTACGACCAGGTAATGAGTCATAAATCTTCTCTCGTCCATTAGCGGGTGGCGAATGCGGGCGGCGGGCACGTCGACCGAAGGGATCTGGCCCGCGCGGCCGCGTGGCGACCCTGCTGAGAATCTCGTTGTGGCAAGCGTCCTGCCGGGTGGTGGCGGCCCGGTTCCGGCGCCAGTTTCCGGCGCTTGCGCACGGCTGTTTGTGCCGGATGGTAACACGGCTTGGCCGTGGCCTCCCTTGTTTTTCCAAGGGGGCAGCTTTACCATAACGCCCCTGAAAATCGGGAGAAATATCCATGTTGCGCGGTAGTATTGTTGCCCTCGTTACCCCCATGCTGGCTTCAGGTGAAGTCGATTGGGCCAGTCTTGCCAATCTGGTCGAGTATCATGTCAGCGCCGGAACCAGCGCCATCGTCGCGGTGGGGACCACGGGGGAGTCGGTGACCCTGAGCGAGCAGGAGCACATTGCCGTCGTGGAGAAAACCGTGGCACTGGCCGCCGGACGCATCCCGGTCATCGCCGGCTGCGGCTCCAACAATACCGCCCATGCCGTCGCCCTGGCCAAGCGCTTCGCCGAAACCGGCGTGGTGGCGGGTCTCTCGGTCACACCTTATTACAACAAACCCACCCAGGAAGGTCTCTATCGTCACTATTGTGCGATCGCCGAGGCTAGTGGTCTGCCCCAAATTCTTTATAATGTGCCCGGTCGTACCGGTTGCGATCTCAAACCGGAAACGGTAGCCAGACTGGCCAGGGTGCCCGGCATCATAGGCCTGAAAGAGGCCACCGGGGATCTGAGCCGTACACCGCTGCTGCGTGAGCTGTGTGGTGCGCAATTCGCACTTTATAGTGGCGATGATGCCAGTGGATGTGATTTTATGCTGCAAGGCGGTGACGGTGTCATTTCGGTCACCACCAATATTGCAGCGGCCCAGATGGCCGACATGTGTCGTGCTGCGCTGGCCGGCGATGCCGGGCGGGCGCATGACATCAACAATCGATTGATGCCGTTGCATCAGACTCTGTTCTGCGAACCGAGCCCCATCCCGGTGAAATGGGCCTGCGCCCAGCTGGGATTGATTGCGACGGCCACCTTGCGTCTGCCGCTCACCGACCTCACTGCCGAGGGCGAACGGGCGATGGCGCGAGCACTGACGACTGCGGAGTTGATGGCGAGTGTTTAAAGCAAATGGAAAGGGAAATGCAGTGCGCCTGGTGCTGAGCGTGGCGACCGTTGCCGTGCTGGCAGCCTGTAGCTCACCCCAGGAACGCAAGATGGCCAACCGTGGTTTCGAGTACGAGGATGCCCGCCTTGAAGGCCGTGCTTTCCTGGTGCCGGCCGGGTTGAGTACCCCCGCCTTTAACAGCAGTTTCGACATTCCGCCCCTGCCAGAGAGCAGCCGTGACGGCGCTCTGGGGGCCAAGGTGGATGTGCGTCCGCCCGCCCAGCTGCTGACCGTGGTACCGGGCAGCCAGGTGGTAACCAATGCCGGTGAACCTACCATGGCCTTCTACGCTCTCAGCACCTCCCAGAGCGTGGAGCGCGATACCTGGGCCTTCCTGATGAACTTCCTCGCCCAGTACAAGGTCACCACCGAGAAGCTGGACCAGCAGGCCGGCGTGTTGCAGACCGGCTGGTTTGACAATACCAAGGCGCTCGACGGCTGGAGCGAAGAGGACGACGACTTCGTCATTCGCCAGCGCTACCAGTTCACCCTGCGCAACGATCCCCAGCGCCACGCCGTCAACATGTCGGTCCGGGTGCTGGATCACGAGGAGACCATCGATGGCGAGACCAGCAAGGAGCTGACCCCGGCGGATGCCCAGCGCTACGCGACCCGGGCCCTCAACCAGTTCTCGCTCTACTACGACAAGCAGCTCAAGTCCCGCGAGCAGCACAAGGCCAACGATGGCATGGGGCTAGAGCTGGGTCTGGACAACAACGAGCTGAGCGCCTGGATCGTCGATGGCTCGTTTGACCAGGTGTGGCGTCGTCTCAATCAGGTGCTGCCGGCCTACGGCTTCACCATCAAGGATACCCAGCAGTCGCTGGGCTGGATCGACGTGGAGTACGACGAGCCGGGCAGCGAGTTCTGGAAGGCCAAGGGCAGCGAGCCGTTCAAGCTGGACGAAGACAAGTATCGCTTCCAGCTTGGCGAGATGGCGGGGGGCAAGACCTCCATCACCCTGTTCGACAAGGACAAGAAGCCCGTGTCGTCCGGTGTCATCTCCCAGATGTACATCAGCCTGTCCGAGGCGTTCGCCAAGGGCCTGGCTGACCAAGCTGCAAAAACAGAATAGAAACAGGGGCCTTGTGCCCCTGTTTTGTTATGTTAACCCCCCACAAACAGGAAGTGTTATTAGCCATGAGTCTTGCAGACCAAGTATTGGCGGTGAACGATGATTTGCCGATCCGTACCGATAAACCCGTCCATTCCGGTAAAGTGCGCAGCGTCTACTGGCTGACCGCCGCAGACAGTGCCCGCCTCATCCGCGAGAAGGGTTACGACGTGCCGGCGGATGCGCCGCTCGCCATCATGGTGATCAGCGACCGGATCTCGGCCTTCGACTGCATCTGGCAGGGTGTGGACGGGCTCAACGGTGTGCCGGGCAAAGGGGCTGCGCTCAACGCCATCTCCAGCCACTGGTTCAAGCTGTTCAAGGAGAAGGGGCTGGCCGACAGCCATATCCTGGACATCCCCCATCCCTTCGTCTGGATCGTGCAAAAAGCCCGTCCCGTGATGATCGAGGCGATCGCCCGCCAGTACATCACCGGCTCCATGTGGCGTGCCTACAAGGATGGCGAGCGCGAGTTCTGCGGCATCACCCTGCCGGAAGGACTGAAAAAGGATCAGAAGCTGCCGGAGATCCTCATCACCCCCTCCACCAAGGGCGTGCTGAAAGGGCTGGACGGCGTGCCGGAAGCCGATGACGTCAACGTCTCCCGTGCCGACATCGAGCGCCATTACCAGGGCTTCAACTTCAGCAAGCCGGCTGACATCGATCGCTACGAAGTGCTGCTCAAAGAGGGCTTCAACGTCATCAGTGACGCGCTGGCCGAGCTGGATCAGGTCTTCGTCGACACCAAGTTCGAGTTTGGCTACGTCCAGGATGCCGCCGGCAACGAAAAGCTGATCTACATGGATGAAGTGGGCACCCCGGACAGCTCCCGCATCTGGGACGGCGCCGCCCTGCGCGACGGCCAGATCGTCGAGAAGTCCAAAGAGGGCTTCCGCCAGTGGCTGCTCAATCACTTCCCGGATCCGGACATCCTGCTGAACAAGCACCGCATGCCCGAGCGCTTCGCCCTGGCCCGCGACAACAAGTTGCCGACCGAGGTGATGATGGACATCTCCAACACCTACGTGGGGATCGCAGAGAAGATCATCGGTCAGCCGCTGGTTCGCAGCGCCAATCCGAAGCAGGAGATCATCGAGGTGCTGCGCGAGCAGTACGGGCTGATCGACTGAGGCGTACCGCCTTTTTTACTGTCGTAAAAACAAACGTTTGCCACCTGCCGGTACGGCAGCGGTCACGGAACGGGCCCCATCAAGGGGCCCGTTTTTGTTGCCGTGCCGACTGGGCGGCAGAAGGGCGGTGATCAGCCGTTGACCCTGAACACCTGGCCGGTCTGTACGCCCAGTACCGATTTCTGGTAGGCCTGCGCCACCCTGGCGGCGGGCACGGGGACGAAGCCCGGGAAGAAGCTGGCGTATTTATCCATCGACTCCTCCAGCACGGTCGGGCTCACCACGTTGATGCGCAGGCCCCGCGGCAGTTCGCAGGCGGCCGCCTTGACGAAGTGCTCGACGGCGCCGTTGATGGTGGTGACGCTGGCGCCCCAGTTGATGGGCTCCTCGCTCAGGATACCGCTGATCAGGGTGATGGAGCCCTTGTCGTTGAGGTGGGGGATGGCGGCGCGGGTCAGGTTGATCTGGCCCATCAGCTTGCTCTGGATACCCAGCTGCCACTCTTCATCGGTCATCTCGGTCAGGGCGTTGAACGCGGCGCTGCCGCTGGCCACTACCAGCGCATCGAACTGCCCCAGCTTGGCAAACAGCCCCTTGATGGAGGCGGGATCGCGCATGTCGACCCTGGCATCCCCCTGGCTGTGGCCGACCCGGATCACCTGGTGATCCTTGGCAAGCAAGTCGCTGACGGCGGAGCCGACGGTGCCGGAGGCACCCACAATCACAATCTTCATCTGTTTCACTCCTGGTTGGGATGTGTTGATTCTAGCGCGATGAAAAGGGAGAAAAAGCGCGTAAAATAAACCCATTGTTTCCAAATTGGAGCTAATGATGGATATCGCCCATCTGGCCAGTTTCTACGAAGTGGTACAAAGGGGCAGTTTCTCCGCCGCCGCCGATGCGCTGGGGGTGAGCAAGGGGATGCTGAGCCGTCATGTCAGTGCGCTGGAGTCCTCTCTCAATGCCCAGTTGCTGCAACGCACCACCCGCCGGCTCAGCCTGACCGAGGCGGGCTCGACCCTCTACCAGCAGGCGGGGGAGATCTTCGCGCTGGCCCGTCAGGCGGAGCAGGATATCCAGGCCCTGACCGAAGAGGATGGCGGCCGGCTGCGCTTCACCTGCCCGATCAGCGCCGGCGATCGCATGGTGAGTGAGCTGCTGGCTCGCTTCGCCGAGCTTTGCCCCGGGGTTGCGGTCGAGCTCAACTTCACCAATCAGATGGTCGACATGAGTCAGGGTGAGCATGATATCGCCTTGCGCGCCATGAGCGAGGTGCCCGACAACCTGGTGGCCATGCCGCTGGGCCGGCTCAGGGATGTGGTGGTGGCGAGCCCTACACTGGTGGCACGGGAGGGCAAGCCGGCCACCCCTTATGAGCTCAGCGGGCGTGCCTGCCTGCTCATGGGGAGCAACCCGGCCTGGGAGCAGTGGCACTTCAGCCGGGAGGGGGAGGAGGCGCATATCCTGGTGCAAGGCAAGGTGCGGGCCAATCACTACAGCACGGCGCTGCAGCTGGCCCGGGCGGGGTTGGGCTATGCCAAGTGTCCGCTGGTTGCGGTGGATGCCCTACTGGCGGCGGGGGAGCTGGTGACCGTGCTCGATGGGTGGCACAGCGGCCTGCACCCGCTTCATATCCTGCATGCCCAGCAGCGGCGAGTGCCGCGCAAGATCCGGCTGTTCAAACAGGTGCTGGCCCAGTGGTTTGCCGAGCGGCCCCACTACCTGCTCTGAACTGCCGTTATTTTTCTGTCATCTTCGGCTGCTAGCCTGCGCCCATCAACGCGATCAGGAAGATGAACGAAGATGAAGGGTTGTCGATATCGAAATGGTGTGTCGCTGCTGTGCGCCGCACTGGGCATGAACATGATGCTGGGCACAGGCTCGGCGCATGCTGCGGTTGAGGTGACGGTGCCGGCGGATTTCCAGATCCTGGCGGTGAGCGCTGGCACCCTGCACGACGAGCAGCACGCCACCCTGCCGGATGGCGAGCAGCAGCTGCTGGTGCGTTATGAAGGGGTGATCCCGAGTCGCAGCAGCAGCGAGAATGACCGCCAGCTGCGCTCCGCGCCTCAGGTGCTGCGCTATCAGGCCAGCCAGCAACAATTACAGCTGGTCGCCAACTTGCCGAGTGATGAGCGGGGCATGGCGCAGTATGCCAAGTCTCCCGTCATGGGGCTGCAGGCCGACGGCAAGGTGATGGCGAGCGAGCAGGATGCGCTGGTGACCAGCGGCATGCTGATCGGCATGGACTGGCGCGCCAAGCTGGCCGAATACAACCAGCGCGGTGGCAAGGCGGCGCTGACGGCGGCTTCTGTTTCTGCACTTCCTGCGGCCGTGGTCGCCAGCGAGATTGCGCCGGTAGCGGCCAGCGAGCTGGAGGGGCAGTTGCAGCAACTCTTCCTCAAGGCGGATCCGGCCCTGCGCAAGCGCTTTGTCAGCTGGGCCGTGCCGCGGCTTTAAGTTTGCCGTCCGTTGCAGTAACGTGGGGGCTCTCATCGTGTCTAGCGCCCATCTTATTGCAACGAGGTCTTCATGTTTGAATTGCACAGTCGCCTGCAGGCGGATACCCGCCTGCTCGGCGATCTGCCTCTCTGCCGCGTCCTGCTGGCCAAGGACAGCCAGTATCCCTGGCTCATCTTGGTGCCGAGAGTGGCCAATCTACGGGAAATCCACCACCTGGCGCCGGCCCAGCAACAGCAGCTGATGCAGGAGTCCTGCGCGGTGGCGAACCTGATGGAGCAGGCGCTGCGCCCGGACAAGATCAACGTGGCGGCGCTCGGCAACCTGGTGCCCCAGCTGCATCTGCACCACGTGGCCCGTTTCAGTACCGACAAGGCCTGGCCTGGCCCCATCTGGGGGGCTCATCCCTCCTTGCCCTATGATGAATCGACCCTGCAGCGGGAAGCCGCCGGCTGGCGACTCAAGCTGGCCAATCTGGCCGGATTCACTCCCCTTGAAACTGACAGTTGAATCAAGTGAGAGGCGGCTCGCTATTTCGACGCCCGGGCCGCGCTATCTGTTAGAGTTATGGTATAGATAAGCCCATTTTCGATGTTCAGGAAGGTCCCATGATAGTGACAAGAGCCGACGATGATACCGTATTGACCACAGAGGACGTGCTGTTGAGCCTGTGCCATTCGGTGACGGATGTATTGAGTGCGGCAACCCAGAGTCAGGTGCGTTTCTCCGGCATGGTGCAGCGGATCAGCAAGACCTGCCTCAAGCCGGATATCGGCTGCTTCGTGCTGTTTGACGGCGGCTTCTCCGGCCTGGTGGTGATCAACTTCTCCGCCTCCGCCGCCATGGAGCTGTACGAGAGCTACATGCTCAGCATGGGGCTCTCCAAGGAAGATCTCGCCATCTCCCACACCTCGGACGAGGTGAGCAACGTCATGGGCGAGCTGATGAACCAGATCGTCGGCAGCTTCACCGTCAAGGTGGGCCGGGATCTGCAGACCCACATCACCCAGAACCAGCCCAAGATGCTGGCCCTCAACAAGCAGGTGATGCTGAGCGTCGATACCAACCTCGACAGCCCGGAGTCGCGCCGGGTCACTTTCTTCACCGCCCGCAACAACATCTTCTATCTGGAGCTGGCGATGGACAAAACCGAGTTCATCCGCATCCACAACGATGGCATGGATCAGGAGGAGCTGGATCCGGATGCCCTGATCGCCCAGACCAAGCGCGAGGCTGCCCAGCCGGCACTGGCCGCCGCCCCGGTGGCCAACGACCACGACGATCTGCTGGACTCCCTCGGGATCTGATTTTCCCGCTCTCTGCCAATGCACGAGGCCACCCATGGGGTGGCCTCGTTTGTTGGTGCTGCTCGCCGTTAGAAGTTGTAAAGAAGACCCGTGCTGAAACGGGTGGACTGGCTGTCGTAGAAGTCGATGTCCGAGTCGGCATTGGAGTAGGCCGCGGTGAAGGTGGCGGCCAGGGCCTTGACGCCGAACAGGTTGTGCCAGAAGAAGGTACCGTTGACGGCGAATTCGTCCGCGTCGGCATGTTGGCCGAAGATGGGGTTCGCCTCGTCGTACTTGCGCTTGCCGGTGTAGAGGTTGCTGACGAAGGACCACTGGGGGCCGCGCTTGGCGTAGGTCAGCTTCAGGCCGGTGTTCTTGAAGCTCTCGGCGCTGCCGTCCAGGCGAGCCTCCTTGTAGAGGATGGCCGGCTCCAGCAGCTGGTTGCCGCCGAAATGGAACTGGTAGGAGAGCTCCATGTCGTGCACCTTGCCGTTGCGATCCAGCATGCCGGCGTAGTGGGTGCCGTGGCTCTGATCATACTGCTGGCCACTGCGCTCCTCGTCCATGTCCACCTCCCGGGTGGTCAGGTTGCCGTAGAAGTTGCTGCCCCAGATCTTGTCCCAGGCGAAGCGAGCCCCCTTGGACTTCAGGTCGGTCGAGCTTCGGTCCACGCCGGTGGCGAAGGGATCGCTCCACAGCTCCACCGGCATGACGTTGAACACCAGCGAGGTGGCGACGATACCCTTGTCGCCCATCTCCTGGCGCAGGCCGAGCTGCTGGGTGAAGTCGAAACGCACCGCATCCTGGATCAGGTTGCCGAGGAAGATCTGGGTGCGGGTATCGGCGAAGGTATAGCGGATGTCGGCGTTGAGCAGCGGCGTCAGGCCGCTCTCGCTGTCGGGCGAGCCGAGATCATTGATACGGCTGTGGTTGTCATCGCCCGCGTAGAAGTTGGACTGGTAGCTGACGGCGTTGACCCCGCCCAGCAGAAAGCCGGACCAGCCTGACTGCTTGGGGATCTCGCCCAGGTCGGCGTGGGCGGCATTGGCTGCCAGCAGGCCAAGACTCAGCAGGGTGAGATTGCGCATCGATGAGACTCCTGAATTATCAGTTGGTTGAATTGAACGGCCTGGCATTATAGCCAGCCAGGCTTAATCCGGGCTGACCGAATTGACTCCGGCATGCTACCCCAGCGGGCGGAGGAGGTTAATCGATAATTTATCGTGCGACGGCAGAAGAGTTCGGCGCGTCGTGCTGGTATTCTGTTCGGCGAATATCGGGGAGAAAACAATAAGATGAAACAAATAAAATCCTGGGCGCAATATTACGTCGACCTGATGACCAAGCTGGGGCTGGTGCGATTCAGCATGTTCCTGGCCACCGGCATCATAGTGCTGGCCGTCTCCATCCAGATGGGGGTCACCCTGTTTCTGCGCGGCACCGTGGATATCGTCGACCTGGTGCGCTCGGTCTTCTTCGGCCTGCTGGTCACCCCCTGGGCCGTCTATTTTCTCTCCATCGTGGTGGATCAGCTGGAGGATTCCCGCCAGCGGCTGACCCGCATGGTGCGCAAGCTGCAGGACATGCGCGAGCGGGATCTCGAGCTCAATAGCCAGCTGCAGGAGAACATCAGCCGCCTCAACGCCCAGATCGCCGAGACCAACCGGGCCGAGACCCTGCGTCAGCAGGCCATCGAGGATCTGGAGAACGAGGTATTCCAGCGCGAGAAGGCCCAGCTGCACCTGGGCGAGCGCACCGCCCTGCTGCGCTCCTTCATCGACTGCTCCCCCGATCTGGTCTACTACCGCAACGAAGACGAGCAGTTCTCCGGCTGCAACCGCGCCATGGAGGAGCTGACCGGCAAGGTAGAGGCGGAGCTCATCGGGCTGACTCCGTTCGACGTCTACAAGCACGACATTGCCAGCAAGGTGGTGGAGACCGACAAGCAGGTCTTCGCCAGCAATGAGCCGCTCACCTATGAGCAGTGGCTGGAGTACCCAGATGGCCGCAAGGCCTACTTCGAGCTGCGCAAGGTGCCCTTCTTCGACCGCTTCGGCAAGCGGCTCGGCCTGCTTGGCTTTGGCCGCGACATCACCGAGCGCAAGCAGTACCAGGACAAGCTGGAGAAGGCGAGCCGCGACAAGACCACCTTCATCTCCACCATCAGCCACGAGTTGCGCACTCCGCTCAACGGCATCGTCGGCCTGAGCCGGATGCTGATGGATACGCCGCTCGATCCCAAACGGCATCAGCAGCTCAAGACCATTCACCTGAGCGCGGTGACGCTTGGCAACATCTTCAACGACATCATCGATCTGGACAAACTGGATCGGCGTCGGTTGGAGATTGCGCCGACCCGCATCGATCTGCCCGCCTTCCTCGACGAGCTGGAGACGCTGTCGCGCATCCAGGCGGAGCAGAAGGGGCTCTATCTGCACTTCGATCGGGATGGCGAGGTGCCGCAGTTCGTGATGGCGGACGGCACCCGGCTGCGCCAGGTGCTGTGGAACCTGGTGGGCAATGCGGTGAAGTTCACCGACGAAGGCGGGGTGACGGTTCGCTGCCTCGCCCATGCCGCCGACGCGCCGGGCAAGCTGGCGCTGCACTTCGAGGTGGAGGATACCGGCATCGGTATTCCGCGAGCCCAGCAGGAGAAGATCTTCGCCATGTACTATCAGGTACAGGGCAAGAAGCACGCCACCGGTACCGGCATCGGCCTCGCGGTTTCCCGCCAGCTGGTGCAGGCGATGGGTGGCCAGCTCTACGTGGACAGCGATCCGGGCGAGGGGTCCTGCTTCACCGCCGAGCTGGAGGTGGAGTGTATCGAAGGAGAGGTTGCCGCCCCTGAGCCCGAGATGCCGTCCCTCGACATCCTGCTGGTGGAGGACGTCGAGCTCAACGTGACCGTGGCCTGCGCCCTGCTGAGCAAGCTTGGCCACCAGGTCAAGGTAGCGCGCGATGGCGCCCAGGCGCTGGCCATGGCCAACCCGGATGATTTTGACTTGATCCTGCTCGACATCCAGCTGCCGGACATGACGGGGTTTGATGTGGCGGAACAGCTGCTCGCCCGCTACGGCGAAAGTTTGCCGCCCATGGTGGCACTCACCGCCAACGCCACCGGCGATCGCCAGTACTACCGGGATCATGGCATGCAGGATGTGATCAACAAGCCGCTCGGCTCGAAGGCGGTGCGGGAGGTGATTGGTCACCTGTTTGCCGATCTGGCCGGGGACGAGGCGGATGAGCAGGCCGACACCGTTAGCCAGGATGCGCTGCTGGACCTGCCCTTCCTCACCGATTATGCCGATACCGTGGGCAAGCCGGTGCTGCTCTCCAGCGTCGATCTGTTCGAGAAGATGATGCCCGACTACATGGCGGTGCTCGACTCCAACATGATTGCCCGGGATCAGGCCGGTGTGGTGGAGGAGGCGCACAAGATCAAGGGGGCGGCGGGCTCCATCGGCCTGCGCCGGCTGCAGCAGACGGCCCAGCTGATCCAGAGCCCGGATCATCCGGCCTGGTGGGAGAACGTGGAAGACTGGATTGAGACGCTGCGCCGGGAGTACCCGGGCGATATCGCCCGCCTGCGGCGCTGGTTGCTCTCATAAACGCGCTGCGCTGGCAAGGAGCTGGAACATGTATAGCCGTTTGATTACCCCCGAGCGGATCCACCCCTGGGGTGACGAAGAATTGCTGGAGGCGACCGAGCAGGATCGCGCCCGTATCGTGCAGGCGGCGCCGGTGCGCCGGCTGCAGCAGAAGACCCAGGTCTTCCCGCTCGACGTGAAGGCCTCGGTGCGCAGCCGACTGACCCACTCCCTGGAAGTACAGGAGACCGGTCGCCAGATCAGCCGCCGCGTTCTGGCGGCCCTGCCGGCAGGCGCTGTGTGTGAGGGGGCCTTCGTCAATCTGGTGGAGATGTCCTGCCTGCTGCACGACGTGGGCAACCCGCCGTTCGGCCACTTTGGCGAGCAGGTGATGAGCCAGTGGCTGGCGCAGGAGCTGGACGGCCTGTTTGCCGCTGCGCTGGGCAAGGCGCCCAGCCCGCAGTGGGCCGAGCTTCGCCAGGATCTGCTGGTGTTTGACGGCAATGCCCAGAGCCTGCGGTTGGTACACAGCCTGCACGAGTTGAATCTGACCCTGGGGCAGCTGGCGGCACTGTGCAAATATCCGCAGCAACCGCCGGCGGGCCGGCAGGCAACCCCCTACTATGGCCAGCATCATGGCTGGAGCAGCAAGCGCGGCATCTTCTTCAGCGAACAACCCCTCTACAGCGCCCTCGGCCAGAGCCTGGGGCTGGCCGCCGGCTGTCGTCACCCGCTGGTCTACATCATGGAGGCGGCGGACGACATCTCTTACTGCATCGCGGATCTGGAAGATGCGGTGGATCGGCGCATCCTCGGCCTCGGCGAGCTGCTGCAGGCACTGCGGGAGGCGGATGGCGGTGACTACATGGCGGCGTTGCTGAGTGCGGCCGTCGACTCGGATCGCGGCTTCTTTCCCCATTTCCGCCAACAGCTGACCCGGGATCTGGTGGCGCTGGCCGCCAGCACCTATGTGAGCGAGCATGCCCAGATCCTGAGCGGCGCCTATCCTCAGGCCCTGCTGCACGGCCAGGCGCCAGCGGCGCGGGTGCTCGATATCCTCAAGCGGGTAGCGCGCGAGCTGGTGTTCATGCGCCCCGAGGTGGAGGCGCTGGAGCTGGAGGGTTATGCCGCCTTGCGCGGCGTGCTCTCCACCTACGCCTGCCTGCTGGCCCTGCCGGTCGCCCAGTTCGAACGCCTGCTGGCGGGGCTGGGGGGCAGCGAGCTGTTCTTTGCCCGCCGGCTTTACCATCGCCTGTCGGCCCGCCATCTCAAGGCCTATCGACTGGCGGTGGCCAGCCGGGATCCCCGTTTTGCCGAAGAGGCGGAGCAGGAGTGGTATTACCGGGTGCGGCTGCTGCTGGACTACGTGAGCGGCATGACGGACACCTATGCGTTGGAGGAGTTCCGGCTGCTGTCCGGGATCTGAGCGGGACGGCGTCAGGCTCTCTGTTCCGGATGAGTATTGATAGATGACTCACCTCCCCATATGGGGGGTGAGGTTCTTGTATAAAATTCGGTCTTTTTTTAGACTGTGGCAACTTGTTCAACTTTCACACGGTAAGGAGACGGATATGCAACATTCAATGCTAAACGTTGCGTTCGATCGCTGCATCAGCAGCGCGAAGACTCGTGCTCTTTTTCTGCCGCGTGGAGGAAACAGGTAACACCTGCTTTTTTATCACCCGCGGTTGTCCCGCAGGGTGATCTCTTCTCTCCGGGGGAACCGCACGTTCAACTGGAGAATATTATGTCTATCGAACTGACCCTGCTGCGCACCGTCGAAACCCTGGTCCAGAAACGGATCACCCGGCTGGAACGCCGCACCCGTTATCTGCACCTGTCGCCCGCCCTGCTCAAAGACATAGGTCTGGAAGGGCAAAATGTGCAGATCGCCCACATCCGTGAGCAGGAGTATCAAACCGGCTTCCGGCTTGGGAACCGAATAACCTGATAAGGTGGGGCCTGGCCCCCTTCTTGCATAAAAATGGCAGGCATTAGCCTGCCATTTTTCGTATCCGCACGAGTTCTGTTACGAATTTTTATTCGCACATTTTGCCAAAATCCCTATGATCGCTCTCCGATCTGTTCAGGAGTTATCCATGCTGCGCCTCTGTTATCGCGCCATTCTGTTGTGCTGGTTTGCTTGCTGGAGCCATGTGGCTGCGGCAGAAACCTCTCTGGACAAGGATCAGCTGGGACTGACTGAACGGCTGTGGCTCGCCTCGCGCAATGACCTGGTGGTGGGCATGCCCTCGATGGCCTGGCCCCCCTACATCTATACCAATGGCCGGGGCGGCTTCAACGGCCCGCTCGACGACTTTGCCAACCAGATTGCCGGCCGGCTGGGGCTGACCGTGCGCTACAAGACCTATCCCTACTATGCCGATGCCCAGCAGGCGCTGCTCGATGGGGAGGTGGACATGCTGATCGGCGTGACGCCCAGCCAGTCGCGTCAGGAGAAGATGCGCTTTACCTCGGATCTGATGACCCTGCCGCGCGCCGTCCTGCTGACGCGGGAAGAGGGGGAGCCGACCCTGGCCGCGGCACGCCAGTTGCGCTGGGTGTGCGAGCACGGCTTCAGCTCCTGCGAGGAGCTGACCCAGCTCGGGATGACCCAGCTGACCGAGGCGGACAGCAGCGACGAAGCCGTCTTCATGGTCAAGAAGGGGCTGGCGGATGCCTATCTCTCCGATCTGCCCTCGCTGATGCGGCTGCAGCGCCTGCAGCCGCAGACCGGGCTCAAGGTGATCACCCCGGAGTGGGTAACGGATACCTCGCTGGCCATGGCGGTGAGGCTGGACAATCAGGGGCTGCGCGATCTGCTGGAGCTGGCCCTCAACGACATGTCGCTGGATGAGCGTCGCCGCATTCTGGAGACAGGCGGTATCGTCGACTACGAGCTGGCCAACGGCCCTCGCCAGATAGTGTTCAACCAGAGCGAACTGGACTGGCTGGCCCGCCACCCGACCCTGCGCTTCGGGGTGGCTCCGGACTGGCCGGCGGTGAGCGAGATCGATGGCAATGGCCAGCTCAAGGGCTTCATCGCCGACCTGCTCAAGCTGGTGAGCCTGCGATCCGGCCTGCACTTCAGCCTAGTACCCACCAGCAGCTGGGCCGAGACCCAGAGCCTGCTGCAGGCGCGCAAGCTGGATTTCATTCCGGCCATCACCCCGACTGCCGAGCGGCGCCAGTACGCCCTGTTTACCCCCGACTACGCCTTCATCCACCGGGTGATTGCCGCCAGGCAGGGGAGTGAAGAGCTGGCCAGTCTCAACGAGCTCAAGGGACGCAGGGTGGGGATCGTCGGCGGCTCGGTGGAGGAGCTGGTGCTCAAGGAGGTGGGCGCCAACCCTGTGGCGACGAGCAGCGATACCAAGCTGCTGCCCCTGCTGGACGAGCACCAGGTCGACTATGTGCTGATGAGCATGACCACCCTGGAGCAGGCACTGCAGAAAGGGTTCAACAACCGCTACCAGGTGGTGTTTTCCGGCAACGAGCTGAGGGTGCCGGTCGCCATGGCGGTGCATCAACAGGATCCCATGTTGCAGCAGATCCTGACCAAGGTGCTGCTCTCCATCCGGCCGGAAGAGATGACCAAGCTGGAGCACAAGTGGCTGACTCTGACCATCCAGACCGGCATCAATCCGACCACGGTGGCGCTCTGGTCCGCCTTGGGGCTGGGGGCCTTCCTGCTCTGCGTGCTGCTGTTCATGGGCTGGAACCGGACCCTGCGTCGCCAGATAGTGCAGCGCCAGCTGGCCGAGCACAAATTGAACGAGCAGCTGACGTTTGTGCAGACCCTGCTCAACTCCCTGCCCAACATGGTGGTGCTGCGGGATCGCGAGCAGCGCATCACCCTGTGCAACCAGGCCTATCGGGATGCCTTCATCGGCGACCCGATGAAGGAGGGGGGCGACGATCTGGACCGCATGCCGGCCAGAGAGCGGGCGCGGGTACTGAAAGAAGAGCAGGAGGTGTGGCAGAGCGGCGCACAACTGGAGGGGGCGGGCAACAGCCGCCGCCAGGATGGCGCCATGTTCCACGTCATCTATACCAAGCGCCCCTACACCTCCCCGGATGGAGACATGCTCGGTGTCTTGACCGTGCTGACTGACGTGACCCGCATCAAGGAGGCCGAGGCGCGGGCCCGCAAGGCGGAGACCCGCCTCACCCAGATCACCGACAGCATGCCAGGCATCGTCTATCAGTACCTCTGGATCGGACCCGGAAAGGGGCGCTTCCTCTATGCCTCGCAGGGGGCGAGCGAGATCCTGGGGGCCAGCCGGCAGGAGATGCTGTCGGCCGAGTCGGGAGGGGAGGTGTTCGGCTTTACCGAGGAGGCGTTGCAGGACTTCGTCAGCAAGGTGGCCAACCATGCTCAGACCCTGGCCCCTCTCGATCTCGAGGTCAAGGTGGAGCGGCCTGAGGGGGCGCGCTACCTGCAGGTGCGCGGCAGCTTTGTGCCGCAGGAGGAGGGGCACCTGATCCTCAACGGGGTGATCCAGGACATCACGGCCCTCAAGCGCCAGGAGCACGAGCTGAGGGAGGCGCGGGCCTATGCCGAGCAGGCGATGCAGGTGCGCAGCCGCTTCCTCGCCACCATGAGCCACGAGCTCAGAACCCCCATCTCCGGCATGCATGGCATGCTGGAGCTGCTGCAGATGAGCGAGCTGAACGAGGATCAGCGTTACCTGCTGCGCAACGTGGTCACCTCCACCAACAACCTGCTCTATCTGGTCAACGATGTGCTCGACTTCTCCAAGATAGAGGCGGGCCAGCTGCAGCTCCATTATCAGGAGTGCCGGCTTGCCTCCGTCATCTGTGACGTGATCCGCGGCCATGCCACCCTGGCCCATGGCAAGGGGCTCAAAGTGACGCTGGACTGGGGCACCGAGGTGCCGGATCAGGCCCGCATCGATGCGGTGCGGGTGGGGCAGGTGCTCTCCAACCTGCTCAACAATGCGGTCAAGTTCACCGAGCGGGGCGAGATCCGCATCCAGGTGGGCCTGCAGGCCGAGCGACTGGCCATCACGGTCAGCGACACCGGCATCGGCATTGCCGAAGAGAAGCAGGATCGCCTGTTCACCCCGTTCCAACAGGTGGAGTCCGACATAACCCGACGCTTCGGCGGCACCGGGCTGGGGCTGGCCATCTGCCATCAGCTGGCCCAGAAGATGGGGGGCACGCTGACGCTCGAGAGCAAATCGGGGCACGGCACCCGGCTCACCTTCGAGTTCCCGCTGAGCGAATGTCAGTGGGATGCCCCGCCGCTGGCCGGCCAGGAGTGGTGGCTGTTTGGCGAAGATGTTGCCTTGCAGAGCGCCATGCAGCGGCTGGGGGCCAGGCTGCATCGTCTGGATCCACAACAGTGGCAGCAGCCCCTCAACGGCCTGTTGCTGGCGGAGGAGAGCTGGCTCGAGCAGACGCTCGGCAGCGACTGGCTGGGCCATTTGCAGCAGTCGACCCTCAAGGGCATAGTGCTCTCCCCGCAGGAGGCCCTGCGCGGTCGTATGGGATCGAGTGCCTGGTGGCGGCTGGGGCAATCACCGCTCTATCCCGACCTGCTGCTGGAGACCTGTCATCAGTTGCTGGGGGAGGCGGCGATCAGCCCGGTGGAAGCCAATGCGCCCAAGCTGCAGGGGCGGGTGCTGGTGGCCGACGATCACCCCATCAACCGCGCCCTGCTGGCCCGCCAGCTGGCGATCCTCGGCGTGGATGCAGAGGTGGTGGATGACGGCGACAAGGCCTTGCGCACCTGGCAGGGGCAGGGATTCGCCCTGCTGCTGACCGACTGCCACATGCCGGCGATGGATGGCTACAGCCTGACCCGGGCGCTGCGAGAGCAGGGGATATCGGCCCCTGTCATCGGGGTGACGGCCGACACCTCCGAAGAGGCCGGCCTGCAGATGCAGGAGGCGGGCATGAACGACATGTTGTTCAAACCCTATACCCTGGATACGCTGCGGCAGGTGCTGATGCGCTGGCTGCCGGTGAGCAGCCAGGCGCAGGAACCCAGCCAGGCCCCTGCCCCTGCCAGCGAGCAGGGGGAGCGCTGGATCTCGTTGTTTGGCGATGAGGCGGTGGCGCGCAGCATGGCGCGGGAATACCTGGATTCCAATCGCCAGGACGGAGATGACATGATGCAGGCACTGGCCAGGCAGGATACCTATGCCCTGGTGGAGACGGCGCATCGGATCAAGGGGGCTGCCCGCATGGTGGGGCAGCAGGCATTGGCGGAGGAGGCGGCCAGGCTCGAAGCGGCGGCCCGCCTCAAGCAGCTGGACGAGCTCAGCGAACTGAGCCAGACGGTGCTGGCGCTGATGAAGGCTATTACAGGTGAAATTGGATTATGGCTCGATGAACAAGACACAGCATGAGTTGGTGATCATGGTGGTGGAAGATCACGCCTTCCAGCGCAAGGCGTTGATGCACCAGATCCGCGGGCTCGGTTACGCTTCCCTGCTGGAGGCGCAAGACGGGGTGGAGGCGTTGGCCATGTGCCAGCGGCATCAGGTCGACATCCTGTTTTGCGATCTGCGCATGCCGGGCATGGATGGCATGGCGCTGTTGCGCCGCCTCTCCCTCGGCGGCTTTCGCGGCGGCATCATTCTCTCCAGCGCGCTGGAGGATGACGTGGTCGAGGCCGTGCTGCGCATGAGCGCCGCCTATGGCTTGCAGGTGCTGGGACGCATCGAGAAGCCCTCCAGCCAGCAGCAGATCAGCCAGCTGATCGGGGCCTGGCGCCCGCAGCAGGAGCGAGCCCAGGAGGAAGATGGCCACCGTCTGACCCTGGATGAGCTGAGCCTGGCGCTGGAGCAGGATCAGCTGCTGCCCTGGTATCAGCCCAAGGTGAGCTTCGGCTCCGGCCAGTGGGTCGGCATGGAGGCGCTGGCCCGCTGGCAGCATCCGGAGTACGGCCTCATCTCGCCGGCTCGCTTCATTCCGCTGGCGGAGCACAACGGCCTCATCGATCGGCTGACCGAGGTGATCATCAGCAAGTCGCTGCGGGACGGCCACCTGTGGGAGCAGACCGGGCTATCCCTCAACCTCTCGATGAACCTCTCCACCACCTCGCTGATCGAGGGGGATCTGTGCAACACCCTGATCAACCAGTGCCAGCGCTGGAGCATCAACCCCGAGCTCATCACCCTGGAGGTGACCGAGAGCGCATTCGTGCAGGATCTGGGCAAGTCGCTGGAGGTGCTGACGCGCCTGCGCATGCACGGTTTTGGCCTCTCCATCGACGACTTCGGTACCGGCTACTCCTCCATGCAGCAGCTGGCCCTGCTGCCCTTCACCGAACTCAAGCTGGATCGCTCTTTCGTCGATCACTGCTTTGAGGACCCCTCTCGCTTGGCCATAATAGAGTCAAGCATCGAGCTGGCCCGCAAACTGGGGCTCAAGTCCGTCGCCGAAGGGGTGGAGGATGAACTCACCTGGCGGCTGCTGGCGCGGCTGGGGTGCGACGTGTGCCAGGGCTTCTTCTCTGCCCGGCCCATGCCGCGCGAGGAGTTGATGGGATGGCACGACTCCTGGCGTGAACGGCTACCGGCGCTGCTCGGGGAGTGAATGTCGGGCAGGATGCCCGCAAAGAAACAAGGACGTTCATGAAAATTTCAAGCAAGTTGCTGCTCAGCTTCTGTTTTATCAATCTGCTGGTGATCCTCTCTTCCAGCCTGGTCTACCACCAGCTCGGCCGCATCGGACAGGCCGGCAGCGCTCTGATGGAGCAGGCCCTGCCCGCCCTGCAACGGGATGAGGCCAGCCAGAAGGCGCTGGTGGCGACTATCTCCTCCCTGCGGGCCTATCTCATCCTGGGCAAGGATCCGGCGCAGGCCGACCGCCTCAAGCAGGAGTGGGAGGGGGCCTGGCAGGTGATCGAACACCAGCAGTTCACCGCCGAGCTTGCCCGCTCGCTCAAGGCCTTCAGGACCAGCCAGCAGAAGGTGTGGGACATCGCCCAGACCGACGAGAATCTGCCCGCCCATACCCTGATGTTGCAGGAGGCGGGGCCGTTGGCAGAATCGGCCCTCGATCAGCTGCAGTCCTTTGCCAACGAAGAGGTGGCCACCCCGCAGGATCAGCTGCCCGGCGATCGCCGCCTGCTGCTCAAGCAGGTGGGGGATGCCTACAACGGCCTTTCCAATGCCCTCTCCGCCCTGCGTGACTTCCTCATCTCGGGGGATCCGGACTATCGCACCAAATACCAGGACTATTACCAGTTCCACCAGCAGCGGGTGGCCGAGCTGAAGCAGCAAGAGGCCAACTTTACCGAGGCGCAGAAAGGGATCTGGTCGCTGTTCGAGGAGATGTCGGCCCCCTTTGCCGAGCTGGTGGGCCAGGTGATCGAGAAGCGTCAGGCCCCGGACTGGGATCAGGCCAATTACCTGATGGCGACCGAGATTGAACCCGCCCTCGGCCAGCTGGCGACCCAGCTGGCCGGCCAGGTGACCGAGACCCGTGCCGAGGTACAGAGCATGGGCCAGAAGATGACCAGTGCCGGTCAGGCCATCAATCGTACCCTGCTGCTGGCCACCCTGACCGTGATCGTGCTGGGTACCCTGGTGGCGCTGCTGTTCAGTCGCCGCCTGACCCGGGACATCGCCAGCCTGGTGCTGCGAGCCGATCAGGTGGCCAATGGTCGGTTGCCGGCCCGTCCCCTGCCGGTGCAGAGCCAGGATGAGCTGGGCGGGCTGACGGGCTCCATCAACCAGATGTCCGGCCAGCTGCGCCAGCTGGTGGGGGAGATCCAGGGGGCGGTGGGGCAGGTAGACGGGGCCTGCGGTGAGGTGAGCAGCACCACCCGCGCCATCGTCACCGATCTGGCGAGCCAGAATCAGCGGGTCGATACGGTGGCGGCGGCCATCGAGCAGATGTCGGTCAGCACCCGGGATGTGGCGGGCAATATCGCCGAAGCGGCGCGGGCCGCCCAGCAGGCCGAGCAGCAGACCCGCCAGGGCGGCCACGAGCTGACCCGCATGACGGCCACCATGCAGCAGATTGCCGCCATGATTGCCCAGGCGAACGAGGCGATGGGCCAGCTCAGCAGCCAGAGCGAGCAGGTGGGACGCGTCACCGAGGTAATCGCCACCATCGCCGAGCAGACCAATCTGCTGGCGCTCAACGCCGCCATCGAGGCGGCGCGGGCCGGCGAGCAGGGGCGCGGTTTTGCGGTGGTGGCCGACGAGGTGCGCCTGCTGGCGAGCCGCACCAGCCAGTCCACCGAGGAGATCAGCCAGACCATTGCCAGCATCCAGCAACAGACCCGCCAGACCGTCAACACGGTCGGCAGCGGTACCCGGCTGGTGGAGGAGGGGCGCGGCGCCGTCGACTCGGTGACCGCGACCCTGGACGCCATGCTGCAGCTGGTGCAGGACTTGTCGGGTCAGCTAGGGGCGATCGCCACCGCGACCGAGCAGCAGTCGCGGGTGGCGCAGGAGGTGGCGGGCACGGTGGAGGAGATCGCCGGGCTCAGCCGGCAGTCGAGCCAGCGCAGCCAGCAGGGGGAGGAGATAGTGGCCAGGCTGGCGCAGGATACCGGCCGCTTGACGGCGGTGATCAGCCGCTTCGAACTGGATGCCTGAGGCGGACAAGGCCCATAAGAACGGGGCAGGCCGCTTGGCCTGCCCCGTTTCTTTTCAGCCTTGCTGGCAAGAGATGGTTGCTCTGGCCTGGCGGGTCAGTCTAGTCGACGGAAGGACTGGTTGTCGAAGCTGCTGCTGGTCTCCTGATTGAGCAGGCTCACCAGCAGGATCGCGCGTTTGTCGCCATCCGGCTCCAGATAGATGGCCTCGAAGCCGGCCAGCGGACCGGATTCTATCAATACCTTGTCGCCCTGGGTCGGCAGGTTGGCGTAGCTGGCGCGCGCCTCGTCGCTGTCGTCCCGGCTCATCAGCTGATAGACCAGCTGGCTGTTGATGGCGGTCCACTCCCGCCCGAAGTGGATGATCCGGCTGATGCCGCGGGTGGACTTCAGGGTGACCGGGGTGACCTCTTCCAGATCCACGTAGATGAACAGGTAGTTGGGGAACATGGGCTCCCGCACCGGGACTCGCTTGCCCCGCCGCAGTTTTTCAATTTCCACCATGGGATAGTAGGACTCGATCCCCTGGGCTTCGAGATGGGCGCGGGCGCGGGCCTCTTCTTTTGGCTTGCAGTAGGCCAGATACCATTTTTTCATGTGATGAATATGTTCGTGTTGCCGTGCTCGCCGATATGATAGCGGCAGCAATAAAAAAGGCCACGCATTGCGTGGCCTTTTTTGCCGGGTGAGTGATTACCAACCTTTCACCAGGCCGCCTTTGAACAGCTCCAGCCCTTTCTTGTAGACGTCGTCGGTCTGGAAGGCCTGTACGAACTGTTTGACCTTCTCGTCGTCCTTGTTGTTGTCGCGGGCGACGATCAGGTTGACGTAGGGGGACTCCTTGTCCTCGACAAACAGGCCGTTCTCGGTGGGAGTCAGGCCAATCTGACCGGCGAAGGTGTTGTTGATGATGGCCAAGTCCACGTCTTCCAGCGAGCGCGGCAGCTGGGCTGCTTCCAGCTCGACAATCTTGAAGTTGCGCGGGTTGCTGGCGATGTCCAGCACGGTTGCTTCCAGACCGGCACCCTCTTTGAGCTTCAGCAGACCCTGCTTCTCCAGCAGGATCAGGGAGCGGCCCAGGTTGGTCGGATCGTTCGGCACCGCGATCTGGGCACCATCTTTCAGCTCGGAGAGGGCCTTGATCTTCTTGGAGTAACCGGCGATCGGGTAGACGAAGGTGTTGCCGACCGGCACCAGCTTGAAGCCGCGATCACGGATCTGGGCATCCAGATAGGGCTTGTGCTGGAAGGCGTTGACGTCAACGCTGCCATCGTTCAGGGCCACGTTCGGGGTGACGTAGTCGGAGAAGTTGACCACCTCGACGGTCAGACCGTATTTCTCCTTGGCCACTTTGGCGGCCACTTCAACCAGTTCGGTCTCGGGGCCGGCGATGGCGCCCACCTTCAGGGTCTTGTTCTCTTCTTTTTGACCGCAACCGGCCAGTACCAGGGTAGCCAGCAGGGCAGCCGCAACGGATTTGATGCCAAATTTCATAAAACCTCCTGTCAGAAATCGACGATTAACGATGATCACATTTGTTGACCAGGCGCTCACCCGCGCTCTGGATGAGTTGAACCAGCACTACCAGGATCACGACGGTGACCAGCATGACGGTTGGGTCAAAGCGTTGATAGCCGTAGCGAATACCCACATCGCCCAGTCCACCGCCCCCGATGGCACCAGCCATGGCGGAGTAGTTCACCAGCGTGACGAGGGTGATGGTGACGCTGTTGAGGATGCCGGGCAGGGCCTCGGGCAGCAGCACCTTGGTGATGATTTGCAATGGCTTGGCGCCCATGGCCTTGGCCGCTTCCAGCAGGCCGTCCGGCACCTCCATCAGGGCCCCTTCCACCAGGCGGGCGATGAAGGGGATGCAACCGACGGTCAGCGGCACGATGGCGGCGATGGTGCCGATGCTGGTGCCGACGATCAGCCGGGTCAGCGGGATGATCGCGACCAGCAGGATGATGAAGGGCACCGAGCGACCCACGTTGACCACCATGCCCAGGGTACGGTTGAGCAGCGGGTTGGCCAGGATCTGGCCGGCCTTGGTCACGTGCAGCGCCACGCCGAGCGGCAGACCGAGCAGGCAGCCGAACAGGGCGGAGGCAAACACCATGATGAGGGTGTCGCCCAGGGCTGTGAACAGCAGATTAATCATTGCTTCGGACATAACCCATTACCTCCAGCTGAATATGGTTGTCGATGAAGAACTGTTGGGTGGCCTCGCACTGGGCCTCATCCCCGAACAGTTCCGCCAGCAGGAAGCCGAACTTGACGCCGCCGGCGTACTCGATGTCGGCGCTCAGAATGCTGATGTCGATGTTGAAGCGGCGGCTCGCTTCCGAGATGAGCGGCGTGTCGACCGTGCTGCCGGTAAAGCCGAGTTTCACCAGCGGATAGCTGGCAGGTACCCGGTCGCTACTCATCCGATCCTGATACTCCTGGGGCACTTCCAGATGGATGGTGGAGTGGATGAAATCCCGCGCCAGCTGGGTCTTGGCATTGCTGAAGAACCAGGCCACTTCGCCCTGCTCGATCAGCCGGCCGTCGCTGATGATGGCCACTTCGTCACAGATCCCCTTCACCACGTCCATCTCGTGGGTGATGAGCAGGATGGTGAGCCCCAGCTTGACGTTGATCTCCTTGAGCAGAGTCAGGATCGAGCGGGTGGTCTGTGGGTCGAGGGCCGAGGTGGCCTCGTCGCACAGCAGCACCTTGGGGGCCGGGGCCAGCGCCCGGGCGATGGCGACCCGCTGCTTCTGACCGCCGGATAGCTCGGACGGATAGGCGTGGGCGCGGGCTTCCAGCCCGACCAGCGCCAGCAGTTCGGTGACCCGATTCTGGATCTTGTCCTTGCTCCAACCCGCCAGCTCCAGCGGAAAGGCGATGTTGGCGGAGACGGTACGGGAGGCCAACAGGTTGAAGTGCTGGAAGATCATCCCGATCTGGCGGCGAGCCTGGGTCAGATCCCGCTCGCTCAGGGCGACCAGATCCTGGCCGTCGACGATGACCTGGCCATCCGTCGGGCGCTCCAGCAGGTTGACACAACGGATGAGGGTGCTCTTGCCGGCACCGGAGGCACCGATCACCCCGAAAATTTTGCCTTGCGGCACATGCAGGCTGACATCACGCAGGGCGTGCACGGCATCACTGCCTTTACCGTAGACTTTGTTGAGACCGATCAACTTAATCATGGATTCTTCCGTGCTAACAGCCTTAAAGCACAGGGCGCTACAGGCGGGTGAATTGGGCAGAGGTTTCACTGGGTTGCTCTGTCATCATGGAGGATGATGCTAAGATGTCTGGATGGCCATGTCAACGCGTGTTTATACATCTAGACGTCTAAAAAAGTGCTAAGGATTGCCACTTGTTGACTAAGGCCGACGGTGATCCGGTTCACATCAATATTGTATTTGGCAGTGTAGTAGGATTGCCGAATATCAAATGGCAAATACACCATTATCACTTCCTTTATTAGTCGTGAGACGGATTCAGCTGCTCATCTTTTACTCCCCCCGGGTTGGCACAAATCATTCCATTTTGTATCGTTCGCTGCTTTCTTGGCCGGCCTCTTGATGCAGCACAACAAGGGCCGTGCTTTGGCTTGGCTTGCAATTGCCTGTTTTTTTATACTGAATGGGCACGACATACAGGAGGGCAACCTGATGCGATTTCAACAAATCAAAGACTTGCTGCTCTATCTGGAGCAGGTGCATCACCAGCTTGGACTCTGTTACGGGCGCCTCATGACCCAGGTGGATGGCGAGCGCAGCCGGCTGCTGCTGGCCTATCTGCAGCAGCGGGAGGAGGCGGCTGGTACCCAGCTGGATGACTATTTGAGCGAACTTGGCGAAGGGGTGAAGGAGACCTGGCTGGAGCGGGGCTTCAGCGAGGATCTGCTGCCCGGGATCCGGCGCCTGAGCCTGCCTGCCACGGCCCAGACCCAGGACATAGTGCAGCTGGTGTGCCGGCAGGAGGAGAAACTCATCGGCGAGCTCAGCCATCTGGCCCGGGAGTGTCCGACCGAGGAGACGGTGCGGCTGCTCGGTGGCCTGGCCACGCAGGAGCAGACCCGCCTGACCCGGCTGGTGCACGGCGCCCATCGACTCGACGACCTTTAGGAAATAGCCGGCCGGGCGACATGTCCCCGGGCGACATATAGGGTGAAAAATGGGCGGTGAAAACAAGAGGCCCGGCAATGCCGGGCCTCTGCTGTTTGTTCAGGACGGCGTCATGCCGACTGGCGGGCGGCGGTCAGCTCGGCGGCGTGCAGGGCGGCGCCTATGATGCCGGCCTGATTGAGGTTGGCGGCCGCCACCAGTGGGGCCCGGGTCTCAATCTTGTCGATGAACTTGTCGAGCTTGGCGGCGCTGCCGCCCCCCAGGATGAAGAGGTCGGGGGAGAACAGAAACTCGAGGCGGGCCAGGTACTTGTTGAAGCGCTTGCCCCAGCGACCCCAGGAGAGATCCTCGCGCTTGCGCACCGCGTCCGAGCAGTAGTGCTCGGCCACCATGCCTTCCAGCATCAGGTGACCCAGCTCGGTGTTGGGCAGCAGCTGGCCGTTGACGAACACGGCGGTGCCGATGCCGGTGCCGACCGTGATGAGGATGATCACCCCCTGGCGATCCCGGCCGTTGCCGTAGCGCATCTCTGCCAGACCGGCCGCATCGGCGTCGTTCAGCACGTGGCAGGGCTGGCCAGTCACGTCGCCGAACAGATGGGCGACGTCGGTCTCAATCCAGCTCTTGTCGATGTTGGCCGCACTCTTGGCGATGCCGTTGTGGATGGTGGCGGGAAAGCCGCAGCCCACCGGGCCCTTCCAGTCGAAGTGTTCCACCAGCGCCTTGAGGGTATGCGCCACGGCGGCCGGGGTGGCCGGCTGCGGCGTCACCAGCCGGTGGCGTTCGCCAATCAGCTCGCCCGTTGCGGTGTCGACCAGGCATCCCTTGATCCCCGAACCACCGATATCCACTCCCAACATCTGCATCAGCTTGTTCCTTTTGTTGTGCCGACCATCGACCGTCGGCAGAGCATGAAAAAATGACCTGGATCCGGCAAGGGGCAGATCGTCTATGCGTGATCCGGCAGACCTTTTTCGATGCAGCGGATCAGCAAGCGGGTCTTTTTGTTGTCATCCTGCTGGCGCCGGGCCAGGGTCGCCAGCGCCCACTCGATATGTTCGGCCACCATGGGCTCGGCTTCAGCCAGCACCTGCTGCAGGGCCATCATTACCTCCTGGCTGGCCGGGCCGTTGCCAAGGGCCACCGCCAGGTTGCGGCGCCAGCGCTGATAACCGATGCGGCGAATAGGGCTGCCTTCCGTGTGCTTGAGAAACTCGCTCTCGCTCCAGCCCCACAAGGTCAAGAGGGGCGGGCGGTGCAGATTGGGGCGCGGGCTGAAGTCGGGCTCAGGGCTGGCATTGGCGTAGCGGTTCCAGGGGCAGATGAGCTGGCAGTCGTCACAGCCATAGATGCGGTTGCCCATCAGCGGCCGGAACTCTACGGGGATGGGGCCGTCGTTCTCGATGGTGAGATAGGAGATGCAGCGGCGGCCATCCACCACGTAGGGGGCGACAATGGCGCCGGTGGGGCAGATGTTGATGCAGGCCACGCACTTGCCGCATTGCTCTTTCTCCACCGGGGCGTCCAGCGGCAGTGGCAGGCTGAGCAGCAGCTCCCCCAGAAAGAAGAAGGATCCCGCCGACTCGTTGAGCAGCAGCGAGTGTTTGCCCACCCAGCCGAGGCCGGCCTTGGCCGCCAGCGGTCGCTCCAGAATGGGGGCCGAGTCGACGAAGGGGCGCCAGCCCAGCGCCTCGCAGCGCTGCTCGATGCGCTCCCCCAGCTGCTTGAGCCGGCTGCGCAGCAGCTTGTGGTAGTCGCGACCGAGGGCATAGCGGCTGATGTAGCCGAGGGTGGGGTCGCGCAGGGTGGCGGCGAAGCCCGCCTCGAACGGGAGATAGTTCATCCGCACCGACAGCACCCGCAAGGTACCCGGCAGCAGCTCGTGGGGACGGGCCCGCATCATGCCGTGGCGCGCCATGTAGTCCATGCTGCCGTGATAGCCAGCGTCAAGCCAGGCTTGCAGCCTGGGCTCCTCGAGGGTGAGATCCGTGTCTGTGATGCCGGCCTGGTCGAATCCTAGCTCGCTCGCCCAGAGCTTGATATCTTGGGCCAGTTGATGAAGTTCGGCCGTGGTCATGGCGCTGCCGGTCCTGCTGGCGGGCGGCCTGAGCGTGCACCGGGATGGGAGTGTACTGTCATGCTGTATCGCATCTCTGGGGGCTTGCTGCCAAGGTTAACCGATGGGGGCGTTTGCCGCCGTCATACTGCATCATGAGCCCGGTGCCCGCCGGACCGGATCAATGGATGAGAGTCAGGAGCCGTCATGGAACAGGTCATCGGGGATGCTATCAGCGGGAAAGAGGGGCAGAGCTTACCACAATCACTGTGGCGGACTGAACAGATCCGTGCCCTGGAGCGGGAGTGGGCCGAACGCGAGGGGCTGAGCCTCTATGCCCTGATGGAGCGCGCCGGCGCTGCGCTGCGCACCTACGCCACCCACCACTGGCCGCACAGCCGGTGCTGGTGGATCTTTACCGGCCCCGGCAACAACGGTGGCGACGGCTACGTGCTGGCCCGCCTGGCGAGACAGCTGGGTCTTGAGCCTCAGGTTATTGCCGTGCGGGATCCCGCCGAGCTGACGGGGGATGCCAGGCGGGCCGCCGACGAGTGGCTGGCGATGGGGGGCACAGTGGTGTCGCCCGAGGAGCGGGAACTCGACCGGCTGCCGGCCCCGGATCTGGTGATAGATGCACTGCTTGGCACCGGTGTCCATATCCGGCTGTCACCGCTCATGACAAGGATCGTCGCAACAATCAATGGCTTGCAGGTGCCCGTGTTGGCTGTGGATCTCCCCTCCGGCCTCAATGCCGATACCGGCTGCGCCATGGGAGCCGTGGTGCGCGCCAGCCGTACCCTCACCTTCATCGGCATCAAGCAGGGCATGCTCACCGCCGACGGGGTGGATTGCGTCGGTCGACTCGACTGCGACACCCTCGGCGTCACCGCGCCGCCCGAGTGTCAGGCTGCCGCCGAGCGTGTCGATTATCCTTCTCTTTGCGCCAGGCTGACGCCGCGCCAGCGCTCGTCCCACAAGGGCTCCCACGGCAAGGTGTTGCTGGTGGGGGGCAATGCGGGGATGCAGGGGGCCATCGTGCTGGCCGCGCGCGCCTGCCTGCGGGCCGGTGCCGGTCTGGTCCGGGTGTGCCAGCATCCTGATCACCTGCCCGCCAGCCTCTATCAGGCCGAATTGATGGGCAGTCAGGCCGGGGGGGATGAAAGCTGGGCCTCGGTGCGGGTGGTGGGACCGGGTCTGGGTCAGGATGAGTGGGGTCGGCGCCATTTTGAGTCATTTGTTAACGAGCGGGTGCCACTGGTATTGGATGCCGATGGATTGAATTGGCTGGCGCAATGTCCCCGTCATCAGGATAATTGGGTGCTCACGCCCCATCCGGGCGAGGCGGCCCGCCTGCTGGGCTGCACCATTGCCGAGATCGCCGCGGATCGCTTTGCCGCGGTGCAGCGTCTGCAGCAGCGCTTCGGCGGTGTGGTGCTGCTCAAGGGGGCGGGGACGCTGATCCACGACGGCAAGGGGATGGCGCTCTGCAACGAGGGCAATCCCGGCATGGCCAGTGGCGGCATGGGCGACCTGTTATCTGGTATAATCGCCGCCCTTTTGGCCCAGGGCTGGTCTGCCGCCGAGGCAGCCCGACTGGGCGCCGTGATCCACGGGGAAGCGGCCGATCTGGCCGCTGCAGACGGAGAGCGGGGCATGCTGGCATCAGACCTGCTGCCCTTTATCCGTCGACTGGTTAATCCCGACACCATAACAAGCTAAAGAAGAACATGGCAAAACAGTTGATGATGACACTGCCGGACGAGGCAGCAACCGTGGCACTGGGTGGCCGTCTGGCCCACGCCTGCCAGCAGGCGACCACTGTCTTCCTGCACGGGGCCCTCGGGGCCGGCAAGACCACCCTGACTCGTGGCTGGGTGCAGGGGCTGGGTCATGAGGGCAAGGTCAAGAGCCCGACCTACACCCTGGTGGAGCCCTACGAGCTGGCCGACTGGCAGCTTTACCACTTCGATCTCTATCGGCTGGCCGACCCGGAAGAGCTGGAGTTCATGGGGATCCGCGATTACTTCGGCGCCAACACCCTCTGTCTGGTGGAGTGGCCGGAAAAGGGCGACGGCTGGCTGCCTGCGCCGGATCTCGAGATCACCCTGAGTTATGCAAACGAGCAGCGCGAGGTGCAGATTGACGCCCGCACTGCTATTGGCGAAGCCATTCTGGAACGGTTGTCATCTACGTGCGCTTGATCCTTGTTATTGCCCTCTCCCTGCTGGCCTTACCTTCCTGGGCGAATCAGCTCAAGAGCGTGCGGGTGTGGCCGTCGCCGGACAACACCCGGGTGGTGCTCGACATGAGCAGCGCCCCCAATTACAACTACTTCACCCTGACCGGCCCCGATCGGCTGGTGATCGACCTGAAAGGGGCGAGCAACGTCACCAACCTGGCCCGCATCGAGAACAAGAGCGAGCTGGTGCGCAAGATCCGCGAAAGCTCGCCGCTGGAAAAAGGCGGGCTGCGGCTGGTGCTGGACCTGAGTTCAGCCATCAAGCCGGTGGTCTTTCCGCTGGCACCGGCCGGCCCCTACGGCCACCGGCTGGTGATCGACCTGCCTTATGAAGAGAAAGCCTCCGCCACCGCTCAGACGGCACCGGTGGGCGGCAAGGGCAAGGGGGTGGTGATCGCCATCGACCCGGGCCACGGCGGGGAAGACCCGGGCTCCATCGGCCCGCGCCGCACCTACGAGAAGCGGGTGACCCTGGCGGTTTCCCAGAAACTGGCCGCCCTTATCGACCGCGAACCCGGCATGCGCGCAGTGCTGACCCGGCGCGGCGACTACTTCGTCGATCTGAACAAGCGCTCCGAGATTGCCCGCAAGGCCAAGGCCGACCTGCTGGTGTCGGTGCACGCCGACAGCTTCCACAACTCGACCCCGCGCGGCGCCTCCGTCTGGGTGCTGTCGACCAACCGTGCCAACCGCGAGATGGGCAGCTGGCTGGAGAAGCAGGAGAAACAGGGCGAACTGCTGGGGGGCGTTGGCAAGGTGTTGGCCGAATCCGATCCCAACCCCTACCTGGCGCAGACCTTCCTCGACCTCTCCATGGACAAGTCGCGGGCCGAGGGCTATGACGTCAGCCGCCAGATCCTGCGCTCGCTGGGCCGGGTGGCCCGGTTGCACAAGAAGGCACCGGAACACGCCAGCCTGGCGGTGCTGAAGGCGCCTGACATTCCCTCCGTGCTGGTGGAGACAGGTTTTATCTCCAACCACGCCGAAGAGAAGCTGCTGGCGACCTCCAGCTATCAGGATCAACTGGCTCGCGCCATCTTCGAGGGGATCCGCAACTACTACCGGGCTCACCCGACCAAGGGCGCCATGCTCACCGGCAAAGGGCAGGCCAGCAACAAGCAGGCCGCGGTCAGCCGACCTGCCCCTGCCAGCAAGCCGGTCGCCGTCAGCAAACCGGCGGCGCAGCCGGTGCAGCAGGTGGTAACCAACCGGATGCCGGCCACCGAACCGAACCGCAGCAGCGACGGCGGGGCGCCGGTCAGCAGCGTTGGCGGCTCTTCGTCCGGTGCCGGGGTGATCAAGCCCTACGTGGTGGCAGCCAAGGAGCCGAGCGTGCCGGTGACCAGCGTGCAGAGCAATGACAAGGCCAACATGATCCGTCATGTGGTCACCCGCGGGCAGAGCCTCTCCCGGCTTGCCGAGAAATACGGGGTCAGCCAGGCGCGGCTGGTGGAGATCAACAAGCTCAAGTCGCGGGACATCCAGATAGGGCAGGTGCTCTATATCCCGCAAAAGTAGCGCTGGATGAGGCGCCGGGTCCGTCCCTGCCGGTGGCAGAGGCTGACCCGGTGAACCGTCATCTAACCCCGCCGATTGCCCGCACCTTCAACCAAGCAGGAGCCAGCGATGCCGATCCGTACCTTGTCCCCTGTTCTGGCCAGCCAGACGAGCGCGGGCGGTGATACGGCGGCGTGGCTCCCAGTCGGGGCGGTTGCCACAGCCATTCCGTTCAACCAGCAGGAGTAAGCGATGCCAATTCGTATATTGCCGCCGATTCTGGCCAACCAGATTGCTGCCGGTGAGGTGGTGGAGCGGCCCTCCTCCGTGGTCAAGGAGCTGGTGGAAAACAGCCTGGATGCAGGGGCCGACCGGGTCGAGATCGACATCGACAAGGGTGGTGCCAAGCTCATTCGCATTCGCGACAATGGCGGTGGCGTCGCCAAGGATGAGCTGGTGCTGGCGCTGTCGCGCCACGCCACCTCCAAGGTGGCGACCCTCGACGATCTGGAAGGGATCAACAGCCTGGGCTTTCGCGGCGAGGCGCTCGCCTCCATCAGTTCGGTCTCCCGGCTCACCTTTACCTCCCGCACGGCGGAGCAGTCCGAAGCCTGGCAGGCCCAGGCCGAAGGGCGCGAGATGAGCGTCACCGTCAAGCCGGCGGCCCACCCGGTGGGCACGACTGTGGAGGTGGTGGACCTCTTCTTCAACACCCCGGCTCGGCGCAAGTTCATGCGCAGCGAAAAGACCGAGTTTGCCCACATCGACGAGCTGGTGCGCCGCATCGCGCTCTCCCGCTTCGACGTCACCCTGATCCTGCGCCACAACGGCAAGGTGGTGCGCCAGTACAAGGCCGCCAACACGGTGGCGGAGCAGGAGCGCCGGCTCGCCGCGGTGTGCGGCTCTCCCTTCATGCACCACGCGCTGGCGGTGGAGAGCGAGCACAGCGACGTGCGGCTGTGGGGCTGGCTGGCCACGCCCGCCGGCGCCAGACCGCAGAACGATCTGCAATACACCTATGTCAACGGCCGCATGATGCGCGACAAGCTCATCAACCACGCCATCCGCCAGGCCTATGACGAGCTGCTGCCGGCCGATCGGTTCGCGGCCTACGTGCTCTACATCGAGCTGGATCCTCGTCAGGTGGACGTCAACGTCCATCCGGCCAAGCACGAGGTGCGTTTTCATCAGGCGCGCCTCATTCACGACTTCATCTTCCAGGCGCTCTTTACCGCCCTGCGCCAGCCAGGGGCGGCAAGCGACGAGTGCGACCAGCCTCTGGCCGAGACCCTGGTCGAGCTGCCGGTCAGTGCCCCCATCGAGTATCCGGGCCAGGCGCCCAGAGCCGAGTGGTATGGCGCCGAGCACAACTACCGGGCCCCGGCCCGGGAAGTGCGGGAAGGAAGTGGCGCCGGGCGACCCGGCCACTACCAGCCGCCCGAGCCCCCGAGCCGGGAGGCGATGCGCGGCATGGGCGCGCTGCTCACCACCCTGCCGACGGTGCAGGGCACGCCGCTGGCAGAGGCTGAAACCGCGCCTGCCGCCGCCGTGGCGGCCAAGGCGGGGGCGTGGCGGGCCTTGACCCTGGTGGAGCAGGCCTATCTGCTGCTGGAGCGGGACAACCGGCTGGCCCTGCTGTCGCTGGTGCGGGTCGAGCGCCTGCTGCTGCGCCACTGGCTGCTGGAAACCTGGGGCCAGGGGCTGGCGGCCCAGCCGCTGCTGCTGCCGGTCTCCTTCAAGCTGCCGAAAAACCTGGTCGCGCTGGTGGAAACGCAGGAGCGTTTGCTCAAACGGATGGGGCTGGAGTTGAAAAGCGGTGGGCGCGACACCATGATCCTGACTCGGGTGCCGGCGTTGCTGCGCCAGACCGATCTGGTGCGCTTATTACCCGAATTGCTGCAACTGATCGAGAGCGGATCTGACAGTGATGCTGACCAGCAGGCTGAAGTATTATGCCAATGGCTGGTGGAGCAGGGGATAAGTCGCGAAAAAGTATATGATTTTGCCACGGCCAACCGCTTGCTGACGGAACTTGTTGCCGATTTCAGTGACCAACTGGCAGACGTTCGCATGGTGCGCCCGCTGTCACTGGCGAGCGTGCTGGCCGAGTTCGCCGATGGCCATTGAGGGAAATGCCCTCTTGAATCCATAAACCAGTTTTTTGCAGGTGCGCCGCCAAGGGGGGCGACCATGCAAGGGGAGTTTTTCACGTGGCTGACTTGCCGACTGCAATTTTTCTGATGGGGCCGACGGCCTCCGGCAAGACGGATCTCGCCATCGAACTGTGCCAGGCGCTGCCCTGCGACATCATCAGCGTGGATTCCGCGCTCATCTATCGCGGCATGGATATCGGCACCGCCAAGCCTACGCCGGCCGAACTGGCGCAGGCGCCGCACCGGCTGATCGACATCCTGGATCCCGCCATGAGCTATTCGGCGGCCGATTTTTGCCGCGATGCGCTGCGGGAGATGAAAGAGATCGCCGAGCGCGGCCGCATTCCGCTGCTGGTGGGCGGCACCATGCTCTATTTCAAGGCGCTGCTGGAGGGACTCTCTCCGTTGCCCTCCGCCGACCCCGCCATTCGGGCCGGCATCGAGGAGGAGGCCGCCCGCCTTGGCTGGCAGGCACTGCACGATGAGCTGGTGCGCATCGACCCGGTGGCCGGTGCCCGCATCCATCCCAATGACCCGCAACGGCTCAGCCGGGCGCTCGAGGTCTACCGCATCAGCGGCAAGACGCTCACCGAGCTGACCCAGGTGCAGGGGGAGGGGTTGCCCTATCGCGTGCTGCAGTTTGCCATCGCACCGAGCGATCGCGCCGTGCTGCACCAGCGCATCGAGCTGCGCTTTGACAAGATGCTGCAGGGCGGCTTTGAACAGGAGGTCAGGGGCCTCTACCAACGGGGCGATCTCACCCCGGATCTTCCCTCCATCCGCTGCGTGGGATACCGCCAAATGTGGGACTACCTGGCGGGGGAAGTGGAGTATGATGAGATGCGCTATCGCGGAATTGTTGCCACCCGCCAGTTGGCCAAGCGTCAAATGACCTGGTTGCGCGGTTGGTCTGATGTGACCTGGTTGGAATCTGGTGAGTCTGGCAATCTGGCAAGGGTCGTCGCCCGTGCCGGAGTGGCTTGACACTCCTGTATAATCAGGTTGTTATATTGATATCCGGTGTTTAAAAACAACAAACTATAAGGAAAAGAAGATGGCTAAGGGGCAATCTCTCCAAGACCCGTTTTTGAATGCGCTGCGCCGTGAGCGGATTCCTGTTTCTATCTATTTGGTGAACGGCATCAAACTGCAGGGTCAGATCGAATCGTTTGACCAGTTTGTCATTTTGCTGAAGAACACCGTGAGCCAGATGGTATACAAGCACGCCATCTCCACCGTGGTGCCGGCCCGTGCCGTCAACCATCACCAGCACGCCCAGGGCGCGGCTGGCGAAGAGCAGGGTGAAGCCGAGGCGTGATATCCCGGGACGAGGCGACTCGTCAACCCAGATTCATCATGATTCCTGTCAAGGAGCAAGCGCTTGTTTGACCGTTATGAAGCCGGCGAACAGGCCGTTCTGGTACATGTCAACTTCAGTGATGAGGGTGAGCGGGAGGATCTGGAAGAGCTCAAGATGCTGGTGAGCTCGGCCGGGGTCAATGCGCTGGGGGTGATCACCACCAGCCGCAGTGCGCCCAGCGCCAAATTTTTTGTCGGCAGCGGCAAGGCTGAAGAGATCGCGTCCCAGGTCCAGATGCTGGATGCCGACGTCGTCATCTTCAACCATGCCCTGACCCCTGCCCAGGAGCGTAACCTGGAGCGTCTGTTCCAGTGCCGGGTAGTGGACAGGACCGGCCTGATCCTCGATATCTTCGCTCAGCGTGCCCGTACTCACGAAGGCAAGTTGCAGGTCGAACTGGCCCAGTTGCGCCATCTCTCTACTCGCCTGGTGCGAGGCTGGACCCACCTTGAACGTCAGAAGGGGGGGATCGGCCTGCGCGGCCCGGGTGAAACCCAGCTGGAAACCGACCGCCGCCTGTTGCGTGAACGCATCAAGGCGATTTTGCGCCGGCTCGACAAGGTGGCCAAGCAGCGGGAACAGGGACGTCGTGCCCGCAACCGCAACGAGGTGCCGACCGTTTCTCTGGTGGGTTACACCAACGCCGGAAAGTCCACTTTGTTCAACCAACTTACAGCTGCCAGCGTGTATGCTGCCGACCAATTGTTCGCAACCCTGGATCCGACCCTGCGCAAATTGGTGATCCGGGATGTGGGTGATGTGATTCTGGCGGATACAGTTGGATTTATTCGACACTTGCCCCATGATCTGGTCGCGGCCTTCAAGGCGACGCTGCAGGAGACCCGCGAAGCGGATCTGCTGCTGCACGTGGTGGACTGTGCCGACGAGCAGATGCAGGAGAATATCGAGTCGGTGCAGCAGGTGCTGGCCGAGATCGAAGCCGATGACCGGCCCCAGCTGATGATCTGCAACAAGATCGACAAGCTGGGTGAACACCCGGTCGGGCTGGAGCGTGACGAAGAGGGGCGCCCGGTGCGGGTCTGGCTGTCTGCCCAGACCGGCGAGGGGTGTGACGATCTGTTTGTTGCCCTGACCGAGCTGCTGGCCGGCTCCATGGTGCACCACACCCTGCAGTTGCCCCCTTCGGCCGCCAGATTGCGCAGTGCGCTCTATCGCCTCAAGGGCATCGAGCAGGAAGGTTTCAGCGAGGAGGGGGATTTTGTGTTGGAAGTCCGCCTGCAACTGGCTGACTGGAACCGCCTCGTGAAACAAGAAGGTGAGAGTTTACAACGCTTTATCAGGCATTGATTCGTCGATGAGATGAATGTTTGCTGGCTTCATCAACGGTTGATGGCCCGATAGAGATGATATCCATCCGCATGTATTAATGGAGACGCTGATGGCTTGGAATGAGCCTGGTAATAACGGCAAAGACCGTGACCCCTGGGGGAACAACGGCAAGAATCAGGGACCCCCTGATCTGGACGAGATGCTGCGCAAGGTGAGCCGCCGTTTTGGTGGTCTGCTGGGAGGCGGCAAATCGGGTGGTGGTGACGTCGGCAAGTTCGGCCTCTCCATCGCGCTGGTGGTGGCGGTAGTGGTGTGGGTCGTCAGCGGCTTCTATACCATTCGCGAAGCCGAGCGTGGCGTGGTGCTGCGCTTTGGCGAGTACTCCCACAACGTGGATCCGGGCCTGCGCTGGAAACCGACCTTCATCGACCGGGTGATCCCGGTGGACGTGGAGTCGGTCCGCTCCCTGCCGGCTTCCGGCTTCATGCTGACCCAGGACGAGAACGTGGTGCGGGTCGAGATGGACGTGCAGTATCGCGTGGTCGATCCCGAGCAGTACCTGTTCAGCGTCACCAACGCCGACGAGAGTCTGAGTCAGGCGACCGACAGCGCCCTGCGCTACGTGGTGGGTCACACCCGGATGGACGACGTGCTGACCACGGGTCGTGAGAAGGTGCGTCAGGAGACCTGGCAGGTGATCGACAGCATCATCGAGCCCTATCACATGGGTCTGCAGATCGTCGACGTCAACTTCCTGCCGGCGCGTCCGCCGGAAGAGGTGAAGGATGCGTTCGATGACGCCATCTCCGCTCAGGAAGATGAACAGCGCTTCATTCGTGAAGCCGAAGCCTATGCCCGTGAAGTGGAGCCGAAGGCCCGCGGCCAGGTCAAGCGCCTGGAGCAGGAGGCCGAAGCCTACAAGTCCCAGATCGTGCTGAAGGCCAAGGGTGAAGTCGCTCGCTTCAACGAGTTGCTGCCCCAGTATCAGGCTGCGCCCGAGCTGACCCGTGATCGTATCTACCTGGAAACCATGGAAGAGCTCTATCAGCAGGCCAACAAGGTGGTGGTCGACATGCCGGCTGGCAACAACAGCATGATCTACCTGCCGCTCGACAAGCTCTCCGGCAAGGCCAACGCGGTGCAACCGGCTCGTCCGGCAGGTGCGCCTGTGGTTGAACAGACCCCGCCGTCCAACGAAGGGGCCAACTCCACGCCGACCCCGCTGCGCAGCGGCGACCGTTTCAGCTCAGGGAGAAACTGATAGATGAAAAAGCTAGCTATTGGTGTCATCGCTGTGGCCGCCATGGTCTGCTTCTCTTCGGTCTTCATCGTCGATGAAGGACAGAAGGGAATCGTGGTGCAGTTCGGCAAGGTGAAGCGGGTTGAATCCGGCGAGCCGCGCCTGTACGAGCCGGGCCTGCACTTCAAGGTGCCGCTCATCGACCAGGTTCGCAAGATGGATGCTCGTATCCAGACCCTGGAAGGGCAGGCGGATCGCTTCGTCACCTCCGAGAAGAAGGACCTCATCATCGACTCCTACGTGAAGTGGAAGATCGAGGACTTCTCCAAGTACTACCTGGCGACCGGCGGTGGCAACAAGATCCAGGCCGAAGACCTGCTCAAGCGCAAGATCAACAACGGTCTGCGTTCCGAGATCGGTAATCGCACCATCAAGGACATCGTCTCTGGCGAGCGCAGTACCGTGATGGAAGATGCCCTGATGAAGATGGCGCGCTCCTCCGAGCTCGGCATCAAGGTAGTGGATGTGCGCATCAAGCAGATCAACCTGCCGGTGGAAGTCTCCAGCTCCATCTATCAGCGGATGCGTGCCGAGCGGACCGCGGTAGCCCGTGAGCATCGCTCCCAGGGCCGCGAGCAGGCCGAGATCCTGCGTGCCGACATCGACCGCAAGGTGACAGTCATGATCGCCGATGCCGAGAGTAACGCTCGTCAGCTGCGTGGTGAAGGGGATGCCGAGGCCGCCAAGATCTATGCAGACAGCTACAAGAAAGACCCCGAGTTTTTCAGCTTCGTGCGCAGCATGGAGGCCTATCGCAAGAGCTTCGCCGGTGGCAACGACCTGATGGTCCTCAAGCCGGACAGCGAGTTCTTCCGCTACCTCAAGTCGCCGCACGGCAACAAGCAGTAAGCTCGTCGTGATTTGACCCAAGGGCCTGATGATTCAGGCCCTTTTGTTTGCCGGTCATCGGCTGGCAGCGGGGGGCGGCGTGCGAAGTGCTGTGGTTGGGGCACATTCAGACGAGAAAGGAGGTTGTATGCTGACATCCATCCTGATGGGGCTGGGATTGCTGCTGCTGTTCGAAGGGCTGGGGCCGCTCTTGATGCCGCGCGCCTGGCAGCAGATGTTGCGACTGCTGAGCGATCAACCGGCCGAGCAGTTGCGCCGCATAGGCGGCTGTCTGGTGGTGGCCGGGGCCGTTATCTTGTGGGCGCTGGCCCGCTAGCTCCTGGTTGAAACGACAGTGGCACGGCTAATTGGACAATAAAAAAGAGGCCCTCTGGCCTCTTTTTTATTGTCTACCGGCTGGCATCAGGCGCTGCGTTGCACCGCCATGTGGGCCAGGGTTTCCAGCGCCTGCTTGTGTCGGGAGTCCGGCAGGATGGAGAGGGCCGCGATGGCCTTGTCGGCCTCTTCCCGGGCCCGCATGCGGGAGTACTCCAGCGCACCGGTACGGTCGAGGATGCCCAGGATCCGGTCGAGGTGCTCCATGCCGTTGCGGTGCTCGATGGCGTCGCGCACCAGCTGGCGCTCTTCCGGGCTACCCACTTCCATGGCACGCAACAGCGGCAGGGTCGGCTTGCCTTCGGCCAGATCGTCGCCCACGTTCTTGCCCATCTCGTCGCTCTGGGAGCAGTAGTCCATCACGTCGTCGATGATCTGGAAGGCGGTGCCCAGATACTTGCCGTAGTCGGTCATCGCCTGTTCGATGGGCGCGGGCTGATGGGTCAGCACGGCGGCGAGACGGGTGGCCGCTTCGAACAGCTTGGCGGTCTTGCAATAGATGACCGTCATGTAGCTCTCTTCGGTGGTATCCGGGTCGTTGCAGTTCATCAACTGCAGCACTTCCCCTTCGGCGATGGTGTTGGTGGCCTCGGAGAGGATCTCCATCACCCGCAGGTTGGAGAGCTCGCTCATCATCTGGAAGGAGCGGCTGTAGAGGTAGTCACCCACCAGCACGCTGGCGGCGTTGCCGAACATGGCGTTGGCGGTCTCCCGGCCGCGGCGCAGGTCGGATTCGTCGACCACGTCGTCGTGCAGCAGGGTGGAAGTGTGAATGAATTCGATGATGGCAGCCAGTTTCAGGTGATCCTCACCCTCATATCCCAGTGCGCGGGCGGCCATGACGGTCAGCATGGGGCGCATCCGTTTCCCGCCTGCACTGACAATATAGAAACCCAGCTGGTTGATCAGGCTGACATCGGACTGGAGTCGCGCCAGGATCAGTTCATTGACCGCCGTCATGTCGGCGGCACAGAGCGCACGGATAGTCTGTTGGTCCATAAGTCTCGTAACGTGACGGCAGTGATGACTGCGATTTTAGCAATGGCGGGGATTCTACACGATTTCACAATGGGTTACAGTTAAGCGTTTATTCACGGCGGCAGATATGCGCACAAAATAAACTTTTTGCTAAATTGGCCTTGCCTGAGCAAATCGATTTGCGTAGAATGCCCGCCCATTGTTATAGGTTTTTGCGCGTGTCTGGCCTTGAGCAAAAGACACGCCTTTACGGAGTTAATCAAATGTACGCGGTATTCCAAAGCGGCGGAAAACAACACCGTGTGGCCGAAGGTCAAATCGTTCGTCTGGAAAAGCTGAACGTTGAGACTGGCGCTACCATCGACTTCAACGAAGTGCTGATGGTTGCTGCAGGCGACACTTTTAAAGTAGGTGCTCCTTTCGTTGAAGGTGGCAAGGTTGTAGCTGAAGTTGTGGCTCACGGCCGTGGCGAGAAAGTGACTATCGTCAAGTTCCGTCGTCGTAAGCACCACCGTAAGCAAGCGGGCCACCGTCAGTGGTTCACTGAAGTCAAAATCACTGGCATCAGCGCTTAATTAGAGGAGTACGATAGATGGCACACAAAAAAGCTGGCGGTTCATCCCGCAACGGCCGCGATTCAGAAGCTAAACGCCTGGGCGTGAAGCGTTTCGGCGGCGAAACAGTTCTGGCTGGCAGCATCATCGTTCGTCAGCGCGGCACCAAGTTCCACGCTGGTGAGAACGTTGGTCTGGGCAAGGACCACACCCTGTTCGCTACCGCGAACGGCAAGGTGCAGTTCGAAGTCAAAGGTCCGCTGAACCGTAAGTACGTAAGCATCGTTGCTGAGTAATTACGGACCGCAAGGATCCGAAGCCCCGCCAACAGGCGGGGCTTTTGTTTTTCTGATGTAGTTGACGAAAAAACGGCACGCAGCCGACCCTGGCTCTGAAGGGGCGACTGGCAAGATGCGTATCGCCCGCAGGGGTCTGTACCACTATAATGGCGTATCGGTTTTTCGAATTAAGGTGACGGTTACCTATGAAGTTTGTTGATGAAGTCCAGATTCGAGTCGATGCCGGTGACGGTGGTAACGGTTGTGTGAGCTTTCGCCGGGAGAAGTACATTCCAAACGGCGGCCCGGACGGCGGTGACGGCGGTGACGGTGGCGACGTGTATCTGGTTGCCGATGAAAACCTGAACACCCTGATCGACTACCGTTTCGAGCGTTTCCATGCCGCCGAGCGTGGCGAGAATGGCCAGAGCGCCAACTGTACCGGTCGTCGCGGCAAGGACAAGATCCTGCGCGTGCCGGTCGGTACCCGTGCGACCGATGAAGATACCGGCGAACTGCTGGGGGATCTGACCCACCATGAGCAGAAGCTGCTGGTTGCCAAGGGCGGCTTCCACGGTCTTGGCAACACCCGCTTCAAGAGCTCGGTCAACCGTGCGCCGCGCCAGAAGAGCAACGGCACCCCGGGTGAAGTACGTACCCTGAAGCTGGAGCTGCTGCTGCTGGCTGACGTCGGCATGCTGGGCCTGCCCAACGCCGGCAAGTCCACCTTCATCCGCGCCGTCTCTGCGGCCCGCCCGAAAGTGGCCGACTACCCCTTCACCACGCTGGTGCCTAACCTGGGGGTGGTGCGTGGCGAGAACTCCCGCTCCTTCGTCATTGCCGACATTCCGGGTCTGATTGAGGGTGCTGCCGAAGGCGCCGGCCTCGGTATCCGCTTCCTCAAGCACCTCGAGCGCTGCCGCGTGCTGGTCCATCTGGTGGATATCTGCCCGGTGGATGGTTCCGATCCGGCCGAGAATGCCGTGACCATCGTCCGTGAGCTGGAGAAGTACAGCCCGGAGCTGGCGAGCAAGCCACGCTGGCTGGTGTTCAACAAGATGGACCTGATCCTGGAAGAAGAGGCAGGTGAAGTGATGGAGCGCGTGAAGGCCGCCCTGAACCACGAAGGGCCGGTTTACGCCATCACCGCCATTAGCAAGGAAGGGACCAAGAAGGTCTGCTACGACATCCTGGATCTGCTGGATACCATGCCCCGTCAGCTGGCGGAAGATGCCAAGGAAGCCATCGAGAAGGTGGAGTTCAAGTGGGACGACTACCACAAGAACCAGCTGGCCAAGGCCGAAGCGGATGCGCTGGCTGCCTCCAAGGCGTTTGACGAGTCGCTGGACGACGATGACTGGGACGACGAAGACGATGATGGCGTGGAAGTCATCTACGTGCGTGACTGACCCTCATCCTGCGGGTGGGCACAGTGCCCCACCCGCCGCTGAAAAAACCGGAGCCTTGCCAGGCTCCGGTTTTTTTATGGGGATCGACTGGATCACCATATAGATATATTTCTCATGTCACTTATTGCCTGCCAACCGCAACTGATTATACTGCGCTCCTGAATGTAACCTTAACGAAACAATGTGCTAACCATTTGTAATGAATTGATATGCGCATCTGTTTGGGTACATTCTTATGGAAGGTTTGCCTGTAAAAATATTTATGCTTGAAATGATCCATTAAAAGCTTGTTTGTGCATTTTTTTGGAGTATTCTTGCGCCCGTTTTGTCGGGTGAGAGCATGGGTATGCAGGTTCGCCTGGCTAAGGAAAAGTAACATTAAGGCTGTAAACCATGCTGGAAAAGACTCTGCAAGCACCTGCGCTCAATACCCGTCGCAACGTGCTGATGTTCCTGGTCCCGTCACTCATCGGGATCCTGCTGTTCATGACTCCCGTTCTCTATGACGGCAACGTCACCATCCCGGTAGCCGTACTGGCGAAGCTGGTACAGAGGGTGTTTGCCGACTATCTGGTGGCCATGGTCAGCGCCATCATCACCACCACCATGCTGATGACCCTGATCGCCTGGTTGTTCAAGCCGGCGATCCTGGTGAAGCGCCCCTTCCTCAACAGCCTGTTCAACGTCTCACCCTTCTGGGCCTGCGTACGGGTGCTTGGCGGCATCTTCGTGCTGCTGACCTTCTTCGAGGCCGGTCCCGAGGTGCTGCGTTCCGGTGCGACCGGTGGTCTGGTGCTGCACGATCTGCTGCCGGTGCTGTTCTCCGTCTTCATCTTCGCCGGCCTGCTGCTGCCGCTGCTGCTCGATTTCGGTCTGCTGGAGTTTGTCGGCACCATGATGACCCGCATCATGCGCCCCGTGTTCCGCCTGCCGGGCCGCTCCGCGGTGGACTGCTTCGCCTCCTGGCTCGGGGATGGCAGCGTCGGCATCCTGCTCACCAGCAAACAGTACGAAGGCAAGTTCTACACCCAGCGGGAAGCCGCCGTCATCGGCACCACTTTCTCTGCCGTCTCCATCACCTTCTGCCTGGTGGTGATCTCCCAGGTGAAGCTGGAGCACATGTTCGTGCCCTTCTACCTGACCGTCTGCCTGGCCGGGGTAGTGGCCGCCATCGTGGTGCCACGCTTGCCGCCGCTCTCCTGGAAAAAGGATGTCTACAGCGACGGTACTCCCCTGTGCCGCAAGCAGGAGGCGATCCCCCGTCAGCACAGCGTGCTGAGCTATGGCTATGAGCGGGCCCTGACCAAGGCCGACAGCATGACGGATCTCGGCGCCGTGGCGCGGGAAGGGGTGAAGAATGCCCTGGACATGGTGTTCGGCGTGTTGCCGGTGGTGATGGCTGTGGGTACCTGTGCCCTGATGCTGGCCGAGCACACCCCCATCTTCAACTGGCTGGGAGCCCCCTTCGTTCCCTTGCTGGAGCTGCTGCAACTGCCGGAGGCGGAAGCCGCTTCCAAGACCATCATGGTGGGCTTCGCCGACATGTTCATCCCGGCGGTGCTGGCCTCCACCATCGAGAGCGAAATGACCCGCTTCGTGATCGCCGCCATGTCGGTCACCCAGCTCATCTACATGTCGGAAGTGGGCGCCCTGCTGCTGGGCAGCAAGATCCCGGTCAAGCTGTGGGAGCTGTTCGTGATCTTCCTGCTGCGCACCCTGATCACCCTGCCGGTCATCGCCGGGGTGGCGCACCTGCTGTTCTGATCTGCCCCGCGTCTGTAAACGGTCAACTTCGGTTGGCCGTTTTTTTATGGTCGCCATTAGACCAAAGTGAGTCTTTTACGAGGCCTAATTTTACATTAATGTAACAAGCTGAAAAAACACGCCAGCCGAGCAGTAGGCAATTCCAACCTATGTGGCCAGGAGTCACCCCATGACCTCACTGCTCAGCTACCGGGCCGGTCCTTGCGATCAGCCGCTGCTTCACCAGACCATAGGCGCCTACCTGCAAGAGGTGGCGGAACGTTTTCCCGAGCGGCCCGCCGTGGTGGTGCGCCACCAGCAGATCCGCTGGAACTACCGGGAATACCTGACCCAGATAGACCGGCTGGCGCTGGGCCTGCTGGCGCTTGGGATCCGGCCAGGGGATCGGGTCGGCATCTGGTCGCCCAACAACATCGAGTGGTGCCTGGTGCAATTCGCTACGGCCCGCATCGGGGCCATCATGGTCTGCATCAATCCCGCCTACCGCAGCTACGAGCTCGCCTTTGCCATCAACAACGTGGGCTGTCGGGCCCTGATCTGCGCCAGCGCGTTCAAGGGCTGCGACTACCTCGCCATGCTGGGCGAGCTGGCCCCCGAGCTGGCGAGCTGTCCGCCAGGCCGCCTGACATCATCCCGGCTGCCGAGCCTGGAGATGGTGATCCGGCTCGGGGAGCAGCAAAGCGCCGGCATGCTTAACTTTCCCGAGGTGCTGGCTCTGGGCGACCGGCAGGATCCGGCCTGGCTGGCCCGGGTGGCCGCCACCCTCAAACCCGATGACGCCATCAACATCCAGTTCACCTCGGGCACCACGGGCAACCCCAAGGGGGCCACCCTCAGTCACAGCAACATCCTCAACAATGGCCGCCAGGTGGCGCAAGGCATGGCGTTCAGCGAGCAGGATCGGCTCTGCATCCCGGTGCCGCTCTATCACTGTTTCGGCATGGTGCTCGGCAATCTGGTCTGCATCAGCGTGGGGGCCTGCGCCCTGTTTCCGGCCGAAGCTTTCGATCCGGCGGCCACCCTGCGGATGGTGAGCGAGGAGCGCTGCACCGCCCTGCACGGGGTACCGACCATGTTCATCGCCGAGCTGGAGCTGGCGGAGTTTGACCAGTTCGATCTCTCCTCTCTGCGCACCGGCATCATGGCCGGTGCCATCTGTCCCGAGCCCTTGATGCGCAAGGTACAGACCCTGATGCACATGACCGAGGTGACCATCGCCTACGGCCAGACCGAGTGCAGTCCCATCAATCACATGACCGCCATCGATGCGCCGCTGGACAAGCGGGTCACCACGGTCGGCCGCGCCATCGGTCACACCGAGATCAAGCTGGTCGACCCCAGCGGAGAGATAGTGGCCATCGGCGAGCGGGGCGAGATCTGCTGTCGCAGCAACGGGGTGATGCAGGGGTACTGGCAGGATCCGGTCAAGACGGCGGATACCATAGATGAGGAAGGGTGGCTGCACTCGGGGGACATCGGCATCATGGATGAAGAGGGCTATGTGCGGATCGTGGGGCGCAGCAAGGAGCTGATCATTCGCGGTGGCGAGAACATCTACCCGCGCGAGATCGAGGAGCGGCTCTATGATCATCCGGCGGTGCAGGATGCAGCCGTGTTCGGGGTCGACAGCGAGCGCTATGGCGAGGAGGTGTGCGCCTGGGTCAAGCTCAGGCCCCGCCAGGAGGCCAGCGAGGAGGAGCTGAAGCAGTTCCTGTCGGCCCGCATCGCCTACTTCAAGGTGCCAAGATACATCCGGTTCGTGGAGGAGTACCCCATGACGGTAACCGGCAAGCTGCAAAAATTCAGGATGCGGGAACTGATGAGCGACGAGCTGGCCCGCCAGCACGCCGAGGCGATGCGCTGAGCGTGGCGACATCGGAAAAAAGGGCCTGCGGGCCCTTTTTTGTCAGCGTCCCAGCGGGTGGGGCTGTGCCGGCTTGCGGGGGCACTGCACCAGCAGGGTATGGGTGGTGAAGGTGCTGCTTTGGGGGAAGCTTGGGCGAAACCCCGTCATCGGATCGGCGGCCCCCATGCTCATCTGATGGGAAGTGAAGGTGCGCTGGCGGCGATTGGTCTCCTGATAGCCGAGCGGGCAGCTCAGCGTCGCCTGCTGCTGGCACTCCTCCAGTGCGGCGCACTCGATCTGGAAGCGTTGCAGTGCGGGATTGGCGGAGGCGAGTTCGGTGACGGTAGCGGGCGCCGGCAGCAGGGCGCAGCCGGACAGCAAGAGGCTGCCCAGCAGGAAAATTCGGGGTGACATAAGAGAGTGGTGCTCGATGAAACAAGAAAAGGGTGGCTAGCGGCCGGCCGGGGCCAGCTGCCTCGTGCCGGCCGCAAAGCGCGGATCAGCGCGGCGTGATGCCCATATCGACCGGACACTGGATGGTCAGGGAGTGCACCGTGTTGGCCATGCGATAGGGTTTACCAGCCTTGTAGACCTTCTTCTCGTCGTCATAGCTGCCCGCGGTGTACTGGGTGCTGTAGAGGGTCTGCTGACGGCGATCCGTCTCCTTGTAGCCCTGCGGGCAGGTCTGGTTGGCCTGCTGGAAGCAGGCCGTCATGCTGCTGCACTCGATGTAGAAGCCGCGCTGGCTGGCATCGGCCAGGTGCACCGGGGTGACGGTCGGGGCGGGGGGAGACAACAGGGAGCAGCCGGAGAGCGTCAGCGCGCCCAGCATGATGAGATGTTTGGACATAGATAACCTGAACAGTGTGGTGTGACAAAGAGTGAGGGGGAGTCTATTGCTCCCCCTTCGCTATAGGGGCACCGTTATAACCAGCCGGGGGCGTTCAGGCTAGCCCGCAAATGTAAGAAAATATGACCTGGCCCTAGGCCAGCCCGGCCAGCAGGGCGCTTTCATCCACCTGATCCAGCTGTTCGGGGGCGAGGAATCTCCCGGCGTAATCGCGCCAGATGCCGCTGCTGACGAACAGGGCAAACAGGGCGGGATCGATGTGCTGCTCGCGCACCATGCTCTGCATGATGGCCAGCGACTGGGAGACCGTCTTGCCCGATTTGTAGGGGCGATCGCTGGCGGTCAGCGCTTCGAAGATGTCGGCGATGGCCATGATGCGGGCGGGGATGCTCATCTGGCTGCCCAGCAGCTGGCGCGGGTAGCCCTTGCCGTCCATCCGTTCGTGATGGCCGCCAGCAATCTCGGGCACGCTGCGCAGATGGCGGGGGAAGGGGAGCCGCTCCAGCATGCGAATGGTCTGGATGATGTGCTCGTTGATCTTGTAGCGCTCCTCCTCTGTGAGGGTGCCGCGGCCGATGGCGAGGTTGTAGCGCTCGCCGCGGTTGTAGAGATGGGTCGGCACCCGCACCTTGAAGCCCCAGGGATTGCGCTCGTCCAGCTGATCGAGGACGGGGCGGGGGATGAGGTGGGCGGCCTTGTCCGCTAGCAGGGGTTCGACGCAGGGCAGCGGTGCGGCCGCCTCCCCCTGGCGCAGCTTGAGCTCCTCCCGGCTGATGCCGAGCCGATCATCCAGGGTGCGCAGCCAGGTGCGGCTGGCGATTGCATCCAGCCTGGTCAGCTTCTCCGGTGCCATCCATTCGCCGCCCAGGTTGCACTCGGCAACAAAGGCGAACTCCTCGTCCAGGGTGCTCCAGAGCGGTGCCACCGCCGCCCTGGCCGCTTCCCGCTCCGCCGCCGGCAGGCGGGCCGCCAACGCCTCTATGTAGCCGTCGCGCTTGAGCACCTCGAAGCGGGTGCGGATTTCGTGGATCCGATCGTAAAGGGTCTCCAGCTTGGTGGCCTTGTCCACCACGAACTCGGGGGTGGTCACCTTGCCGCAATCGTGCAGCCAGCTGGCGATATGGATGGCCTCCCACTCCTCCTCGTTGAGTCGAAACTCGGCGAACGGTCCCTGCTGCTGGGCACAGGCGGCTTCGGTCAGCATTCGGGTCAGCTCCGGCACCCGCTGGCAGTGGCCACCGGTGTAGGGGCTCTTGGCGTCGATCGCGCCGGCCATCAGCTCGATGAAGGACTCCAGCAACTGCTTCTGCTCCTCCAGCAGGCGCTGATTCTCGATGGCCGAGGCCGAGGTGCCCGCCAGTGCCTCGATCAGACTGATGCGCGAGGCCAGCTCGCGGGCCGAGCAGTCAGGCAGGATCAGCAGCAGGCAGCCGATCAGCTCCTGGCGATGGTTGCGCAGGGGCTCGGCCACCAGCTGGCAGGGGCCGGGGAAGGGGCCCCAGTCGGCCAGATGCTGCTGCCAGCCCTGCTGGTCGATGGCGAGGCTGAGCCGCTCGCCCCGGGCCAGCCCGCCAAACAGGGCCTGCTGCCAGCGGATCTGCCCGGCCGGCAGCGGCGCTTTGCGCCACAGTGCCTGCACCGCCACCATTCCTTTCTCCTGAGCCAGGTAGAGACAACCCCCTTCGGCCTGCACCGCGGCGATGGTTTCGTGCAGGATGCGGCTGAGCAGGGAGTCGAAGCGGTGTTCGGCCGCCAGCGCCCGTCCCATGTTCATGAAGTTGCCGAGGGTCAGCCGCATGCCTGACATGGTATGGGCCAGATCGTCGATCTCGCGGATGGCAGACTCGGGGACCCGACTCTCGCCAAAATCGAAGTGCTGGATCCGCTCCGCCTCCTTGGTGAGCGCCAGCAGCGGGGTGGCGGTACGCCGCGAGACCAGCCAGATCACCGGCAGCAGCAGCAGCAGACCCGCCAGCGCCCACCCCAGATTGACCAGTGCCTCGTCTCTGGCCTGCTGATAGAGCAGGTCGGCCGACACCAGCAGGGCGATATGGAAGGGGGAGTCGCTCCCGAGGGGGGAGAGGTTGACCAGCCAGTCGCTGCCATCGGCGGCGGTCAGGTTGAGCTCGGCCGGGTCGCTCAGCAGGGTGGGCTGGCTGATGATCCGTTGCTGCAGGTCCGCCAGGGCCGGATGGGGCAGACTGGCCAGCATGGGCAGCTGGCTCAGTTGCTCGAAGCTGGGCAGGTGTCTGGGATCGGCGGCCAGCAGGGTGGCGTACTCATCGAACAGGATCACCTGGCTCTGGGCGGGCAGCTGCAGCTTGCCGATCAGGGCCGACAGCCCCTCGACGCTGGTGTCGAGCCCGATCACGGCGCGCCTGTCGTCGCTCTCCACCGCCAGGGTCATGCCAGGCTCCTTGGTGGTGAAGAAGAGGTAGGGGTTGGTGGTGGCGATCCCCGCGCGCCAGCGGGCCTGCTTGTACCAGTCGCGGCTGCGGGGATCGTAGCGGTAGTTCGGCATGGGGCGCCGCTCGAGCAGGCTCAGCCGCTGATCGAAATAGAGAAACTCTCCCTTGCCCTGGCTGAGGCTCTGCACCAGCAGGCTGCTGGCGGCCGGCACGCCCCCCAGCTGGGTCTTGGCTCGCTCGGTCAGTTTGCGCACCAGAAAAAAGTCGCCATCCTCGTAGCCGGCATAGACGGCCCCATAGCTGGGGCTGTTGGCCAGCACCTCCGCCAGTTGTGGCAGGTAGGCCAGGCGTTCGGTCAACGTGGTCATGGCCGCCAGCTGGCCGCTGCGCAACAGGCTGAGAGACATGCGGGCCGGTCGCTCGTTCAGTTGCAGGGCGAGGGCCAGCTGCTGGCGATACTGCAGGAAGTTCTGTCGCTCGTGCTCCAGTCCCTGGCGTGCCCCTTGCTGGAACTGCAAGGCGATGAGGGCGCTGCCGAGCAGGGTGAACAGCAGGATGAAGAGGGTGGCGATATGCACATAGAAGGGTTTACGACCTGGCCTGGCAGTTGTCATGGACACATCCTTGTCACACGGGCGATTGCAGAGACGATCAACCTGCAGTGTGCCTGCAGGATGACAATAAACACAATAACCCATTCAGAAAGATCGGGATGTGACAGAGAGAAAATCCCCCTGCTGGCGCTCCAGAAACCCGTGTCCGTCAATTTTGCCGGCCGATCAGGTGATTCATTCAGGTATCCCGTGCTACATTGCCCCCCTTGTTACTGGTCTGTGAATCAATGGAGTGACCCATGTCTGCCATCCCCTATTCCGTGCTCGATCTGGTGCCCGTGGCCGAAGGCTCGCAGCCGGCCGAATCGTTTCGCCGCTCGCTGGATCTGGCCCGTCATGCCGAGCGCTGGGGTTACAACCGCTACTGGCTGGCCGAGCACCATAACATGCCGGGCATCGCCAGTGCCGCCACCTCTGTGCTGATCGGTCACCTGGCCGGCGGCACCAATACCCTGCGCATCGGCGCCGGCGGCATCATGCTGCCGAACCACTCGCCGCTGGTCATTGCCGAGCAGTTTGGCACCCTGGCGTCACTCTATCCGGATCGCATCGATCTCGGCCTTGGTCGTGCACCGGGCACCGATCAGCGCACCATGCGGGCGCTCAGACGTCAGCGCAGCGGCGAGGTGGATGACTTCCCGGCGGATGTGCGCGAGCTGATGGACTACTTTGGCGACGAGGTGGGCGCGGTGCAGGCGGTGCCGGGCCAGGGGCTGCATCTGCCCATCTGGTTGCTGGGCTCCAGCCTCTATAGCGCCCAGCTGGCGGCGGCCATGGGGCTGCCGTTCGGCTTTGCCTCCCACTTCGCCCCCGCCATGCTGCTGCAGGCGCTGGAAATTTACCGCGCCCAGTATCGCCCCTCCGCCCGCTGGCCCAAGCCCCATGCGGTGGTCTGCATCAACATGATCGCCGCCGACAGCGAGCGGGAGGCGCGCTTCCAGTTCACTACCCTGCAGCAGCAGTTCCTGCGCCTGCATCGCGGCAACGCGGGCAAGTTGCCGGCGCCCGTCGTCGAACTGAGCGAGGAGTGGTCCGAGCGCGAGCTGGTGGCGATGGAGCAGACCCTGGCCCGCTCGCTGGTGGGCAATCCGGATCAGGTACGCCACGGCCTCAAGGCGCTGCTGGCGGAAACCAGGGCCGACGAGCTGATGTTCAACGGTCCCATCGTCGATCATCAGGCGCGGCTGCGCTCCTTTGAAATTGCCGCCGAGCTGATGCAGGCTCTATAAGCTCGACTCCCCGAAGAGCAGGGCGCTATCTTGCTAGAAGCGCCTCTGTCGCCCTGCTGTCAGGTCATCGAGAGGGGGGCGTTATGGGGAGGAAAGATGGGATTTCTGCCCTCTCTATTTATCTAATGCACTGAATTAAAAGGAAAGTCAGGTTGGTGTCAGGCTGCTGTCGTGTCGCATGCCACCCTCCGGCCCCTATGCTGGCCCCGTCAATCAACCACAAGGAGTTCGAGATGATCGTCAGGAAGTTGAGATTGCAGCGGGGCTGGTCACAGGAGCAGTTGGCCGCCTTTACCGGCCTGAGCGTTCGCACCATTCAGCGGATCGAGCAGGGTCAGCAGCCCGGACTGGAATCCCTCAAGGCCCTGGCCGCCGTCTTTGAGCTCGAGGTGGCGCAACTTGACGGTACAAGCCAACAGGAGCATGAGATGAGAGGAAGTGACACGATGGAACGGGATCAGATCCGGGTATCGGTAGAGGAGCGGGCCGCCATGCGTTATGTGGAGGGGCTCAAGGGCTTCTATTACCACATCGCCAGCTACCTGCTGGTAATATGCGGGCTGTTTGTCATCAACTACCTGAGCAACCCGGGCTATATCTGGGCCTGGTGGCCGGCACTGGGCTGGGGGCTGGGATTGATCTCCCATGCCATCAACCTGTTCCAGCCCTTCAAGCTGTTCGGCCCCGAGTGGGAGCGACAGCAGATCGAGAAACGACTGGGACGCAAGCTCTAGGGTGAGGGATGCACCATAAAAAACGGGCCCGGCAATACCGGGCCCGTTTTGTTTTATTGTCTGCAGCCTACTTGGCGTTGGCGGGACAGTGAGTGACGATCAGGGCATCATCTTCATGGCACCACAGGGTTGCTCAGGTTCAGCCGCTTATCGTCACTTGGCGTAGGTAGGGCAGGGGGTCGCGATCAGGGCATCATCTTCATAGCGCCACAGGGTGAGGCTCTGATTGTCCAGACGCTCGCTCCCTCACCATTACTTGGCGTAGGTGGGGCAGGGGGTCGCGATCAGGGCATCATCTTCATAACGCCACAGGGTGAGGCTGTTGCCCCAGACGCAACCGGTGTCGAGCGCCTTGATATCCTGCTTGCCGGTGTTGCCCATCAGGGCCGCCCAGTGGCCGAACACCAGAATGGGGTCGTCCACATGGTGTTCGCGCTGCTCGAACCAGGGGCGCAGGCCCGGGGTCGACTCGGTGGGGCCCTTCTTGCATTTGAAGTCGAGCCGGCCGTCGAAATAGCAGAAGCGCATCCGGGTGAAGGTGTTGATGATGTAGCGGTAGCGCTCGATCCCGACCAGATCGTCCTGCCAGCCATCGGGCTGATCGCCATACATGTTGTGCAGCAGCCACTGGTACTGATCACCGCGCAGCAGGCTTTCCACCTCGCGGGCACAGTTGCGGGCGGTGCGGGCGTCCCACGCCGGGGAGATGCCGGCATGCACCATCATGATGGGCAGGTCGGGGTGCTCCGCCAGCAGCGGGCGGTGGCGCAGCCACTCCAGCAGCTCGTCCCGATCCGGGGCGTCCATCAGCTCCTGCAGCCTGTCTTTCTTCTTGAGCGGGGCGACCCCATCGGCGACCGCCAGCAGGTGCAGATCGTGGTTGCCGAGCACGGTGACGGCCCGGTTGCCCAGCCCTTTGACGAAGCGCAGGGTGTTGAGGGAATCCGGGCCGCGGGCGACCAGATCGCCGCACAGCCAGAGTACGTCGTTAGCGGGATCGAACTCGGCCAGATCCAGCAGACGGCGCAAGTCGTCGTAACAGCCCTGGATATCGCCAACAAAACAGTTCGCCATGAAACCTCAGTTGATAATGTGGGGGACGGCCAGCGTAAAGGGTGCGATGGGCACCTCGAATTGCTGCCCCGACTCGTCTTGCAGGGTATAACTCCCTTCCATCACGCCGAGCGGGGTGGCCAGCGGTACGCCGCTCTGATAGCGGAAGGTCTCGCCGGGGGCGATGACCGGCTGCTCGCCGACCACGCCGGGGCCTTCGACTTCCAGCATCTTGCCATTGGCATCGGTGATGAGCCAGCGCCGGCGCAGCAGTTGCGCCGGGCCGGGCCCCAGGTTCTCGATCTCGATGAGATAGTGGAACTGGTAAGGGTCTTTGCTATCCGCCACATACGAGGGGTATGGGCGGATCAGGATGTGCGGGGTTGCCACGGGATCAGGCCTTTGGCTGATCCGCCAGCCAGTTGGCGATCATGACGAACTGCTCGAGGGAGAGGTTCTCCGGGCGCAGGTTGCCATCGATGCCAAGTTCGGTCAGCTGGGCGTCCGTGATGAAGTTGGAGAAGCTGTTGCGAATGGTCTTGCGACGCTGGCCGAAGCCCTCGGTGCAGACCCGGTTCAGGCAACGAATGTCTTTCGCGACGATAGTCGGGTTCTTGTGCGGGATCAGTCGGACCACGGCAGAATCCACCTTGGGCGCCGGCTTGAAGGCACCAGGGCCCACTTCCAGCACAGGCACTACCTGGCAGTAGTACTGGGTCATCACGCTCAGCCGGCCATAGGCCTTGCTGCCCGGGCCGGCGGCCAGACGCAGCACCACTTCCTTTTGCAGCATGAAGTGCATGTCTTCTACCCGATCGGCGAACTCGCACAGGTGGAAGATGAGCGGGGTGGAGATGTTGTAGGGCAGGTTGCCGAAGATGCGCAGCGGCCCCTTGCCTTCCCCCATCAGGGTGCTGAAGTCGAAACGCATGGCATCGGCTTCGATGACGGTGAGCTTGTCCTTCAGGGTCGGGTGCTCGCGCAGGCGCGCCGCCAGATCCCGGTCCAGCTCGACCACGGTCATCTTGTCCATCTGGGCGGCGACCGGCTCGGTCAGCGCGGCCAGACCCGGGCCGATTTCCACCAGGTTCTGACCCGGCTGCGGATTGATGGCGGCCACGATCTGGTCGATCACGTAGCGATCGTGCAAGAAGTTCTGACCGAAACGCTTACGGGCCGTGTGGCCCATGTGCACCTTACTGCTCATATCTTTTTTTCTCTACCATCTTGATGGCGTGGTTGATCGCGGTGATCAGGCTGCCGGAGTCGGCCAGGCCCTTGCCTGCCAGGTCCAGTGCGGTGCCGTGATCCACCGAAGTGCGGATGAAAGGGAGTCCAAGGGTGATATTGACCGAACTGCCGAAGCCCTTGTATTTGAGCACGGGCAGCCCCTGGTCGTGGTACATGGCGAGTACCGCATCCGCATCCTTGAGGTATTTCTCCTGGAACAGGGTATCGGCCGGCAGCGGGCCGACCAGATCGATCCCCTCCTGGCGCAGGCCGGCCAGGGCGGGTTCGATCACGTCAATCTCTTCACGGCCGAGGTGGCCGCCTTCCCCGGCGTGGGGGTTGAGGCCGCAGACGTAAATGCGGGGCTTGGCGATGCCAAACTTGGCTTTGAGATCCGCATCCAGGATGCGGATCACCTTGCCGAGGCGATCCTCGGTGATGGCCATCGCCACATAGGCCAGCGGAATGTGGGTGGTCGCCAGCGCGACCCGCAGCCCTTCGGTCGCCAGCAGCATCACCACGTCGGCGGTGTTGGATTGCTGGGCGAAGAACTCGGTGTGACCGCTGAACGAGACGCCAGCCTGGTTGATGATCCCCTTGTGCACCGGCCCGGTCACCACGGCGGCAAATTCGCCGCTCATGTTGCCGTCGCAGGCGCGCTGCAGGGTGGCCAGCACGTAGGCGCCATTGCCCTCGTCCAGCTTGCCCGGTATTACGGCGGCGCCGAGGGGAACCGGACAGACGGTCAGGGTGCCCGCCCGCTGCGGTTGTGCCGGCTGACCGGCATCATAGGGCTGCAGCTCGACGGGCAGCCCCAGCAGGGCGGCCCGTTCGTGCAGCAGCGCCGGATCGGCGATCACCACCAGTTGGTGCGGCCAGTCCTGCTGGGCTATCTGCAGCACCAGATCCGGGCCGATCCCGGCCGGTTCACCCGGGGTAATGGCGAGGCGACGACAGGTCATCAGCTGCCGGCGCCTTCGATCTGGATGTAGGCCTCGTCACGCAGCTCGTCCAGCCAGGCCTGGGACTCTTCGGTGAAGCGGCGGTTGTAGATCAGCTGATAGGCGCGCTGCTCCTGGGCCTTGGTGGTGGCATCCTGGCTGCGGCGCTCTTCCAGCTGGACGATGTGCCAGCCGTGGGTAGTGCGGAAGGGTTCGCTGATCTGGCCTGGTTGCAGGCGGTTGACCATGTCGCGGAACTCCGGCACGTAGACGTTGGGATCGGACCAGCCCAGTTCGCCACCCTGCACCGCGGAGCCCGGATCCTCGGAGTACTTCTCCGCCAGGCTGGCGAAGCTCGCCTTGCCGCTCTTGATGTCGTGCAGGATGCCGTCCAGCATGCCCTTGGCTTTCTCTTCGCTCAGAATGATGGAGGGCTTGATCAGGATGTGGCGGGCGCGCACTTCGGTCTGCACCACCTGCTGCTGGCCCTTGCTGTCGAACACCTTGATGATGTGCAGACCGGCACCGGAGCGCAGCGGGCCGACGATGTCGCCCTTCTTGGCGCCCTGCACCGCTTCGGCCATCAGGGTCGGCATCTCTTGCGGGCTCATCCAGCCCCAGTCACCCCCTTCCAGCGCCTTGGGTCCGCTGCTCTCGGCAATGGCCATCTTGCGGAAGTCGGCGCCCTGCTTGAGGGCGGCCAGGATGCGTTCAATCTTGCTCTTGGCGGCGTTGAGCTGCTCGGCGCTCGGATTGTCCGGCAGGGCAACCTGGATGTGACCGACATGGTACTGCTGTTGCTGCTGACCCTGCTTGGCCAGGATATCCACCACCTGCTTCACCTCCTGCTCGGAGATGTTGATGCGGCGGCGCACCTGGTTGCGGCGCACCTCGTTCATCAGGATCTCGCGGCGCACCTCTTCCCGATACTGGGCATAGGTCAGCCCTTCGCGATCCAGCTGGGCACGCAGTTGATCCAGGGTCATCTTGTTGTCGGCGGCGATGCTCTGGATCGCTTGCTCCAGCTGGGTATCGCTGATCTTGAGGCCCTGGCGCTCGGCCAGCTGCAACTGCAGGCTCTCCTGGATCAGGCGGTCCAGCGCCTGTTTGCGCAGGGTAGCGTCATCGGGCAGGGACTGGCCGTTTTCCTGGGCGGAGATCTTGACCTTCTGGACCAGGGCCTCCTGCTGGCTGGCCAGCACCACGTCCTTGTTGACCACGGCAAGCACCTTGTCCATCAGCTCGGGGGCGGCGAAGGCACCCTGGCTCATGGCTCCGAACAGGCCTGCAGTCAGCAGGGAAATCAACGTCTTCTTCATATCCATCTCTCAAGGCGTTTGCCAGACCGCTTATTGGTCTCGCAGGTTAAACGGACGAATGTAAGGCAGTGCTTCGGTGTCAAGGGAGGTGCCCTTGGTGCCGGTACCCACGCTACCCAATCCTTTCATTTCAAACTGAATGCCCAGGCTGCGCTCCGAGGTCGGACGCAGGGTCACGTTGTCCGGAGTGTTGACCCACTCCAGGTTGAAGTTGATGCTCCAGCAGCAGGAGTCGTACTTCAGGCCCACCTTGCGATCAGACTTCACGCTCTGATTCAGCTCCTGATAGTAACCCCCGTACAGGTGCCACTGATCGTTGAGCGGCGTGGTCAACAGCAGGCCGATTTGGTTGAGGTCGGTGACCTGTCCCCGGTTTTCGAGATCGTAGTTGGCGTCGCGCACGAAACGGTGGTTCAACTGGCTGATCAGCTTCTCGTGGCGATACTCGAGAGCGCTATTGGCGGAGCTGAGCCGGCTCTGGTCCATATCATATTGCGCGCCGGCATGGGCAAACCACTGCTCGTTGATCTTGGCATCCCCCTCGAAGGAGAGCGGGGAGCGGGTGTTGGTGGTCAGGGTCTCGCTGGGATAGAGCTTGACCCTGGGCGCAACGAAATCGAAAGCTTGGGCAACGGCCAGCCGAATTCGTTCATCGCCGACCTCATCATATACCCGGCTGGTGAGGCCGATGGAGACTCTGTTGGAGTCGCTGATGCGATCCAGGCCGGCGTAGCGGCGGTCGCTGAACAGGCTGTAGTAGTCCTGGCGCATGGTGGTGGAGTCATAGACCCCTATGTTGTCCTGATCCTTGTAGGGCACATAGAGGTACTGGAACTCCGGCTCCAGGGTCTGGTTGGCATCGCCGCCGAACCAGTTCTGGTTGCGCTCGAAGGTCATGCCGCCCTTGAGGCGGAACGACGGCAGGGTGCGGGTGATGATCCCTTCATCCAGCGTGGTCCCGTTGGCCCCTGCAGGGGTGAAGCGGCTGACAAAGGTCTGGCTCATGTTGTCCGGCACTTCCTGATCGTAGCGGGTGTACATCAGCTTGTACTGGCTGTCGAGGTAGTAGCCTGCCTCGTTGATCAGCGGCATGGTCAGGGTCGGGGCCGTGTAGACCCGGGTGCCGGTGTAGGCGCCGCCCTGGTTCTGGGCGATGGCCTGGGCATTGTTGTAGCCGAACTTGGTGATCTCGGTGTTCCAGGCGAGATCGTACCAGCTGCCCTGCTGGTAGTAGTTGTGGTCGATGCGCGGCATCAGCTCGTGGGGCTGCTGCGCGCTGGCCAGCAGGATCTGGTAGGTGCGCACCTCGGTGTTGATGTTCCAGTTGGGCTGGAAGTAACCGGCCATCAGGGATTGCTGCAACTGGTTCTCGACCTGGGTACCCACCTTGGGAGAGAAGTCGTTGAAGTAGTTGTAATCCCGATCCCGCACCTTGGTGTAGTCGAGCGACACCCGCATGGCGTTGTCGGCAAACAGCGAGGTGTGGTTGGCGTTGAGCAGGTAGCGGTGACCGTCGGACATGGCCTGGTTGAGGCTCGGGGTCTCGTCGTACTGCTTGTCGTTGGCCAGGTTCTCGAAATAGAGGCTGCCCACGTGAGCCGGATCCGGCATGTAGCGGAACTGCACCTGCTCCATCAGGCCCCGTCTGTCCATGAAACGGGAGGTGATGGTGGCATCGTAGTTGGGGGCTATGTTCCAGTAGAACGGCTGGGTGATGTCCATGCCGTTCTTGGAGCTCTGGGTGTAACCCGGGTAGAGCAGACCCGTCTTGCGCTCATCCTTGATGGGGAAGTTGATGTACGGGAAGTAGAACACCGGGTAGTCGTAGAGCCAGAGGCTGGCGTTCCAGGCCTCCCCGAACACCTCGGTCTGATCGATGTCGATGCTGCCCGCCTTCAGGGTCCACACTTCCTGGCCCGGTGGGCAGGTGGTGTACTGGGCCCCTTCCAGGGTGATGTTCTGGTTGTTGTTGGTCATGGTGACCCGGTCGGCGGAGCCGCGCACCGGTGAGCCATGCACCTGATACTTGCCCTCTTCCAGCTCGGAATTCTTGGTATCCAGGTTGGATTTCAGGGTCTTGTCGCTGGTGACCGTGATCTGGCCGTCGTTGTAATAGATGTTGCCGATGGCGATGACGTCCCGGCTCTTCTGATCGAGCTCGGCGTAGTCGGAATCGAACTTGCGCACGCCCTGGCGCACCTTGACGTCGCCCTGATAGACGGCGGTGCCGCCCTGCTTGGCTTCGAGGCGATCGGCATCCACCTCCACGGGCTGGGCATTGGCGTCGGTGCCGGGCGCCAGTTTTTCAATCTTGGGGACATAGTCATAGCAGAGCCCGTCCAGGATCCCGGTGGCGGGAGGCGGCGTCAGCGGCGCTGCCTGCACGATGGCAGGGGTCAGGGCAGGAACAAGGCTGATGGTCAGGGCGATGGGATAGGAGTATCCCAGTGTCCGTTTTGTCATGTGAAAGACTCGCGCAATCCGTGGTAGCTACGGCTGATTCAAGACATGCATTTTACGACAGGATTCATCGAGTTGACATTGCATGTCATTGCTTTATGTTAGCCGGCAATGATAAAGCATTATTGCGGCCAGGGCTAACAGCCAAGTGCTGCTTTCCAATTTGGTCCCCGACTTATGCACGATCGCGATTCCCTCTTGCTGCACTGGGCGCGCCGGATTTCCGGTGATGCCAGCCTTCAGTTGACCCTCATTTCCGGTGACGCCAGTTTTCGCCGCTACCACCGTGGCGGTGGCCTGATCTGGGTGGATGCCAACCCTAAAACCGAAAAAAATCATGAGTTTGTCCGCAATGCCTCGGCCCTGCATGCAGGCGGCCTGCTGTCCCCCGAGGTGCGGGCGGTGGACTACGAGCAGGGGCTGCTGGCGGTGACCGATCTGGGGGATACCCAACTTATTAGCTGCCTGAACGCAGACAATGTGCAGGCCTGGTACGGCAAGGCCATCGCGCTGCTGCCCCGTCTCGGCGCGGTTGAGCTGGACCTTGAGCCTTTTGATTCCGCCTTTATGGCGCGGGAGAACAGCATCTTCCCCGAGTGGCTGCTGGGTCACCATCTGCAACTGACCCTGAGCGATGAAGAGCAGCAGTTGCTCGATGAGACCTTCGCCTGCCTCACCGAGAACAACCTGGCCCAGCCGCAGGGGGTGATGCACCGTGATTTTCACAGCCGCAACCTGATGGTGTGTGGCGGCGAGACGCCGGATGAGAGCAAGCTGGCGGTCATCGACTTCCAGGACATGGTCATAGGGCCGCTCAGCTATGACCTGGTCTCCCTGCTGAAAGACTGCTACGTGCGCTGGCCGGACGCGGTGATCGAGCAGGGCATGCGACTCGGCTTCGACACTTTGCAGCAGGCCAATCTGCTCGGCGGGCTCGATTACGCCGCGTTTCGTCGCGCCGCTGATCTCACCGGCATGCAGCGCCACCTCAAGGCGGCGGGCATCTTCACCCGGCTCTACCACCGCGACGGCAAGTCCGGCTACCTCAAGGATATTCCCCGCACCCTGGGCTACGTGGTGGATGTCTGCCGCAGCCATGGCGCCGCCTATCCGGTGCTGGCCCGCTTCGGCCAGTGGCTGGAGCAGGTGGTGCTGCCCGGGCTGGCCCGCAGCGGAGTGGCGTCATGAAGGCGATGATCCTGGCCGCCGGGCGCGGCGAGCGGATGCGCCCGCTCACCGACAGCCTGCCCAAGCCGCTGCTGGCGGTGGGGGGCAAGCCGCTCATCGTGCACCATATCGAAAAACTCAAGGCAGCCGGCGTGACCGACCTGGTCATCAACCACGCCTGGCTTGGCCACAAGCTGGTGGAAGCGCTCGGCGATGGCAGTACGCTCGGGGTTTTTATCCACTGGTCGGCCGAGGAGAGCGCGCTGGAGACCGCCGGCGGCATCGTACAGGCGCTGCCGCTGCTGGGCAGCGATCCTTTTCTGGTGATCAACGGCGATACCTGGCTCGACCTGGACTATCGCACCCTGGTGAGCCAGCCCCTTGGCGACCAGCTGGCCCACCTCTGGCTGGTGCCCAACCCGCCGCAGCATCCGGCGGGGGATTTTGCGCTGCAGGCGGGCAAGGTGGTTGATAGCCCGGCGCTGACTTTCAGCGGCGTCGGGCTCTATGATCCCGCCGCCTTTGCCGGATTGGCGGCGGGGGCACGCAAGCTGGCGCCTCTGCTGCGGGAGTGGATGGCGCAAGGCAGGGTGGGCGGCAGCCTGCTGGCCGGCGAGTGGCGCGACATAGGGACGGCCCAGCGGCTGCACGAGCTGGACGATCAGTTGCAAGGACGCACTCATTAATTTCACGAGGTCTTGAACCATGCGTATTTGGGGTAAGGTGCTTGGCGCCTTCTTCGGTTTTCTGCTCGGCAACATCTTTGGTGCCCTGCTTGGCCTCTGGATCGGCCATCGCTTCGATCGGGGCATGGGCTTGAATTTTCGCCGCGCCCCCACCCAGCAGCAACAGGCGGTCTTCTTCCACGCCACCTTCGCCGTCATGGGCCACATCGCCAAGGCGAGCGGCCAGGTGACCGAGCAGGAGATCCGGGTCGCCTCCAACCTGATGGACCGGATGCGGCTGGCAGGGGAGCAGCGGGCTCGCGCCCAGGAGTCGTTCCGCCAGGGCAAGGAGGCGGACTTCCCGCTGCGGGAGACCCTGGCCGAGTTTCGCCAGGCCAGCCAGGGCCAGCGCGATATCCTGCGCTTCTTCCTCGAGGTACAGCTGCAGGCCGCCTTCGCCGATGGCAAGGTCGAGGCCAGCGAGCGCGCCATCCTGCACACCATCGCCGACGAACTGGGCTTTAGCCGCATCGAGCTGGCCCGCATCCTGGCGATGGCCGAGGCGCAGATGAACTTCTTCAATCGGGCCCACGGCGGTCAGTATCAGAATGGCGGGCAGGGTGGTCAGCAGTATCGGCAGGAGGCTCCCTCCCGTGACAGGCTCAAGGATGCCTATCAGCTGCTGGGAGTGAGCGAGAGCGACAGCGATCAGGAGATCAAGCGCGCCTACCGCAAGGAGATGAGCAAGCATCACCCGGACAAGCTGGCCGCCAAGGGCTTGCCGCCGGAGATGATGGAGATGGCCAAGGAGAAAACCCAGGAGATCCAGCAGGCCTGGGAGTGGATCCGCGAGGCGCGTGGCATTCGCTGAGCGCCCCTTTATCAGCCATAAAAAAATGCCCGTCGCTGACGGGCATTTTTGTTTGCGCAGCATTTGTGCGTCGCGGCTTAGTGGCTGTCGACCCAGACAAACTTGAGCACGAACAGCAGGGCCACCACCAGCACGCAGGGGTTGATCTCGCGCCAGCGGCCGGTGCCCGCCTTCATCACGCAGTAGGAGATGAAGCCCACGGCGATCCCCTCGGTGATAGAGAAGCTGAACGGCATCATGACGGCGGTCATGAAGGCCGGTACCGCTTCGGTCAGGTCTTCCCACTTCACCCGGGTCAGCTCGGAGCACATCAGCACGCCCACGTAGATGAGGGCGCCCGCCGCCGCATACGCCGGCACCATGGCGGCAACCGGGGAGAAGAAGATCGCCAGCAGGAACAGCAGGCCGACCACGATGGCGGTCAGACCGGTTCGGCCGCCTACGGCGACGCCGGAGCTGCTCTCGATGAAGGCGGTGACCGAGGAGGTGCCCATGAAGGCGCCGCCGACGGAGCTGGCGCTATCCACCAGCAGGGCCTGCTTCATGCGCGGGAAGTGACCCTTGTCATCGGCCAGCTTGGCGCGGTTGGTGACGCCGATCAGGGTACCGGAGGAGTCGAACAGGTTGACCAGCATAAAGGAGAAGATGATCCCGGCCAGGCTGATGTCGAGCGACCCCATCAGGTCCAGCTGGCCGAACACCGGCTCAATGCTGGGAGGCATGGAGACGAAGCCCTTGAAGGTGACGTCGCCAAACAGCCAGCCCAGGGTGGTGGTCACCACGATGGCGATCAGCACGGCGGAGTGGACGCCGCGGGCCGAGAAGATACAGATCAGGAAGAAGCCGAGCAGCCCCAGCAGGCAGGGCAGGGAGGTGAGGTTGCCCACCGTCACCATGGTCGCGGGGCTGGCCACCACTATGCCGGCGTTGTGCAGGCCGAGCAGGGCGATCAGCAGGCCAATGCCGGCGGTGATGCCGACCCGCAGGGTGAGCGGAATGTTGGCGATGAGCCAGTAGCGCACCCGCAACAGGGTGAGGATCAGCAGGCCCATGGCGCCCCAGAAAATGGTGCCCATGCCCACTTGCCAGGAGTAGCCCATGCCGGCCACTACCACGAAGGCGAAGAAGGCATTGAGACCCATGGCGGGAGCCAGGGCGATGGGCAGGTTGGCCAAGAGGCCCATCAGGATGCTGCCGATGCCGGCGATGAGGCAGGTGGTAACGAACACGGCCTGGGTGTCCATGCCGGCCGCAGAGAGGATCTGCGGGTTGACGAACACGATGTAGACCATGGTCAGGAAGGTGGTGATGCCGGCGATCACTTCGGTGCGGGCGTTGGTGCCATGGCCCTTCAGGGCAAACAGACGCTCAAGCAATCCTTGCCCGGCGGCCTGTGCGGGGGCCTGGTGTGGTTGATTCATGTTGGATTCCAATAGGTGACGTGAAATAAGCAGCAGGAGAGGGGCATCCTCCATGGAGGAGTGACGCCCGCTTTCTGGTGGTTAAACAACCAGACTCGTCCTGATACCGTGACAGCGCGCACATTTTTACACAGGCGGCGCCGTTTACAAACCCCGGATCTGCGAGGCGGATCAATGAATAGAGCAAAAATTCAAACGTTTTCCCCGCCGAAAATAAAAAAGGTTCTCGCTGGAGAACCTTTTGAGGGGCAGGGGTCGGGTCAGAGGGTCTTGAAGTAACGCTCCACCAGCTGGGCCAGCACGGAGTCGAGCTTGTCCTGCACCTCTCCCAGTTCCCGCCCCATGCGGCGCAGGAAGAGGCTGGCCTGCTCCTCGCTCAGCTTGCGGCCGTCGATGAAGAACTCCTGCTCCGGCAATTGCTTGTCATAGCGGGGCAGCAGGGTCCAGTTCACCAGCTCCGGCTCCACGGCGGCGAAGATCCTGGCGGCGGCGGCACAGAAGGTCTCGATGTGCGCCTTGCCGTCCGGCCCGAGGCAGCCCGGTTCAACCCGGATCTGGATGGTCAGTTTCTTCTCTGTGGTGGGCTGGGTCGTCATCTTGCTACATCCATGCATAAAAGGTATCCGTCTTGGATTGTAAGCCATCGGGCACAAGAAAGGGGAGCCTGGGCTCCCCTTGTCGCATTTGCCGGTTTACTTGGCGATGCGCTTGTACTTGGCTCTGTGCGGCTGGACCGCCTCGGCGCCGTAGGTCTTCTTCTTCCACTCTTCGTATTCGGTGAAGTTGCCTTCGAAGAATTCGATCTTGCCCTCGTCCTGATAGTCCAGGATGTGGGTGGCGATGCGGTCGAGGAACCAGCGGTCGTGGGAGATGACCATGGCGCAGCCCGGGAACTCCAGCAGGGCGTTCTCGAGGGCGCGCAGGGTTTCGATGTCCAGATCGTTGGTCGGTTCATCCAGCAGCAGCACGTTGCCGCCGGTCTGCAGCAGCTTGGCCAGGTGCAGACGGCCGCGTTCACCACCGGAGAGCTCGCCGACTCGCTTCTGCTGATCGGCGCCCTTGAAGTTGAAACGGCCGATGTAGGCGCGGCTCGGGAACTCGTAGTTGCCGATGCGCAGGATGTCCTGGCCGTCGGCGACTTCCTCGAACACCGTCTTCTTGTCGTCCATGCTGTCGCGGAACTGATCGACAGAGGCCAGTACCACGGTTTCGCCCAGGGTGATGGCGCCGGAATCCGGCTGCTCCTGACCCGACATCATGCGGAACAGGGTTGATTTACCGGCACCGTTCGGGCCGATGATGCCGACGATGGCCCCCTTCGGAATGGCAAACGACAGATCGTCGATCAACACCCGGTCACCGTAGGATTTGCGCAGGTTGGCCACTTCCACCACCTTGTCGCCGAGGCGCGGTCCGGGCGGAATGAACAGCTCGTTGGTCTCGTTGCGCTTCTGGTAGTCGTTGGTGTTGAGCTCTTCGAAGCGGGCCATACGGGCTTTGGATTTGGCCTGACGGCCTTTCGGGTTCTGGCGAACCCACTCCAGCTCTTTCTCGATGGACTTGCGACGAGCCGCTTCCGTGCTGGCTTCCTGCGCCAGACGGGCATCTTTTTGCTCCAGCCAGGAGGAGTAGTTGCCCTCCCACGGGATACCTTCGCCGCGGTCCAGCTCCAGGATCCAGCCGGCCACGTTGTCGAGGAAGTAACGGTCGTGAGTGATGGCCACGACGGTGCCCTCGTAGTCGTGCAGGAAGCGCTCCAGCCAGGCCACGGACTCGGCGTCCAGGTGGTTGGTCGGTTCGTCCAAGAGCAGCATGTCCGGCTTTTCCAGCAGCAGGCGGCACAGGGCCACGCGGCGGCGCTCACCACCGGAGAGGTGCTTGATCTTGGCATCCCATGCCGGCAGGCGCAGGGCATCGGCCGCACGCTCCAGCTGGTTTTCCATGTTGTGGCCGCCCTGGGCCTGGATGATGGCTTCCAGTTCGCCCTGTTCGCGGGCCAGCTTGTCGAAATCCGCATCCGGGTCGGCGTAGGCCGCATAGACCTCGTCCAGCCGGGCCATGGCGCGCTTCACCTCGCCGACCGCCTCTTCGACCGCTTCACGCACGGTCTGCTCCGGATCCAGCTTGGGCTCCTGCGGCAGGTAGCCGATCTTGATACCGGGCTGCGGACGGGCTTCCCCTTCGATCTCGGTATCTAGCCCTGCCATGATGCGCAGCAGGGTCGATTTACCGGCGCCGTTCAGACCCAGCACGCCGATCTTGGCGCCCGGGAAGAAGGAGAGGGAGATGTTCTTGAGAATATGACGCTTGGGCGGCACTACCTTGCCGACCCTGTTCATGGTGTAAATAAATTGAGCCATTGGCTAATTCTCTTCCTTTTCAGCAGGTTAATGTCTTGGCACTAACAGACTGATGTCGTGGTGGGGCCAGGTCGGCGGGTCGCCAACCGGGTTCCAAAAAACCCGTCGATTGTAAACCAATGGGCGAGGGGGGGCAAAGGTGGCACCCGGTCGGCCATCCCCTTTGCCGGGGCCATCACAGCCTGCTGCAACGGGCTGTCAAACTTGGCATGATGAAGGCCCAGTTTGCCCCGGAGTTTGCATGACCAGCCTGCCCTCTGCCCCGCCTCTGGCGGCCACCCTCGCCGCCATGGGGTTGGCGCCCGCCATCGGTGAGCCGCTTGCCGCCCGCCTGCCTCGTTTGACCTTGGAGCCGGGTCAGCCGCTGCTGGCTCAGGGGGCGATGCAGGAGTCGGCTTTCTATATCGAGCGGGGCATCGCCCGCGCCTGCCACTACGCCCGGGACGGGCAGGAGCGCTGCAAGGAGTTCTACTTCGAAGGGGAGCTCTGCCTGCTTTACGACAGCTGGCTCACCGGGTCGCCTGCCCGCTACCAGCTGGAGGCCGTCACGGCACTGCAACTGGTGCGGGTACCGCTCGCCCTGCTGGACGAGCCCGCCTGGCAGCCGGTTTGCATGGCCCTGCTGCGCCAGCAGCTCTGCTACAAGGAGCGCAAGGAGGCCTTCTTGCTGCTCCACTCCCCCGAAGAGCGCTACCAGGAGCTCTGCCGCACCTTCCCCCACTGGCCGGCGCGGCTCACCCAGGTGCAGCTCGCCAACTATATCGGCATCAGCCCGGTCACCCTGTCGCGGATCCGCCGGCGCATTAACACGGGTTAATGCCGCGCCTCGCCCATCCCCGCCATGCTGGGCCCCTCGAACAAGCCTGGAGTGGGGATGATGTCGCTGTTTTTGTGGTCACAACTGGTGGTGAGCCTGGCGCTGCTGCTGGATCTGCTGTCGTTTCAGCTGCGGGCGCGCCGGGCCATTCTGGCCTGCCTGGCGCTCTCCTGCGCCCTCAATGGCGCCCATTTCGCGCTGCTGGGACAGTGGTCTGCCGCCCTGCTGCTCTGGCTGGCGAGTCTGCGCTTCGTGGTCAGCATGCTGGCCACGCGCCGCCTCTTGATGTGGCTCTTTATGGGGTTGTCCTGCCTCGCGGTGCTCGCCACCTATCAGGGGCCGCTCGCCCTACTGGGGTTGCTGGCCAGTCTGCTGCAGACCCGGGCTGCGTTTTGCCCGGATGATCGCCTGCTGCGGCGCTGGATGCTGCTGGGCACCCTCTGCTGGCTGGTCAACAACCTGCTAGTGGGGTCGCCCGTGGCGGCGCTGATGGAGGGGCTGTTTCTGGTCAGTAATCTGGTGGGCTACTACCGCCACTATGGGCGCAAGGTGTTACCTGCCGGCTGAGGTCAGTCTGCCGAGAAAAAAGCGGGTAATGCCGCAGAATGGGTGTTGTAGGGCAAAGAGGCCGCCACAGTGGCGGCCTCTCTGGCATGTCAGGCTTTGTTGAAGCCGTTGATGAGCGCCTTTGCGTAATCGATGACGAACTGCTGGCAGTGGATGGCGGTTTGCGGATCGAACTCCTCGCCGTGCAGATCGCTGTTGGAGAGCACCCGGATCCCGACGAAGGGCACCTTGTAGGCCTCGGCCACCAGGGCGGCGGAGGAGGTCTCCATCTCTTCCGCGGCGGTCTGGTAGGTCTGGTGCAGCCAGTTGATGCGGGCAACCTGGCGGTTCCACTCGTCGGCGGTGCCTATGATGCCGGGGACCACCCGGCCGTGACGATAACCGTCGGCCATGCCGAGGGCGCGGCCGACCAGCTCGGGATCGCCGGCAAAGGCGGTGTGTTCTACCAGCTTGCCGTTGTCGCGCAGGCGCATGGTGACCTCGAAGTTGTGCCATTTGCTCGGATCGACGCCCTGCTCGGCGGGGGTCAGATCACTGCGATAGGCCCCCATGTTGAAGCTCTTGGTGCCGATGACGATGTCGCCCCCGGTGCAGCGCCGGATCGTGGCCGCCCGCCGTGCCCTGGTTGATGACGAGACGTGGCCGGAAGTGTTCCATGGCGAGGGTGGTGGCCGCGGCGGCATTGGCCAGTCCCACCTCGGTGCGGGAGATGACCACCGGATAACCCGAGAGGGTGCCCTGCCAGTAGGTCCAGGCACCCACGGTCAGCTCCTGCTTCTCCTTGAGGGCGGCCACCAGGGTCTCGACTTCGACGTCCATTGCCCCCTGGATCAGGATGGGGGCGGGGGCCGGATTGGCCGCCACGACGGCGGAGTAGAAGAGGGCAAGCAGGGTGAGCAGGCGCGAGCAGCGTTTGATGAAATTCATGGATTACCTGTAATACGTGCGAGAAAGCGCCGGATCCTATCGAAAGGCAAACGATTGCGCAAATGAGGCGGTGGCTTTTGTCAATAGCAGGCCGGCAGGGAGTCGGGTTCAGGGCTGCTTGTGGCCGGCGAAGTAGAGCACCCGCCGCACATATTGCTGGGTCTCCTGATAGGGGGGGATGCCGCCATACTGCTCCACCGATTTTTCGCCGGCGTTGTAGGCCGCCGACATCAGGGTCCAGTTGCCGTCGAAATGGGTGTGCAACCACTTGAGATAGGCCACGCCCCCCTTGATGTTCTGCTCCGGATCGAAGGGGCGGGTCACCCCGAAGCGCTGCTGGGTCTCGGGAATGAGCTGCATCAGCCCCTGGGCATTCTTGGGGGAGACGGCGCGGCTGTCGAGGTTCGATTCGGCGATGGCGATGGCCAGCACCAGCCGCTCGTCGATGCGGTGGCGCTTGGCGGCGTGGCGCAGCATGTTGGCCAGCTTCTGCTTGGCGGGTGACTGGCGGGCCAGATAGGCCTCCAGATTGAAGGGGGTGGTGGGGATGGCGGCGAAGTAGCCACCGGATCCGCCGACGCCGCTGCCGCACTGATCCCCCATCACGGCATTGCCGACCCGGCTGTTGTAGTAACGGATAGCCTGCTGGTTGCCAAGGCGGATCGCCATGGCCAGGTAGGCGTTGGCCATGCGGGGGTTGCGAACCGAGCCCGGGCCGGTGGCGAGCAGGCGGCCGATGCGAAAATAACCTTCCGGGTTACCCGTGGTGGCGGCGGCGCAGTAGAAGTGGATGGCCTGGGTCAGGTTGCCCTGACTCTGTGCCTGTTGACCTTGCTTCAGTGCGCTGAGCGCCTTGGGCGCCTGTCTGAAATCCCTGCTTTGCGCCGCTGCCTGCACATTACCGGCCAGCAACAGCGATAAAAAAAGCAGCAAAAACAGCCTGTTTTCGCTGAGGCTCGACATGGATTCTCTCCTGTTGGGGTACAGAAGATATAGGGGAACATGGCCCGTTCTGCCATTAATCCAGTGGATCCTGTTGTTATGGATCCGGGTATCCAGAGATCAAAACGGTATGGAACCAATGGCCGATGCAGTCCTATCAGGGGCTGGCCGTGCATCCAGGTGGTCGGTGGCGATAAAGAGGTGGCTAAATCAGTTGCCCCTGGCCCCCTCAGACGTCGAGATGATAGGGCTGCTCGTCCGGCTCGGCGGCGGGCAGCTGGCGATACATCAGGCGAATTTCGCTCGCCACCCAGAGCGAGAGCAGGCCGAGCAGGCTCAGCAGCGGCATCAGGGTATGGCTCTGTTGCAGTCCGTAGGCAGACAGGGCGGCGCCCAGCAACAGCAGAATACGGATCATGAGGTGACTCCTTCTCATCATGGTGAGGGGGCGGATGCGTGCCCGTGTGGCACCAAGTGCGGCCAGTATACCCCAGCCGGTGCCCGGCAAACCGCCATCCGCCTCACATCCCCATCCTAAGGGGGGAGGTGGTGCGGCGCCATTCCATTAACTCATCAAACAATTTTCAGCCGGCCGTGGCAGGGCGCACCCAGTGTCCGGTCGGGATGGCTACTCCAGCTCCGCGGGTTGGTAGTAGTCGAGATACCAGCGCACGAACGCGGCGACCCCTTCCTCGATGGAGGTGGCGGGGCGCAGGCCGGTGAGGGTGTGAAGGGGCTCGCTGTCGGCCCAGGTGGCGTGCATGTCGCCCGCCTGCATCGGCAGCATCCGCTTGATGGCGGGCTTGTCCAGTGCCTGTTCCAGCGCCTCGATGAAGTCGAGTAGCCGCACCGGCTGGCCATGACCGATGTTGAGGATGCGGTAGGGGGCGGCGCTCTCTGCCGGGCTCTGTTCGCCGGCGTGCCAGTGAGGGTTGGGGCGGGGTGGCAGCTCGGCGACGGCGAGGATCCCCTCGACGATGTCGTCGATGAAGGTGAAGTCGCGGCTGAGATTGCCCTGGTTGTAGACGTCGATGGGCTCGCCCGCCAGGATGGCTCGGGTGAACTTGGCGATGGCCATGTCGGGCCGGCCCCAGGGGCCGTAGACGGTGAAAAAGCGCAGCCCTGTGGTGGGCAGGCCGTAGAGCGCCGAGTAGGCGTGGGCCATCAGCTCGCCGCTCTTCTTGGTGGCGGCATAGAGGGAAACCGGGTGGTCCACCTGCTGATCGGCACTGAACGGCAACTGCTCGCCCATGCCGTAGACCGAGCTGGAGGAGGCGTAGATCAGATGCCGGATGTCGTGCTGGCGGCACCCCTCCAGCACCGTCAGCATGCCGGTGAGGTTGCTCTCGCTGTAGGCAAAGGGGTTTTCCAGCGAGTGGCGCACCCCCGCCTGGGCACCCAGGTGGATCACCCGCTCGAACTGCCCCTCGGCAAACAGGGCGGCCATGCCGGCCCGGTCCGCCAGCTCGCCCTCTACGAAGCGAAAGTGGGGGAAGGGGGTCAGCATCGCCAGGCGAGCCTCTTTGAGGCTCACCTCGTAGTAGTCGTTGAGGTTGTCCAGCCCCACCACCTGATGACCCGCCTCGCACAGCCGTCTGGCGACGTGAAAACCGATAAAACCGGCGGCGCCGGTGACCAGATACTTCATGGCTGGGGTCCTGTGCAGATCATGGGGCTCCTGATGGTGGTGCTGGAGTTGAGGCTGCGCGCGTTGTAGCAGAGCCGGCGCGTCTGTGCCATGGCAAACCGCCCTTTTCGTCAAGGTGGGGGCGGCTCAGGCGCGGCATGCTGCATCTTGGTGCAGCGGCTGTCAATGGAGAATGACAGGCACCAAAACGGGGCGTGGGCGGCGACTATTGTGATCATGGTCGCAAAAAATAGACTGAATCCCATAACGAAGCCCTGTGGACAGGGCTCGCGCCCGCGATATGGGCAACAGACACTCTTTTACTTCGCTATTGGATACCGGTTATGGACAACACCCCCGTCTCGGCGCAGTCCGCTCGTACTGCGCACCCCCTCTATGAAGACATCATCGCCCTGCTGACCGCCGCCGGCTTCGTCTCCCTCGGCATCTTTCTGTTTCATCAGGTGGGCCTGCTCACCGGCGGCACCGCCGGGTTGGCACTGCTGCTGCAGCAGGTGACCGGGCTGAGCTTCGGCCTGCTGTTCTTCGGCATGAACCTGCCCTTCTATGCTCTGGCCTGGCTCAGGATGGGGCCGCGCTTCACCCTCAACACCTTCGTCTCGGTGGCGACCGTCTCCTTCATGACGGATCACCTCAATGCCGTGCTGCAGATAGGCAAGATTGAACCGGTCTACGCGGCGCTGATCGGCGGCACCCTGATCGGCATGGGGCTGCTCATCATGTTTCGCCACAAATCGAGCCTGGGCGGCTTCAACATCCTGGCGCTGTTTATCCAGGATCGCTTCGGTATCCGCGCCGGCAAGCTGCAAATGGGGCTGGATTGCACCATCGTCATCGCCTCCTTCTTCGTGGTGCAGCCCTGGATCCTGGCCCTCTCCGTGGTGGCGGCCATCATCTGTAACCTGGTGTTGACACTCAACCACAAGCCGGGTCGCTATCAGTTGGCGTGAGGCCTCTGTGAGCCGGGTGGAAAAAGGGTGTGCAGCCGATGATCGGGCAGCGGTGAGGAGAGGCCCCAGTGCACCCTGTGCCGCAGCAGATTGCCCTGGGCTTCCAGCCGGGTCAGGATCTGGTTGAAGGCTGCCAGCTGCGCCTCGCTCATGCGTTGGCGGTTGAAGGCGATGTAGTAGTTCGCCTCGTGACTCTTCTGCCATAGCCTGATCTTCGAGGCGCCACTGAGGTTGAGTCGATAGAGGGCCACATCCAGGTTGGAGAAGTAGAGGTTGTAGCGCCCCTGTCGTTCTATCTTGAGCAGGTTCGCATAATCATCGTTGACGTTGAGTTCCAGCTGCATCGGGGGGATCCCCTGCTGGTGCAGGGTGTCGTCCAGCTGGCGCAGCAAGGTCTCGCTGAACGAGCCTCTGGTCACCCCGATCCGTGCGTGACCAAGGCGAGCCAGAGTCAGCGGTGCGTCAATTTCGTCGACGTGGGCAAAGATGCCCCAGCTCGCCTTGCACAGTGGTACCGAGTAGCTCAGCGTCTTTGCCCTGGCATCGCTCCAGGCGAGCGGAAACATGCCGTCCACTTCCCCCAGATCCAGCTCTTTTCTGGCCCGCAGATTGGGGCGCAGCGTGATCTGGCACCCCTCAGGCCAGTAGCTGCACGCCTCTTTCACCATGTCCACCATGGCGCCGGTCGGCTGGTTGTCACTGCCCATGAAGCTGTAGGGGGCAAACTCCTGGACGACCAGACGCAGGGGGGCTGCAACGCAGAGAGGGGAGAGGAGCAAGAGCAACAGCAGACGAGCAGGCATGGGGCAAGCATCCGTGATTGACACCCTTGCAGTATGAGCGAGAAATCGCCCTACAGGACGACGGTATACATCCCCTGTGGGTCTGTGATCACCCGGGCCGGGTAGTCGTAGAGGCGGTCGATGAGATCAGGCGTCAGCACCTCGCGCGGGGTGCCGTCGGCCATCACTCTGCCCTGCTCCAGCATCACCAGCCGGTCGGCGTAACGGGCCGCCAGATTGAGGTCGTGCAGCACCACCAGCACGGCGGTATGGCGGGCGGCGAGGGCGCGCGCCATGGTGAGCAGCTGGTGCTGATACTTGAGATCGAGCGCCGAGGTGGGTTCGTCCAGCAGCAGCAGCCGCGCTTGTTGCGGTTCCTCCGGGGCCTGCCAGATCTGGGCCAGCACCCGGGCGAACTGTACCCGCTGGCGCTCTCCGCCGGAGAGACCGGGATAGAGGCGGCCGGCCAGATGATCCACCCCGGCATGGGTCATGGCGGCCCGCACTATCTCGTCGCGCCGGCTGGCCGGCTCGCTGTGGGGCAGTCGGCCCATGGCCACCACCTCTTCGCACAGGAAGGGGAAATTCAGGGACGAGCTCTGCGGCAACACGCCGACACGGTGGGCCAGCTCGTTGCCGGCCCACTCCTGCCGCTCCCGGCCAAACAGATCTATCTCCCCCTCATGTTCCAGCTCGCCGGTGAGGCACTTGAGCAGCGAACTCTTGCCGGCGCCGTTGGGGCCGAGCAGGGCGGTGAGGCTGCCCGCCTGCAGGCTGAGGTCGAGCCTGTCCAGGATGGGGCGGCCGCCCCGGCTGAGGCTGAGCTGGCGACAGTGCAGCAGGGTCGATGAAGCTGACAAGATGAGTCCTCCGGTTAAAGGGTGCGGCGGCCCTTGACCAGCAGCCAGATGAAGAAGGGGGCGCCCAGCAGGGCGGTGATGATGCCGACCGGCATCTCGGCCGGCGCCAGCAGGGTGCGGGCCAGCATGTCGGCGCCCAGCAGCAGGGCGGCCCCGAGCAGGGCGGAGAGCGGCAGCAGCCGGACATGGTTGGGGCCGGCCAGCAGCCGCACCAGGTGCGGCACCACCAGACCGACGAAACCTATCATGCCGGCCACTGCCACCGCCACGCCGACCCCGGCGGCGGTGAGCAGGATCAGCCGCCGCTTGAGGGACTGTACCTGAATGCCGAGGTGGCGGGCCTCCCCTTCACCCAGCAGCAGGGCGTTGAGGGGGTTGGCATCGCGCAAGAACAGGATGAGCAGGGCAACCAGGGTCAGCAGCGCCAGCGCCACGTCCACCGGCTTGCCCGCCGCCAGCGACCCCATCTGCCACAAGCTCAGGTTGCGCAGCATCTGATCGTCGGCGAGATAGGTGAGCAGGCCGATCACGGCGCCGGACAGCGCAGTGACGGCCACCCCGGCCAGCAGCATGACGGTGACCGAGGTGCCCCCTTCGCGGGTGCCGAGCAGATAGACCAGGGTGGTGGTCAGCGCCCCGCCAAGAAAGGCGAGCAGGGGCAGCAGGCCGATGCCGAGCAGGCTCTGCCACTGCTGGCCGAGGGGGGCCAGCAGCACGATGGCCAGCGCCGCGCCGAGCGCCGCCCCGCCGGAGACCCCGATGATGCCGGGGTCGGCCAGGGGGTTGCGAAACAGCCCCTGCATCACGGCGCCGCAGAGGCCGAGAATTCCCCCCACGGCGATGCAAAGCAGGGTGCGTGGTAGGCGGATCTCCTGCACGATCAGCAGTTTGTGGGCCTCAATCCCGCTCCCTTGGCCGGCGAACAGGGCACGCAGGCTCTCGCCAAAGGAGAGGGCCATGGGGCCGGTGGCCAAGGATCCGACCAGCAGCAGCGCCAGTGCGCCGCCGGTGAGGCACAGCAGCCAGGGCAGTGGCAGACGCATCATGAACCCAGCTTGATCCACTTGGCGATCTGGCTGGCCTGCTGCAGCGAGGTGAGGCTGAGCCCCCCTTGCAGGGCGTGACCATCGATGGCATGGATGGCCCTGTTCTTGCCGGCCGGGGTGGCGGAAAGGGCGGGCACCTGGCTCAGCACGGTTTCAGGATCCTGATACTGCTGCCAGTCGCGGCCGCTCACCAGCACCAGATCGGGCTGCAGCTCGATCAGGGATTCGGTGGAGACGGGCTTGTAGTCTTGCAGCTGGGCCACCGGGTTGATGCCGCCGGCCAGGGTGAGCAGGGCGCTGGCGGTGGTGTTGCCGCCGGCGATGCTGGTGGGCTGGCCCTTGTGCAATAGCAGGAAGACCACCTTGAGCGGCTTGTTCTGCTTGGCCTGAGCGGCCAGCAGCTCGCTCTGGGTCTGGATTTCGGCCTTCAGACGGGTGCCGGCGGCCGGGTCCTTGAGCAGGGTGGCCAGGGTATCGATGCGCTGGTTGAGGTTGGCGAGGGTGGGGGCGGTGGGCAGCACGTCCACCGCGACCCCGGCCCGGCGCAGCTGCTCCAGGGCGGGCGGCGGCCCCATCTCGTCGCTGCCGACCAGCCGGGTCGGCGCCAGGCTCAGGATCCCTTCGGCGGCGAGGGCGCGGTGATAGCCGACCCGCGGCAGGTTCTTCGGCTCCGGGCTGCTGATGTCGGTGGCGATGAGGCTCTGCTCGCCCCCGAGTGCCAGAATGAGTTCAGTGGTGGCCGGGCCTATGCTGACGATACGCTCCTGCGCCAGAGTGGGCAGGGACAGGGCTGAGCAGCCGAGCAGGCTGAGTGCGAGGGCAAAACGACGGCCCATGCTAACCTCCGAAGGGTGAATGAAGTGGGATTGCCGCCGAGAATATCAAGCCGTCGAAAAAAATGCACTGAGAATGAAAGCGATTATCAATTGCATTGGTTTGGGGCCTTCATTACAGTATCCGCCATGACAGAACAGGGATGCCGCAGGCATCCCAAGGGAGAACCGATGAGCATTGCACAACGCATTCATGGGCTGCTGGCACAAGATCCCGGCGCTCACCCGTCCACCATTGCCGCCGAGCTGGCCGTCAGCGAATGGGAGGTGGTGCGCCACCTGCCGGCCGAGCTGGTTACCCTGGTGCCCGCCGAGCAGGCAGAAGCCCTGCTGGCGGATCTGGCCGACTGGGGCCAGGTGACCACCATCGTCGAATCCGACGGCTCCATCTTCGAGGTGAAGGCCCCCTTCCCCCGCGGCAAGAGCGCCCGTGGCTACTACAACCTGATGGGGCGTGACGGCGAGATGCACGGCCACCTCAAGCTCGACAACGTGGTCGGCATCGCCCTGGTCAGCAAGCTGTTCATGGGCAAGGAGGGGCACTCCTTCCAGTTCTTCGGCCACAGCGGTCGCTGCATTTTCAAGGTCTATCTGGGGCGTGACGAGCAGCGTCAGCTGCTGCCGGCCCAGGTGGAACGCTTCATGGCCCTGCGCCACCAGTATCAAGAGGAAGTCAAAGCATGAGTGAACGTCAGGAGCGTCTGCAGAACCGCCTGCAACCGGAGATCCGCGAGTTTCGCGACGGTTGCCGCACCCTGCAGCTGGCGACGGTGGACAGTGAAGGCAACCCCAATGCCAGCTATGCCCCCTTCGTGCTGCAGGAAGATGGCTACTATGTGCTCATCTCCGAGATCGCCCGCCACGCCCGCAACCTGCAACAGGTGCCCAAGGTGTCGCTGATGCTGATCGAGGACGAGAACGGGGCCCGCGAACTGTTTGCCCGCAAGCGCCTCACCTTCGATGCGCTGGCCGAAGTGGTGGCCCGCGACGACGTGCGCTGGGAGAAGGCCGTGGCGGCGCTGGAAGGGCGCTTTGGCGAGATAGTCAAAGGGCTCTCCAATCTCAAGGACTTCGTGCTGTTTCGTCTCAAGCCCGAGCAGGGGCTGTTCGTCAAGGGCTTCGGCCAGGCGTTCCGGGTCTCCGGCGACGAGCTGGTGGACTTCGTCCACCTGGTGGAAGGGCACAAGCGCATCGACAATGGCGCCGAGCTGACCAGCCCGGCCGATGCACCGGTCTGATCCGCGCGGATCGCCAAGATGACAAAACGGGCAGCCCTGGGGCTGCCCGTTTTTTTATGGACGGTTTTCCCTCAATCCTGCCAGGAGGCCTTGTTGGGAAAGGCGTCGCGGTCGGCCCGGGTGGCGGTCTCGTTGCACTCGCCCCGGATCTTCCAGGAAGTCTGGCTGAGCACTATGTAGCCTTCGCGGCAGTATTTGCGCTCGGTCAGTGCCTGGGTGAGCTGGGCATCCTGCAGCGCTTCGCGCCGCTCCAGCAGGCTCTTGTTCCTGCTCAGCCTGCTGCCGTCATCGTTCTGGAGGCGGGTGGGCAGGGTATCGAGCGGGGCGGCCTCGAAGGTGAAGCGCTTGCTCCCCTCCTCGTTGATGTGGGTCCTGAACAGGGGGGCCGGGCCATCCGGCTGGCGCCCCGGCAAGCCGGAGCAGGCGGTGATTGCCGGCAACAGCAGCGTGAAGGCAACGGCAGAGAGTAGACGCACACAAGACTCCAATCGGGTGATCGCTTCAGAGCGGGCAGATTAACATGCCGGCTCGGGTTGGGTGGCGCCCAGCAGCTCATCCGTCGTGAGCAGGGTCACGCTTCTGCCTTTTGGCAGGCTGAGGTGACGCCACATCCAGTGATGGTGCTCGATGATCTGCTCCGCGCTCAGGTGGGGCCGGTCCGCCGTGGTGTGGGCGTCGGTCACCGCCACCACCTCGAAACCGCGGGCGGCGGCGCTACGCAGGGTAGTGTCGACGCAAAAATCGGTGGCACAGCCGCAGACGAGCAGCCTGTCTACCGGCTGCTCCGCCAGCAGGAAACCGAGCTCGGTGTCGAGAAAGCTGTCGCAGGCGGTCTTGCTCACCCGGCTGTCATGCCCCTCTGGGGCGAGATCGGCGTGCAGCTGCCAGCCCGGACTGGCGGGATCCACTTCGGAACCGGGGGCATCGTGCTGCACATAGATGACACGACCCTGTTCTGCCCGCACGCGCTCGGCCAATCGATTGATATTGGCGATGACCTGGGCGTCCTGATGGCGAGGCTGGGTGAACAGCCCCTGTTGCATGTCGATGACCAGTAACACATCCATATGAAATCCTTGGGCAATTGTTTGTCAGGGGGGCAGCCACTGGGCTCCTCAGACGCAAGGTCAGGGTTGCAGCCACTGGCTGCAGTCACGACTGCGGGATTGATGCAGTGCGCCCATATCTTGCTTCATTTCATCGGCATTTAGCCAGCGTTCCGGCGGGGGGGCGATGCCGACTCGCACGTCGGCCACCCGGCCGGCTGCTGCCGCTTGCTCCTTGCCCGCTTGCGGCGCCGTCAGCTCAGGCACGACCAGCGCCACCTTGAGGGCCGGGTTGCGACTGGCGATGCGGCTGGCCAGCCCCAGTCCCCCCTCCACGTGGAAGTTGCCGGCGATGTGCATGATGCGCCGGCCCGGGTGGCTGCGCAGGTAATCCACCATGCTCTCGGCCATGGTGTCGTCCCAGCTGGTCTGGGCGGCAAAACGGCGGGCATTGCCGTCGGCATCCCCATGATGGAGCGAGGCCATGAATTTCTGGCGATAGGGGTCATCGCCGAGGGTGAGGGTGCGGGCCAGCTGGCTGCGACGGTTGGCGGGCAGCTGATCCAGCCAGGCCGGCCCCTCCTGGCCGACACAGCTCACCAGCGGTTTGGGGGCATTGGCGGCGATGACTGGCAGGTGGCGCGCCTTGGCGAACTCCACCAGCGGGCGATAGTCGCTCGGGTAGTTGGGCCAGGCGTTGCCGTCGCGAATGAGGGCCGCCTCGCCGATGCGACCGGCCAGGTAGGCATCCAGCACCGGCTGATCGGCGCGGCTGAACTGCTCCATGGAGAGCACCAGGGGGCGGCTGTCTGCCTGCGCCGTGTCGGCCAGGCCCGCCAGCATTCTGGCCTGCAGCAGGTGCACCGCCGGGTGGGTGTGCAGCTCGCCCACCAGCACTATGTCGGCATCCGCCACCCGGGTCAGGGCCTGCTCCAGGGTCAGCGCATCCCCCTGGGTGGCCTTGAGCTGATAGTGATAGAGGGTGCCGGCATCGTTGACGGGGGCCGTCGTGGCACAGGCGGCCAGCAGCAGGGGCAGGGTGAGCAGGGGCAGAAGTCGGGTCATGGGTGTCTCGCAGCGATGAGGTGCCTGCACCATACAATGGCAGCATGGCGGGCGGGAAAACAGAGGAGCGTAGTGTAGAACCTAATTACGACAAAAGAAAATGAGAATGATTCCGTTTATTATTGATCTTTGTTGAGAGGTGAGTAAGATGCCTGCTGTTTGATAACAGTTCTCAATAAGGATTTGCAGTGGCCCATAACAACACCCTATCGCTGGTCGCCCTTGCCGTGGCGGCCGGCCTCGCTTCCCCGGTTTTTGCGGCGGACAAGAAAGCAGATGACGTCATGGTGGTCAGTGGCTCCCGGATGGAGCAGAAACTGGAAGATGTCTCCGGTCCCATCTCGGTCATTACCGCCGAACAGATTGAAGAGCAGGTGGTGAGCAACGTCGCCGACCTGTTCCGTTACGAGCCGGGCGTCACCGCCCTCGGCGGTGCCGGCGATGCCCAGACCTTCATCATTCGCGGCATGGGCGAGAACCGGGTCAAGATAGTGCGCGACGGCGTGCGCGAGAACGACGCCTACAAGAATGGCGGCGTGGGCCAGAGCTATTTCGACACCGACATGATCAAGCAGGTCGAGGTGGTCAAGGGGCCGGCCTCGGCGGCCTACGGTTCCGATGCACTGGGTGGCGTCATCGCCATCACCACCAAGGATGCAGCGGATTTCCTCAAGGGGCGCGACAGCTATCTGGACGCCACCTCCGGCTATGCCTCCAGCAGCCACCAGAAGATGGCTGGCTTTACCGGTGCCCTGCGTACCGGCGAGCTGGAAAACCTGCTGCGCTACACCTGGCGTGACGGCGGGGTGACCCAGAACTACGACAGCGACAAGAACGAGTTCGACATCGTCAGTCAGGCGCTGTTGTTCAAGAGCCAGTGGAACCTGAGCGATAACCAGTTCCTCAAGCTGACCGTCGACTACTTCACCGAGGGTCAGGACCCCGACGCGGTCGACCTCACCAAGGCGGGCTCTGTCTTCAACCAGCCGATCACCGACAAGGATACCGACAACCTGTCGCTGGTGCTGGATCACGGCACCGCCCTGCAGGCGCCCTGGGTCGATCGCATCGACAGCAAGCTCTACTACGCCCGCACCAAGCAGACCATGGATCAATACGCCTCCTCCAAATACCCGGTGCGGCCGACCAACCCCTATGTGACCAAGAACTCGCTGGATCACAACGGTTTCGAGCAGAAGAGCCTGGGCGCCCAGGTGAAGTTCAGCAAGGCGCTGGATAGCCAGCGCCTGGCCTGGGGCCTGGAGTATGAGCACACCGACAACGAGCGGACCCGCTTCAAGGCGCCGACCGTGGCGGGGGATTTTGAAGGCTACAGCGAGCTGAGCTTCCCCTCCACCACCACAGAGCACGGCACCCTGTGGGCGTTTGACGAGCTGAAGTTCGGCGAGCGCTGGGTGCTGACGCCGGGGGCCCGCTATGACTACTACCGGATGAACCCGGATCAGGATCCCGCCTACACGGGCGAGAACCTCAAACGCTTCTCCGAAGGGGAGTTCTCGCCCAAGCTGGGGCTGGTATTCAAGGCGCACGAGGCGGCCAACCTGTTCGCCCAGTACAGCCACGGCTACAAGACCCCCATGTATGACAACGCCTTCTCCACCCTGAACCATCAGGCGTACGGCTATCGCATCGAGCCCAACACCAACCTCAAACCCGAGAGCAGCGACGGCATCGATCTGGGGGTGCGCGGCAGCGCCGGCGGTTTCAGCTATGAAGTGGCCACCTTCTACAACAAGTACGACGACTTCATCGAGCTGGGCCAGGTGAGCACCGAAGGGCGCACCGCCGTCTACCAGTACCAGAACCTGGACAAGGCCACCACCAAGGGGGCCGAGGCCAAGGCGGACTACTGGCTGAACGATCTGGTCAACGTCTGGGGCAACCTTTCCTACATCGAGGGCAAGGATGGCGACGGCAACTACATCAACAGCCTGAGCCCGCTCAAGGGGACCCTGGGGGTACGACTGGAGCAGGCCAACTGGAACATCAACACCGCCCTGCGCTTTGCCGACGACATGAGCAAGGTGGGCAAGGATGCCAAGGGCAACGACAACATCAAGAGCGCGGGCTGGGGCGTGGTGGACATCTACGCCCAGTTCAAGCCGGTGCAGGATCTGCAGTTCAACGTGGGCGTCTTCAACCTGTTTGACAAGGAGTACGTCAACTACGAGAGCATCACCGGCCAGAGCGCCAGTGCCAGCACCAGCAACAAGACCGAGCCGGGCCGCAACCTGAGTGCACGGGTCAAGTACGTGTTCTGATGAATACCCATCACGACAAGGGGCCTGCGGGCCCCTTTTTCATGGCGCAAGCGAACGGCCAAAAAGAAACCCGCCGGTGGCGGGTGGAAGGATTGCAACACTAACCAGGAGGAGGTGTTACTCGATAGACACCGGTCTTGCGCCAATAGTTCAATTTTATTGATGTTTTTCACTATTATCTGCGCGGCTTCCCGCCCGGGATCGCAGGATCCCCACCGGCAAATCGGTTATCATTTGTGCCCCATCTTCCCCCTTGCCGAGGATCTATGCCCGCCTTCTCCTGGTTAGCCCTGTTTTTTGGTGCTTTCTACTTCGTCTATGGTGCCTATCTGCCGTTCTGGTCGCTCTGGCTGGAGGGGATCGGGGTGAGCGCCGAGATGATAGGCCTGCTGCTCGGTGCCGGCATGGCGATCCGCTTTGCCGGCAACCTGATGGTGATGGGGCAGATCAAGGGGGCGGGGCACCTGCTGCCGGTCACCCGCCTGCTCTGCCTGCTCAGTCTGCTGGCCTTCCTCGGCTTTTATCTCAGCCACAATCTCTGGTGGCTGGTGGGACTGACCCTGGTGGCGAACTTCATCTACCCGACCCTGATGCCGGTAGGGGAGGCGCTGGCCACCCGCATGGTAGTGCAGGCGCACCTCGACTACGGCAAGGTGCGCCTGTGCGGCTCCTTTGCCTTCATCGTCGCCTCGACCCTGGTGGGGGCCCTGGTGGGGAATTTTGGCAGCGAGTGGGTGCTGCACACCATGGTGGCCGGGCTGCTGTTGATGCTGCTGCTCAGCTGGCTGCCGCTGCACCCGGCGCCGCGGGACATTCAGGGCGAGCGGGTCAAGGCCTCCCTGCTCGATACCCTCAAGTCTCCCCAGGTGCGCCGCTTCCTGCTGATCTCGGCCCTGCTGCAGGGCAGTCACGCCGCCTACTACGGCTTCAGCGCCATTCACTGGAAGGCGGCGGGCTACAGCGGCACCACCATCGGCTATCTGTGGGCGCTGGGGGTGGTGGCGGAGATCGGCATGTTCGCCGCCGACAAGCGCTTCCTCAACCGCTTCGGCGCCCAGACTCTGTTTCTGGTGGGGGCGCTGGGCTGCGTGGTGCGCTGGATCCTGCTTGGAGCCTCCACCGAGATCCTGGTGCTGGTGGCGGGCCAGCTGCTGCATGCGGTTACCTTCTGCGTCAGCCACCTCGGCGCCGTGCGCTTCATGACCCGCCAGCTGCCGGCCGAGCAGCTGATCCCGACCCAGGCGCTCTATGCGGCGCTGGGGCTCGGCATGACGGTGGCCGCCCTGATGACCCTGTGCGGTCTGCTCTACGAACCGCTGGGAGGCAGCATCTTCTTCCTGATGGTGCTGGTGGTACTGCCGGTGTTCGTGCTGCGCCTGCGCCCAGCTGCGCCGTCTGGGCAGGGGCATGTCCCGGTCTGATACCGACCCGTCTGAATCATCACGCAGCAAAAGGGAGAGCCATGGCTCTCCCTTTTTCGTTGCGGCGTGCGGCGTTACCGCGCTTCGCCAAGATAGTGGCGGCTCAGGCGGCGCCAGGTATCCGAGCCTATGGTGCCAGCAAGCAGCTCATTGGATGCGGTATCAAAGCGACCATCCGGCAGCCAGCCCAGCTGGGGCAGCAGCCGGGCGAGGGTGGCGTCATTGTGCTGCAGCTCCCTGTCCAGGGTTTCCCAGAAGGCGCTCCCCTTGACGTAAAAGAGCGGGTAGTAGGAGCGATCTCCTGCCATCACCTCGCGGGCTGCCCGATAGAGGCCGCTCTCGCCATGGGGCAACTGCTTGCCCCGTTCGGCCAGCTCGTTGACCGCCGTGACCTGATGCAGCCGAAAGCGGCGCAGCGCCTTGATGGCAAGGTACTCGGCAAGGCTCTCGTTGACCCAGGTGGGCTGTGGCGCGGTGCTGAGGATGTGCACCGCCTCGTGGGCGGAGGTGCGCAGCAGACGCAGTGGCGCCTGTGGCGTCGGCTTGCCATCCCTGGTGGGGTAGTTGGCGACAAACACCTGATCCCCGGCGGCGCCGCCGAGGGAGCGGGTCGCCACATCCCGCCCCAGCCACACCAGCCGCCACGGGTGAGTGGGCGGGGTGACATCGAGCTGGAAGGCCAGATAGTCGATGATCTCATTCATTTGTTGCTGCAGGGCCGGCAGATCGAGCCGATTGGCCGTCTCGTCATGGCTGAGCAGCAGCCTGGGATCCCGTTTGGTGACGGGCACTGTGGCCAGACCAAATGGCAGGATCAGCGGCGGCTGATTGAGGTCCGGCAGCGGCTGGCAACTGCCATCCGGCAGACAGACGTCCCCTTGGCGACTCCCTTGCTGGCGCACCAGATTGCCCCATTCGGTCAATAGCCACCGATTGGGGGCAAACAGCAGCGACGCCTGGGCCGAGGCATCGGCCCCCAGGGCTGTCGCCGGGGTGAGGGTTACCTGCCAGCCGACCTCTTGGCAGGAGAAGGGCTGGTTGAGGGCCACCGGCTGGTTGTCTGCAAGACAGACCAGTTTGGGTGAAACCGGCGCGGTGCTGCCAGGCAACTGACGAGGGGGGAGCAGGGTAAAAGGGGGATTGCCCTGCATCGTGAGGCGTACCTGCAACTCATTGGCACGGCTGCCCTGCTCGACAAGGTAGCGGGGGCCGCTGGTGCCATCGGCGGCGCAGGCCCACAGCGGCAGCAACCACAGGGCACACAGGGTGAGATGGCGACTCATAGGGGATCAACGCTCCTCCTCGAAGGCCAGCAGATCCCCGGGCTGGCAGCCCAGTTCGCGGCAGATCGCCTCCAGGGTGGAGAAGCGAACCGCCTTGGCATGGCCGTTTTTCAGAATGGAGAGGTTGGCCTCTGTGATGTTGACCCGCAGGGCCAGCTCGCGGGCGGTCATCTTGCGTTCGGCCAGCAGGGCATCGAGTCGGATGATGATGGGCATGGGATCCTCACACCGTCAGTTGTTGTTCATCGGCCAGCAGTTTGGCCTCGCGCATCACCAGGGCCAGTGCCGAGACGATCAACCCGGCCAGCAGCAGCTGGAAGTCCGACGAACTGATGTTGATCTTGCCGTGCAGCTCGGGTCCCGGCAGGGTGAGCACTATGTCCAGCAGCGGCGTCGTGCCGATCTTGGTGACGAAGCTGACGCAGAGCAGCAGGCCGATCCACTGGTAGCGACGGATCTGGCTGAAGGTGAACAGCATGGCCTGCCGGTAGCCGCGAAACAGCTGGAGCAGCTGCCACAGCATCAGCATGAACACCAGATCCGGCAGCAGCATCACCAGGGTGCCCAGCAGGCGGGTTCCCAAAGTGAGGGGATAGTCGGCAACGGCGGGCTGGGTGCTGGCCTGCGGGAGCGACTCCGTGGTCAGGGGCACCTTGTCGAGCACCGAACTCTCTTCCACATTCAGCGCTTCTTGCAGCTCCTGCTGCAGGTAGTCGCTGCCGCCGATCAGGTGTGACCAGACCCCCATGACCGTCAGGACGGGGGTGGCCAGCAGGGTGGCCAGCAGGATCCATTCGATCAGGCTGCTCATGCGTTCGAGCTTGTTGTGTTTCATCGCTTACCTCTTTGAGTGAAAGGGTGGGCCACGCGTAGCGCCGAGTTATCGTTTATCAATAAACACAGCTAGATGTTTATCGTTTTTCGATATTTATTCAACCGTTTTTTATTGAAAAACGATAAATTCTCGTCGCAATAAGGAGATGACATTTTCCGGGCAGCTCTCTAGACTGGCTGCTGCTGCGCTTGAATCTTCAACACGGACAAGAGGTTACAGATGCACCAGGGATGGTTGCTGATCGGATTGTCGCTCTCCTATCTGGGGCTGCTGTTTCTGATCGCCTACGTGGCGGACAAGAACAAACGGCGTCGCCTCCAGGGCCAGCCCCTGCTCTACAGCCTGTCGCTGGCGGTCTACTGCACCTCCTGGACCTTCTTCGGCACCGTGGGCCAGGCCAGCGAGTCGCCCTGGTCGCCGGTGCCCATCTACCTGGGGCCCATGCTGGTGTTCCTGTTCGGCTGGCGACTGCTGGCCCGCCTCATCCTGGTGGCCAAGCGCGAACACATCACCTCCATCGCCGACTTCATCGCCGCCCGCTATGGCAAGTCCCAGCGCCTGGCCATGGTGATCGCGCTGATCGCCATCATGGGCATACTGCCGTACCTGGTGTTGCAACTGAAAGCCATCGTCACCGGGCTGGATCTGCTGATGGCCAACCCTGTGCCCGCCGGCCCCACCGGCAATACCGCCGGGCTGGCCCTCGGGGTGGCCCTGCTGCTGGCCCTGTTCAGCATACTGTTCGGCACCCGCCACCTGGATGCCACCGAGCACCACAGGGGCATGGTGGTGGCCATCGCCTTCGAATCCGTGGTCAAGCTGCTCGCCTTCATGGCGGTGGGGAGCTTCGCGCTCTGGCTCATCCTCAGCAAGCCGAGCCAGGCCCGCACCCTGGTGGCCAGCGATTTTCTCGATGCGGTGGTGGCGGTGACGCCGGGCAGCCTGCTGGAGCTCGCCATCTACACCCTGGTGGCCATGTGCGCCGTCATCTGCCTGCCGCGCCAGTTTCACGTGACCGTGGTGGAGAACAACCAGGGCCAGGATCTGCACTGGGCGCGCTGGTTGTTCCCGCTCTACCTGTTCATGATGGGGCTCTTCATCTGGCCGCTGGCGCTGGCGGGCAAGCAGTGGGTGGGGGCCGGCATGGCCTCGGATACCTATGTGATCAGCCTCCCCATGTCGCTCGGGTTCGACGGCATGGCGCTGCTGGCGTTTCTCGGCGGCACCTCGGCGGCCACCGGCATGGTGATCGTCTGCACCATAGCGCTGGCCATCATGGTCAGCAACGATCTGGTGCTGCCGGTGCTGCTGCGCCGCTTCTGGCAGCAGGGGCGGGACGAGCGGCTGGTGCGCCTGCTGCTGCAGGTGCGCCGCGGCGCTATCCTGCTGATCCTGCTGGCAGCCTGGGGGCTCTACCTCTGGCTCGGGGATCTCACCAGCCTGTCGCGCATCGGCTACCTGTCGTTCGGTGCGGTGGCCCAGTTCGCACCGGCCCTGCTGCTCGGCCTCTACTGGCGGCACGGCAACCGCAAGGGAGTCTATCTCGGCCTCGCCCTCGGGGTGAGCCTCTGGTTCGCCACCCTGCTGGCGGAGAGCGGCCTGCTGGCCGGCTCGCCGCTGGCGACCCTGCTGGCGCCGCCCGACTGGCCTGCGGTGCGCGACCTGAGCCTGGGGGCCTGGTGCATCTTCCTCAGCCTGTTGCTCAACCTGGTCGGCTATGTGGCGGGCTCCCTGCTCTCCCGCCCGGCGGTGAGCGAGCGGCTGCAGGCGGCCAACTTCGTCGGCAAGCCGAGCCGCGATACCACGGCGCTCTATCAGGCGCGGGTCTCGGTCAAGGAGCTGGAGATGCTGGCGGCTCGCTTCGTCGGCTCGAGCCGGGTCAAGCGTGCCTTCGGCCGCTTCGCCGGCGAGCGGGGCGGCACCCTGGCGCCCCAGATGCAGGCCTCCGCCGAGCTCATCGCCCACACCGAGCGGCTGCTGGCCGGGGTGTTCGGCACCTCGTCCGCGCGGCTGGTGCTGGCCTCGGCCCTGCAGGGGCGCAACATGCAGCTGGAAGAGATCGCCACCATAGTGGACGAGGCCTCTGACGTGTTTCGCTTCAACCGCGGCCTGCTGCAGGGTGCCATCGAACACATGGGGCAGGGGATCTCGGTGGTGGATCGGGAGCTCAAGCTGGTGGCCTGGAACCGGCGTTACATCGAGCTGTTCCACTATCCCCCCGGCCTCATCCAGGTGGGCCGCCCCATCGAGGAGATCATCCGCTACAACGCCCAGCAGGGGCTGTGCGGCCCCGGTGATGTGGAGGCCCAGGTGGCGCGGCGGGTCGCCTTCATGCAGCGGGGCAGCCAGCACATCTCGGCCCGCGAGCGCCCAGATGGCCGGGTGATCGAGATGCAGGGCAATCCCATGCCGGCAGGCGGCTTCGTGATGACCTTTACCGACATCACCCCGTTTCGCGACGCCGAGCGGGTGCTGCGCGAGGCCAACGAACACCTGGAGGCGCGGGTGGCCGAGCGCACCCACGAGCTCTCCGAGCTCAACCGCCAGCTGCTGCTGGTGAACCAGCAGGTGGAGCGGGCCAACCACTCCAAGAGCCGCTTCCTGGCGGCGGTGAGCCACGATCTCACCCAGCCGCTCAACGCCGCCAAGCTGTTTACCTCCTCCCTGCTGGAGATGCTGCCGCCGGCGGACGAGCCGGCCCGCATCGCCCGCCACATCGACGACGCGCTGGGGGCGACCGAGGATCTCATCACCGATCTGCTCGACATCTCGCGGCTCGAAGCGGGCAAGTTCAAGGCCAAGAAACTGGATTTCGCCCTGCGCGACGTGTTCGACAACCTCAAGGCGGAGTTCGGCGTGCTGGCCCAGGCGGGGGGGATCCAGTTCTCGGTGGTGGAGAGCGGTGTGGCGGTCTACAGCGACGTGCGCCTGCTGCGGCGGGTGCTGCAAAACTTCCTCACCAACGCCTTTCGCTACAACCCGGGCGGCCGGGTGCTGCTCGGCTGTCGCCGGCTCGGCGACAAGGTGCGCATCGAGGTGTGGGACAACGGCCCCGGCATTCCGGCCGACAAGCAGGAGGCGATCTTCGACGAGTTCTCCCGCCTCGATCACTCCCGTACCGCGCGGGAGCAGGGGCTGGGGCTCGGCCTTGCCATCGCCCGCGGCATCGCCCTGGTGCTCGGCCACAACCTGACCCTGCGCAGCTGGCCGGGAGCGGGCTCGGTATTTGCCGTCACCCTCAATCTGGCGACCCGTCCTGTCGCAACGACGCAGGTAGCGGCCCCCGCCCAGCGGGACAGCCAGCTGGAGGGGATCCGGGTGCTCTGCATCGACAACGAGAGCGACATCCTGATCGCCATGCAGTCACTGCTGGGGCGCTGGGGCTGCGAGGTGGTGTGCGCCCAGAGCCAGGCCCAGGCGGAGGATCTCATCGCCGGCGGCTTCCTGCCGCAGCTGGTGCTCTCCGATTACCATCTGGACGACGGCAAGACCGGGCTACAGGCGCTGCACATGCTGCGTCTCGCCCACGGCAACGACATCGGCGGCATCATCATCAGTGCGGATCGCAAGAGCGAGCTGCAGGCACAGATCCGCGAACACGGCTACGGCTACATCAGCAAACCGGTCAAACCGCTCAAGCTGCGGGCGCTGATGAACAGCATCTTGCGGCCGGCCAAACTTGATGGTGATCACGAATCCGGGAATTCGTCCGATTTTTAATCGGCGGCCCCCAAGTGGCAAGATCGGCACTTTCCGACCCGGAAATGTGCCTTTTCTTCTCGTTTGAGGCTCAAAACCGGTAAAAAGTGACTTATTAATAATCAATCAGGGGTTTGCCCTCTCTCCTTTGACTCCCTTATAGTCAGGTCGCGATTATTTTTATCGCAAATCAAGTTGTGCAAAAGGCAAACCGGATGAAAGTCCGGGACGCAAAGCTTCCGGTCTAAGGGTCAGCGGTACCTAGGATAGCGGGGCCACCACAGGTTGTTTCGTCCATGGGCCAAGCCATGGTGCGATGTTGTCTGCGTTACCTGTCAGGTTGCGTTGCCTTTTTCGTTATCTATTCCAAGAACGAAATAAGGATATTCAACTATGTTAAGTCCAAAACCCTCCGTACTGGCACTGATCGTCGGGGGGCTCTGCGCCTCCTCCGCCTTCGCTGCCGCCCCCGGCAAACCCACCATCGGCTGGGGCGAAACCAAGTTCGCCATCGTCGAAGTGGACCAGGCCGCCACCTCCTACAACAAGCTGGTGACGGTTCACAAGGATGGTGCCCCGGTCAGCGTGAGCTGGAACCTCTGGTCCGGTGATGTCGGCCAGACCGCCAAGGTGCTGCTCGACGGCAAGGAGGTGTGGTCCGGCGCCGCCTCCGCCTCCGGTACCGCCAACTTCAAGGTCACCCAGGGGGGCCGCTACCAGATGCAGGTGGCCCTGTGCAACGCCGACGGCTGTACCCTCTCCGACAAGAAAGAGATCCTGGTGGCCGACACCGACGGCAGCCACCTGCTGCCGCTCAAGGCGCCGCTCAAGGAGAACAACAAGCCCTACGTCAACAAGACCGGCAAGGTGATGGGGGCCTACTACGTGGAGTGGGGGGTCTATGGTCGCAAGTTCACCGTGGACAAGATCCCGGCCCAGAACCTGACCCACATCCTCTACGGCTTCACCCCGATCTGCGGTGGCAACGGCATCAACGACAGCCTCAAAGAGATCTCTGGCAGCTTCGAGGCGCTGCAGCGCTCCTGTGCCGGGCGCGAGGACTTCAAGGTCTCCATCCACGATCCCTGGGCCGCCATCCAGATGGGGCAGGGCAACCTCACAGCCTATGACGAACCCTACAAGGGCAACTTCGGCAACCTGATGGCGCTCAAGAAGGCCTATCCGGACCTGAAGATCCTCCCCTCCATCGGTGGCTGGACTCTCTCCGATCCCTTCTTCTTCTTCGGTGACAAGGCCAAGCGCGACACCTTCGTCGGGTCGGTGAAGGAGTTCCTGCAGACCTGGAAATTCTTCGACGGGGTGGACATCGACTGGGAATTCCCGGGTGGCCTCGGGGCCAACCCCAACCTCGGCAGCCCCTCCGATGGCGAAACCTACGTGCTGCTGATGAAGGAGCTGCGCGCCATGCTCGACGAGCTGAGCGCAGAGACGGGCCGCACCTATGAGCTCACCTCCGCCATCAGTGCCGGCGGCGACAAGATTGCCAAGGTGGACTATCGCGCCGCCCAGCAATACATGAATCACATCTTCCTGATGAGCTACGACTTCAACGGCGCCTGGACCAACACCGGGTTGGGTCACCAGACCGCGCTCTACGAGTCGAGCTGGGATCCCAACACCAAGTACACCACCGACAAGGGGGTCAAGGCGCTGCTGGGTCAGGGCGTCGAGCCCGGCAAGGTGGTGGTGGGGGCCGCCATGTATGGCCGCGGCTGGACCGGCGTCAGCGGGTATCAGGGCAACAACCCCTTCACCGGCACCGCCACCGGCCCGATTGCGGGCACCGAGGCGGAAGGGATCTGGGAGAAGGGGGTCATCGATTACCGCGGCATCGCCAAGGGCAAGATGGCCGGCGACTGGCAGTACAGCTATGACGAAGTGGCCGAGGCACCGTCGGTGTTCAAGGCTGCCACCGGCGAGCTCATCACCTTCGATGACGAGCGCTCGGTCAAGGCCAAGGGGCAGTACGTGCTGGCCAACCAGCTCGGCGGCATGTTCGCCTGGGAAATCGATGCCGACAACGGCGACATTCTCAACGCCATGCACGAGGGGCTGGGCCACGGCGATAGCACACCGCCGGTCAACAAGCCGCCGGTGGCCAATGCCGGCACCGATCTCGCGGTGACCGGCCCGGCCGAGCTGGTGCTGGACGGTTCCTCCTCCCGCGATCCGGAAGGGGCGGTACTGAGCTACAGCTGGGCCCAGATCTCCGGTCCCAAGGCGACCTTGAGCGATGCCACCCAGGCCAAGGCCAAGGTAGCCGTCGATGCGGTGAGCCAGGACGTCAATCTGGTGTTCGAGCTGACCGTGACCGATGACCACAACCTCAGCGCCAAGGATCAGGTAGTGGTGACCAACAAGGCGCCACAGCCCAACCTGCCGCCAGTCGTTACCGTGCAGGACAAGGTCTCGGTGCAGGCCGGCAAGCAGGTGAGCATCACCGCCAACGCCAGCGATCCCAATGGCGACACCCTGAGCTATCAGTGGAGCGTGCCGGCCGGGCTCACCGCCAGCGGTCAGAACAGCAAGACCCTGGTAGTGACCGGCCCCAGCGTAACCGTGGAGACCGGCTATGACCTCACCGTCACCGTGACCGACGGCGCACTGGATGCCCAGGCCGCAACCCGCCTCACCGTGACCCCGGTCAGCGGTGGCGGCGACTGCAACGCCACCGATCCGGATGCCGCCAACTGGCCGGCCTGGAAGGCAGCGACCACCTACAACGGTGGCGAGAAGGTGAGCCACAACCAGCTGGTATGGCAGGCCAAATACTGGACCCAGGGCAATGAGCCGAGCCGCAGCGCCGATCAGTGGAAGCTGATAAGCCAGGTGCAGCTGGGTTGGGATGCCAACGTTGCCTACAACGCAGGTGACGTGACCAGCCACAACGGTCGCCAGTGGAAGGCCCAGTACTGGACCCGCGGCAACGAGCCAGGCAAGCACGACGTCTGGCAGGACATCGGCGCCGCCAGCTGCAAGTAATTCACCATCCACAGGGGCATGCCAGGCATGCCCCTCCTTTTCCCCCATAACAACAAAAGAGCACCACCATGACCACATGCACCACACGTCTTGCCTGCCTGATCGGCGCAGCCCTGGCAAGCGGCCCGCTGCTGGCCGCCGTTCAGCCCCCCACACCACTGGTCTTTGACACCACCCGGCCGCAGAACGATCTGCAGGGCTCGCTGCTGGCCGGGGTCCAGTTTGCCCAGAGCCAGATCCTGCCCGCCCACCCGCGGGAGGGTGACAACCAGCCCCGTCTCACCGCCCTGCGCAAGAGCCTGCTGCTGGTGCGCCCGCTGCAGGCCGGCAACGAGGCGCCGCTGGCGCTCGAGGCCCGCGACGGCGCCGGCAAGCTGCTCGGCAGCCTCACACTGGAGCCGCCTTCCCGCCTGCCCAAGACCGCCTACTACCTGGAAGGAACGCCGGAGGAGGGGGTCGACTTCACCCCGGGCCCCGGCACCAGTACCGTCATCAACAGCAGCAGCGAGCTGGCCAGGCTGAGCGATCCGAGCGGTGCCTTCCTGCTCGGCAAGTTGCAGCCCCATGCCCTGGTCACCATCCAGACCGCCGACGGCCGCTGGGTGCGCGACATCTTCTTGCCCCGCGATGCGAGCCTGGAGGGCAAGATGGTGCGCCTCGCCTCCAATGCCGGCTACAACTCCACCGTCTACTTCAGCGGCCGTCAGGTGACCCTCTCCCGCGGCCAGAACCAGCAGTTCAAGTTCGTGCGCGGCCAGTGGATCCGCGATGGCGAGCTGGAAAACAACGGCATCACCTATGCGAGCGACGCCTGGAGCGCCGTGCTGCCGGCCGAGTGGATCATGCCCGGCCTCACCCTGCGCCTGAGCCAGGGGGATTTGAGCGGCGAGCTGACCGACCTCAAGGTGGGGGCGCCGGGGGAGCTGCTCATTCACACCATCGACATCGGCATGCTGACCAGCCCGCGCGACCAGTTCGCTTTTGCCAAAGATAAAGAGGCCCAGCGGGAGTACTTCCAGACCATTCCCGCCAGCCGCCTCGTCGTCAGCCAGTATGCGCCGCTGGCGCTGCCGGAAGTGATGCTGCCTGATGGCACCCTGCTCACCGACTTTGATCCGAGCGAGGGGGGCTGGCACAGTGGCACCATGCGCCAGCGCATCGGCAAGGAGCTCATCTCCCTTGGCATCGACAATGCCAACTACGGCATCAACAGCACCGCCGGGGAGGGGGAGAGCAGCCATCCCTACGTGGTGGCCCAGCTGGCGGCCCACAACAGCCGCGGCAAGTACGCCAACGGGGTGCAGGTGCACGGCGGCTCCGGCGGGGGCGGCATCGTCACCCTGGACGCCTCCCTTGGCAACGAGTTCAGCCACGAGGTGGGCCACAACTACGGCCTCGGCCACTATGTGGGCGGCTTTGCCGGCTCGGTGCACCGCAGCGCCGACCAGATCAACGCCACCTGGGGCTGGGATGGCGACAAGAACCGCTTCATCCCCAACTTCTTTGCGAGCCGCAGCGGCCAGAGCGCCTGCCTGGACGGCCAGTGCCAGGCCCCGTTTGATGGCCGCAAGTTCGGCTTCGACGCCATGGCCGGCGGCGAGCCGCTCTCCGGCTTCAACCGCTTCACCCTCTACACCCCCAACTCGGCGGCCATCATCCAGCGCTTCCTCGAGAGCAAGGCGGTGTTTGACGCCAGCTCGCCCACCGGCTTCAGCAAGTGGAACGAAAGCCAGGCGAAGATGGAGCCCTACCGCCACCGGGTCAATCTCGCCGAGCAGATCACCGCGCCGGTGAGCGACCTGGGTGAGGTCAGGCTGGCCGCCCTGCTGGCCGAGTACGATCTGGTCAAGGTGGCCATGTGGGATGGCAACTGGACCCGCAACATCCAGCTGCCGGCGGCCTCGGCGGTCAATCGCGGCCGCATCGTCAGCATCGACCACAATGCCGGCTACAACAGCACCCTCTTCATCAACGGTCAGCAGATCACCGTCTCGCGCGGCTTCAAGAAGAGCTACACCTCAGACGGCAGCCGCTGGAACGAGGGGGCGCCGGCGGATCTGGCGGTAGATCGCAAGCCCGCCGCCTTCGGCGTGCCGGTGACCACCCTGGTCGGCTACTACGACCCGCAGGGTCAGCTGCCGAGCTACCTCTACCCGGCGCTGCACGGCGCCTACGGTTTTGCCTATGGCGATGACGGCGAGCGGCTCGGCAACAGCGACTGCCAGCTGCAGGTGGAGACCCGCGACGGTCTGCTGCGCTTCAAGCTGGCCAACCACAGGCTGAGCGCCAGCGTGATGAACAAGTTCCACGTCAACGTGCCGACCGCGAGCGAGCCGCGCAGCGCCAGCGTGCTGTGCCGCAACCAGTCACAGGCCGAGGTCCAGCTTGCGTCTGCGCCGGCCGGGCTCGGTTACACGGTCAACGGCATGCCGCTGGCGACGCGTTGATCCCTTTTCGCCTCGCGCAACGCGAGGTGCCACGGGCGGGGGCCAAGCCCCGCCCTTCACTAGCAAGAGGTAAATATGATGACAAGAAAGTCCTCTGTGGCCACCCTGCTGGCCGCGCTCTGTCTGAGCGGCCAGTTGTGGGCCGCCACCCCTTATGACATCAATCAGGGCTATGCCGGCGGCAGCCAGGTCAGCTTCAACGGCCAGATCTACGAGGCCAAGTGGTACGCCAATCCGGGCCAGAGCCCGGGGCTGCAGGTGGCCAACGAGTGGGACTCGCCGTGGGCGCTGATGGGAGAGGGTGAGGTGACGCCCCCCGGCGGCGGAGAGGGGGTCACTCCGCCTGAGCAGGGCGGCAGCGGTACCGCCGACGGCAGCACCGTCTACCTGAGCCAGAGCGAGCTGGATGCCAGGGAGCAGGCGCTTACCGACTTCCCGGCCATGACGGCGGTCAAGGCCTCCATCGCCACCCGTGACAATGCCGTGGTCGAGGCGGTGGCCCCCGGTCTGCCGCTCAACCCCGCCAACGTCAAACGGGTGGAGGGGTTGCTCAGCGAATCGCAGTTCAACTTCCTGTTCCCGCTGCGGGCGCCGGAGTACACCTATCGCGGCTTCCTGCAGGCGGTGGCCAAGTTTCCGGCCTTCTGTGGCGACTACAACGACGGGCGCAACGCCGAGGCCATCTGCCGCAAGTCGCTGGCCACCATGTTTGCCCACTTCGCCCAGGAGACCGGCGGCCACGAGAACTGGCGACCCGAGCCCGAGTGGCGCCAGGGGCTGGTGTGGGTGCGCGAGATGGGCTGGACCGAGCAGATGCGCGGCGGCTACAACGCCGAGTGCAACCCCGAGGTGTGGCAGGGTCAGCAGTGGCCGTGCGGCAAGTTCGACAACGGCGAGTTCAAGAGCTACTTCGGTCGCGGTGCCAAGCAGCTGTCGTACAACTACAACTACGGCCCCTTCTCCGAGGCCATGTTCGGCACAGTGCGCACCCTGCTGGACAACCCGGAAAAAGTGGCGGACACCTGGCTCAACCTGGCCAGCGCCGTCTTCTTCTTCGTCTATCCGCAGCCGCCCAAGCCCTCCATGCTGCACGTGGTCGACGGCACCTGGCAGCCCAATGCCCACGACCGGCAGAACGGCCTGGTGCCGGGCTTCGGGGTGACCACCCAGATCATCAACGGCGGGGTGGAGTGCGGCGGTGCGGCCGAGCATGCCCAGTCCCAGAACCGGATCACCTACTACCAGGCCCAGGCCCAGTATCTGGGGGTGCCGGTACCCGCCGACGAGGTGCTCGGCTGCAAGAACATGAAGGTGTTCGACGAGGCCGGATCCGGCGCCCTGCCCATCTACTGGGAGAACGACTGGAGCTATGTGCCGGGCAACCCCAACGGCGGCAAGAGCTACGCCTGCAAGCTGGTGGGCTACCAGACCCGTTTCAGCGCCTTCAAGGAGCGTGACTACAGCCGCTGCGTGCAGCACTTCTTCCCCGAGGTGGTGATCGAGGACAACGGCGGTGGCACCAACCTGCCGCCGGTGGCCAGCATCAGCGGCCCGAGCGAGGCGCTGGGCGGCGCCACCGTGCTGCTCTCCGGCCAGGGCTCGAGCGATCCGGAAGGCAAGCCACTCAGCTACGCCTGGACCCTGCCGGCCGGGGCCAGCGCCTCGGATCTGACCCAGTCCACCCTGAGTGCCACCCTGCCGCCGACCCCGGCCAGCGACACCCGTTACGGCTTCGTGCTCAAGGTGACCGACGACAAGGGACTGAGCCGCAGCGCCACCCACGAGATCCTGATCAAGGGCAGCGGCGGCACCACGCCGCCGGATGGCAATCCGCCTTACAAGGAGGGTACTGCCTACAAAGCCGGTGACAAGGTGAGCAATCTGGGCGGCAACTACCAGTGCAAACCCCATCCCTACACCGGCTGGTGTGCCGGTGCGGCCTGGGCCTATGAGCCCGGCAAGGGCACGGCCTGGAGCGATGCCTGGATCAAGCTGTAACGGCATCTCCGCGCAATAAAAAAGGCCCGTCAGGGCCTTTTTTCATGGGGTGGCATGCTCACAGCGGCTTTTGCCACAGGCTCAGCAGCAGATCCTGCTCCAGTGCGTCCGGTCCCTGGTGGGTGAAGGCGTGGCGCTGCTCGCCGCTGGCACGCCAGCCGAGGCGGCTGGTCTCCAGAATGTGCTCGCGCAGGCCCTGATCCATCTGCATGCTGAACTGGCAGCGCAGCTGACCCATGGGGTCGAGGCCGGCCAGGCTCGGCCAGCTCAGCGGGTGCTCCATGCTGACCGGGTTGAGGCTGACCCTCAGCTGCCACTGATGGCGCGGCCCCGGCTGCAGGTAGAGCAGATAGCCGCCCGGTGCCAGCCAGTTGACCAGCAGTTCGGTCTTGACCTTGAGATCGTTGACCAGCAGCAGCTGGGCCGTGCCCGGCATGATGGGGGCACGGGCCGGATCGGCGATGACGAACTGACCCTCCGGCTGCGCCTTGTTGGCGGCGAAGATGGTGTTCTTGGCGATGTCGACGCCGGCAAACTGCCAGCCCGGCAGTCGTTCGGCCAGGGCGCGGCAGTAGTAGCCCTCGCCACAGCCCAGGTGGATCAGCTCGCGCGGTTCGAGGGGGGCGAGCAGGCTGGCCATCGCCTCGACCAGCGGCAGCTGGTGGCCCTGCTCCAGGAAGTGACGCTTGGCGCGCATCAGGGCGCGACTGTCGCTGTCCTTGGGGTTCTTCTTGCCGGGGATGAGATCCAGATAGCCTTCCGGGGCGGGATCGAAGTGGTGCTTGTTGGCGCAGTAGCGCCCCTTGGAGGCGTCATGCAGCTGAAGGGGGCTGCGGCAAATGGGGCATTGAAGGTGCATAGGATCTCTCTTGGCGAAAGCCGTGCTGGCAGGGGCGTTCGGGATTATAGGGGAGGCGATCAGAAAAGGCTGCCGTGGCAGCCTTCTTTATCCGGCGGCCCAGTGCGGGGCCGCCAGTAGCGGGGATCAGCGGGTGCCGAACACCACTATGGTCTTGCCGTGGGCGGAGATCAGCTCCTGCTCTTCGAGCATCTTGAGGATCCGGCCGACGGTCTCGCGGGAGCAGCCGACGATCTGGCCTATCTCCTGACGGGTGATCTTGATCTGCATGCCGTCCGGGTGGGTCATGGCATCCGGCTGCTTGGCCAGGTTCAGCAGGGTCTGGGCGATCCGGCCGGTCACGTCCAGGAAGGCGAGGTTGCCGACCTTCTGGCTGGTGTGCTGCAGCCGCTTGGCCATCTGGCCGGAGAGGCGCATCAGGATTTCCGGGTTGACCTGGATCAGCTGGCGGAACTTCTTGTAGGAGATCTCGGCCACTTCGCAGGAGCCCTTGGCACGCACCCAGGCGGAACGCTCGGGATTCTCGTTCTCCTCGAACATACCCATCTCACCCAGGAAGTCGCCCTGGTTCAGATAGGAGAGGATCATCTCCTTGCCTTCATCGTCCTTGATCAAGACGGCCACAGTGCCCTTGACGATGTAGTAGAGGGTTTCCGCCTTCTCACCCGCGTGGATCAGGGTGCTCTTGGCGGGATACTTATGAATGTGGCAGTGCGACAAGAACCATTCCAGGGTGGGATCGCTTTGCGGTTTGCCAATGACCATGAGAATTCCTCTGTAGTGTCTTTTTATGGACTCGTGCGTCCGGGCAAGCTGCCAACCTTGCCATTCCTTGTATTAGTCGCAGTAGGATAAGAGCCTTTGTCTGTGCTGACAAGGCTTTGAGGGCTTTTGCCAGCTCCCCTTGCAACCCCTGCTGCGCTCCGTTCGCCATTGTAAGGAAGCTGGGGGCATCAGATGTTGATTTTGATCTAGTTAGCCCGGAAGTTCGTGAAAATGGCGGATATGTGCCGCTGTCGCGCCGTCTGGGGTATGCTATGTCGGTCAGATCTGTCGTCATCAAGAGGAAAAGTGAAATGAAAGCCAAGGTCAGCTGGGTGGAAGGCATGAAGTTTGTGGGCGAGAGTGAGTCCGGTCACCAGGTGATCCTGGACGGCGCCAACCCCGGCGAGGGTGCCAGCCCGATGGAGATGATCCTGCTGGCGGTGGGTGGTTGCAGCTCAATTGATGTGGTCTCCATTCTGGAGAAGGCGCGTCAATCCGTGACCGCCTGTCATGTGGAGCTGGCCGGAGAGCGGGCTGACTCGGTGCCGCGGGTGTTCGAGAAAATCCACCTCAACTTCGTGGTAACCGGCAAGGGGCTGGCCGAGAAACAGGTGGCCCGTGCGGTGGATCTGTCGATGGAAAAATATTGTTCAGTTTCCCTGATGTTGGAAAAAGCGGTAGAAATTACCCATAGTTATCAAATTGTTGAAGCCTGATAGCCGTGATTATTCCGATCGAATAACGCCATGACATAAGGAAAGTGCAATGAAAAAAATGATAGTGTTGCTCCCCCTGCTGGGACTGGCGGCTTGCAGCATGCCGCAGCCGACCCAATACCAGTTCAGCCAGTACCAGTGTGGTGAAGAGATGCTGGCCGTGACCTATGACGCCCAGGCCGACATGGTGCAGTTCCCCTATGCCGGCGTCTACCACAAGCTGGGCCGGGTCGAGGCGGAGTCCGGTGCCAAGTATTCCGACGGTGTCACCACCTTCTGGAACCAGGAGAAGCAGGCCATCCTCAGCCAGAAAGGGGTAACCCTGCTGACTTGCCAGCGCAAGTGACTGTCATGGTGTGATCGCAACGGCCTGCTTGATGCAGGCCGTTTTGCATTCAAAGGAAGGGATCAGCGGGTGGGCAGGGAGTCGAGCATCTTGGCGGCCAGCTGCCGGCTCAGCTGCTGGCGATCCCCTTCGGCGATGGCCACGTCGCTGGCCAGGGAGATGGCGCTGCTCCACACCGCCTGCTGGGTACGCCGGTCGAGCAGCACTATGGCCAGGGTTCCCTTGCGGGCATCGGCCTTGGCCTGTAGCCCGGGCGTCATGCCGAGGCGGGCGAAGATCTCGCCGTCGCTCAGATCCTTGCTGCCGGCCACCCCGATGGCGACCCAAAGGTCGGCCTCGTCGAGGGGCACGCTCTGCCACCCCTTGCTGCCCAGCGCCTGGTTGACCGCCTGCTGGACCGGCTCCAGCCAGCCCTCGGCGCTGTCGCCGGCATACTGGAACTGCTCGGCCAGCGCATAGCGCGGCGTCGCCCCGAACGGCCAGCTGGCCGCCGGGCGCACCACCATGGTGCCCGCCTCCAGGGTCGGTGCAGCGGGGCCGCTGCTGCAGCCGCCCAGCAGGGCGGCCAATCCCACAGAGATAAATGCTAACCGCATCGTCAGCTCCTTGGCTCAGGTGATCTTGCCGGTTTCGAGCAGCTGCTGGATCAGCGGGCGCAGGATCAGCTCCATTGCGAAGCCCATCTTGCCGCCCGGCACCACTATGGTGTTCATCCGCGACATGAAGGACCCGTCGATCATCGACAACAGGTAGGGGAAGTCCACCTGCTTGATGCCGCGAAACCGTATCACCAGCATACTCTCGTCCAGGCTCGGGATCACCTTGGCGCTGAAGGGGTTGGAGGTATCCACCGTCGGCACCCGCTGGAAGTTGATGTGGGTGCGGGAGAACTGGGGAGTGATGAAGTTGATGTAATCATCCATGGAGCGGACGATGGAGTCGGTGACCGCTTCGCGCGAATGGCCGCGCTCCGAGGTGTCGCGAATGAGCTTCTGGATCCACTCCAGGTTGACGATGGGCACCACCCCGATGAGAAAGTCCACGTGGCGGGCCACGTTGTGATCCTCGGTGACCACGCCGCCGTGCAGCCCCTCATAGAACAGCAGGTCGGTGTCGTTCGGCAGGTTCTGCCAGGGGGTGAAGGTGCCCGGCATCTGGTTGAAGGGCACCGCCTCGTCGAAGCTGTGCAGGTAGCGCCGATACTGGCCGCTGCCGTTCTGGCCGTACTCCTGGAAGAAGCTCTCCAGCAGGCCGAAGTCGTTCGCCTCGGGTCCGAAATAGCTGATGTGGCGCCCCTGTTCGCGCGCCTTGCGGATCGCCACGTCCATTTCCGGGCGGGTGTAGCGGTGAAAACTGTCCCCTTCCACCACGGCCGCCTGATATCCGAGTTGATGAAACATGGAGCGAAAGGCGATGGTGGAGGTGGAGGTGCCGGCACCGGACGAACCGGTAACCGCAATGATGGGATGCTTGGCCGACATAGAATTCTCTCTTCCTTGGGAGTTTCCGTTATAAGGGCATGTTCCGAGTACGGTCAAGTGTGCGGTCTGACAGTACCGCCGCGCAACCGCTTCTCTGGCGTGCCAGCATCGGCGGCAGACAAAAAAGGGCTGCCATGGCAGCCCTTGCGATAAACAAGAGAAAAACTAGTCTGCCTGCTTGTTGCTGGCCGCAGGCTTGATCCCCACCAGCACGGCCCCCAGCAGGATAAACAGCACCCCGAGCGCCTTGCCCGGCTCCAGCGGCTCGGCGAAGAGCGGAATGTTGACCGCCAGCAGGTAGACCAGCGCATAGCTGGTGCTGAGCAGGGGGTAGGCGATGTTGAGCGGGGTGGAGTGCAGCGCCGCCAGCCAGCAGAGCAGCGACAGGGCGTAGCAGCCCACCCCGGCCAGGATCACCAGTAGAGGCAGCGGATGGGCCAGCATCACGGCAAGATCCGGCTGCCAGGCCGGCAACTGGATCGCCCCCCACTTCATGCCGAGCTGGGCCACCGTCACCAGCACTATGCTGCCGAGCACGTAGAGATACCCCTTCAGCGCCTGCTGATGGCCGCCGCTCATAGCAAACCTCCCAGCAGCAGGGCGCCCACTATGATGGCCCCCACCCCCAGCCAGTTGTGGTAGCTGATCTGCTCGTGAAAGAACAGTCTGGAGCCCACCAGTACCAGCACCAGATTGATGCTGAGCATGGGGTAGGCCATGCCGAGCGGCAGCCGTTGCAGCAGGTAGATCCAGAGCAGCATGCCGCTGCCGAGGGCCGCCACGCTGGCGATGAGCCAGGGGGAACGCAGCTTCTGCCAGTGGTTGCAGGGGCGGCGCTGCCAGCTGATGACCGCCTGCTTTTGCAGCATCTGGCCGCTGCAGGTCAGCAGGCACACCAGCAACAGCAGCAGTATGTCCATCACTGGGCCCCGTGGTAGATGAGCAGGGTCAGCCGGTGGCTGACGATGGTCTCGTCGGCGGGGGGCACGGGCCCGGTGTTGCCGTCGCGATCCGTCTTCATCAGCAGGGCCACCTGGCCATTTTTACGCGCCTGTGCCAGCCAGGCCGGGAAGTCGGCGCGGGCCACGTAGCGCCCCGCTGCATCCGGGTAGCCGAGGCCGTAATGGACCTCCCCCTTGCTGTCGAACAGGTTGATCTCGCTGCGCCGGGTGCCCCAGGCGAGGGAGGAGGCCAGCCCGACGTCGTTGGCCAGCAGGGTGCCTGACTTCATCAGCACGGCCTGGTTGGCCTCGATGAAGCGCTCCGGCAGCTTGGAGTCGATCAGCGATTGCGGCAGTGCCCAGGGCAGGCCGATGGCCAGCACCATGGGGCAGAGCGCGCTCAGGGTCCAACGCTGGTTGATGGCCTTGAGCTGAACGAAGCCAAGCAGACTCCAGCCGGCGAAGATCACCATGGCCACCGCCAGTGCACCGTGATCCTCCTCGCCGTAGACGGCGTGGCGGGGGGAGAAGGCCAGCACCGCCAGCACGATCAGGCAGATGAGGCCGAACAGGCCGTTCAGCCAGGCGTTGACCTTGAAGGCCCGCTCTTTCCCCTCCTTGAGCAGATCGACGGCGCTGGCGGCCATCAGCATGGCCAGCGGGGCGAAGCAGGGCAGGATGTAGGTGAGCAGCTTGCCCTTGGCCACGCTGAAGAAGAGGAAGGGCAACACCACCCAGGCCAGCAGGTAGAGGGTCTCCGGGTTTATCTTGCGCTCCTGCCAGCCCTTGCGCAGGGCGCCGGGCAGCAGGCCGAGCCAGGGCAGGGTGCCGAGCAGCCCCATGGGCAGGTAGTACCAGAACGGCGCCTTGTGCTGGGCGTTGTCGGCGGCGAAGCGCTGGATGTGCTCAATCCAGAAGAAGTAGTGCCAGTAGTCCGGCTCGCGCAGGTGCACGGCGATGGCCCAGGGGGCTGCCAGCAGGGCCGCGCTCAGGATGGCCAGCGGCCCGAAGCGCACCAGCTCGAGCAGGCGGCGCTGATAGATAACGTAGGGCACTATGACCACCACGGGCACCGCCAGGGCGATGAAGCCCTTGGTGAGAAAGCCCATGCCGCAGGCGAGGCCGAACAGCAGATAGCCGCCGACCCGGCTGGCAAGGGAGCCCTCCTTGCGGATGATGTAGAAGCTCACCATGGCGGCGTTGAGCCAGAGGGTCACCATGGCGTCCAGCACGCTGTAGGTGCCGATGCCGTAGACGATCAGCAGCGACAGATAGATGAGCCCGGCGAGGAACGCCTTGCGCCGGCACTGCCAAAGCTGCAGGGCGAACCAGAAGATGAGTACGGCGCTGAGGCCGGTGGCGGCCGCCGAGGCGAAGCGCACGGCGAAGTTGGTGTCACCGAACAGCTGCTGGCTGATGCTGTTGAACCAGTAGCCGGCGATGGGTTTCTCGAAGTAGCGCAGGCCCAGGAAGTGGGGGACCACCCAGTCTCCGGTGCTCACCATCTCCCGGCTTATCTCGGCGTAGCGGTTTTCGTCCGGGCTCCAGAGCGGCCGCTGGTCGAGCGGCAGCAGGTAAAAGAAGAGAAAGAACAGGGGCAGGGCCCACTTGGTCAACGTCATGACATCCTCTGTTGCATGGTGTGATTAGCGCGATGGTTAGTCCTGCCACCCGAGGTGGCGTCATTTATCTCAGGCATCTCAGGCCTCGGCCTTGCAGCCGAGCCAGCCCTCCCGCCCGGGCAGGGTGCCGCGTACCAGCCGGCCGGTCGGCAGCGTGGTCGGGTCGGATGGTAACAGATCCCCGAGCGGCACGAAGCGGGTGCCGCGCGCCCTGGCTTCGCCGAGCAGGGCATCGAACTGATCCGCCATCACGATCCCTTCCACTTCGGCGTGGATGGTGTAGACGTGGGGGCCCTGCGCCGGCGGGGTCGCCAGCTGATCTAGCAGGAAACGGTTGAAGCCGTCGACCGTCACCTGATGGCCCACCACCTCGTCGAAGGTGGGCAGGTTGACCGGGATCTGCGGGGTGCCGGGGCGACCGTCCTGCAGCAGGGGCCGGAACAGGCCGCTGCCGCGACAGTCGCTGTTGTAGCGAAAGCCGAACTGCTCCTTGGCCTGGGTGGTGAGCGGGTCGGCCCGCCAGCCGGCGGCGGCGGAGCAGTCCACTTCGCGCCCCAGGATCTGGTTGAGTGCATCCACCCCTAGCCGGGTCTGACGAATCAGCTCGGCTTCGTCCCAGCGGCCGGTGTTGGCCTGCCAGCCGTGGTGATCCCAAGCGTGCAGCCCTACCTCGTGACGGGCGCTGTCGGTGTCGCGCATCAGGGAGCCGAGCTGCTTGCCGATGGACTTGCCGGGCCAGGCGGTGCCGGCCAGCAGGATGTCCAGCCCATAGAGGGATGCTGCGTTGGAGCGCAGCATCTTGAGTAGAAAGCGGGGTTTTAGCAGGCGCCACAAGTGGCGCCCCATGTTGTCCGGTCCGACCGAGAAGAAGAAGCTCCCCTTGACCTGATGCTTGTCGAGCAGTTGCAGCAGGCGGGGCACCCCGTCACGGGTCCCCCTGAAGGTATCGACGTCGATCCGCAGACCCACCTCAGTCATGCTCGACTCCCGTGGTGACCGCCCCTTGCAGGAAGAAGTCCAGGGTGTTGCCTATGGTCTCTTCCATCTCGATGGTCGGTTCCCAGTCCAGCAGGCGGCGGGCATTGGCGATGCTCGGCCGGCGGTGGGAGACGTCCTGATAGCCGTCGCCGTAGAAGGATTTGCTCTCCACCAGCTTGAAGCCGGCGAACGGCGGGAACTGGTCGCGCAGCGGGTGAGCCTCGAACTTGGCGAGCAGGATCTCGGCCATCTGCTGGATGCTGGCCTCGTTGTCCGGGTTGCCGATGTTGATGATCTGGCCGTCGCAGCGGTTCCCCTTGTTCTCGATGATGCGGAACAGGGCCTCGATGCCGTCCTCGATGTCGGTGAAGCAGCGCTTCTGGGCGCCACCGTCCACCAGCTGGATCGGGGTGCCGTCCACCAGGTTGAGGATCAGCTGGGTGATGGCGCGGGAGCTGCCGATGCGGGCGGAGTCCAGGCTGTCCAGACGCGGCCCCATCCAGTTGAAGGGACGGAACAGTGTGAAGTTGAGCCCCTCCTTCTTGCCGTAGGCCCAGATGACGCGGTCCAGCAGCTGCTTGGAGACCGAGTAGATCCAGCGCTGCTTGTTGATGGGGCCGACGATGAGGCGGGAGCTGTCTTCATCGAAGCTGTGATCGTCGCACATCCCGTACACCTCGGAGGTGGAGGGGAAGATGATGCGCTTGTGGTACTTCACGCAGTAGCGGACGATCTTGAGGTTCTCCTCGAAGTCGAGCTCGAACACGCGCAGCGGGTTGCGGGTGTACTCGATGGGGGTGGCGATGGCCACCAGCGGCAGGATCACGTCGCACTTCTTGATGTGATACTCGATCCACTCGGTGTGGATGCTGATGTCCCCCTCCACGAAGTGGAAGTTGGGGTGACCGATGAAGCGATCCACCGCGCTGGAGCCGATGTCGAGGCCATAGACCTCGTAGCCGCCATCCTGGAGCAGGCGCTCGGTCAGGTGGTTGCCGATGAAGCCGTTGACGCCGAGGATCAGCACCCGGGTCAGCCGCGCCTTGCGCAGGGCATTGCTCGCCTTGGCGCCGATCTTCATCCCTTCCACCAGCCCCAGTTCACGGGCCAGCTGGGCGCCGCGCACATAGAGCCCCCCTTCGGCCTGACCGGCCAGGATCTCCAGCACTCCTTCACCGCAGGCGATGCGCAGCGGCTCCTGGCTCAGGATGGTGCCCGGCTGCTTGTCGCTCTGCTGGGCCAGCCAGTGGCTCTTCCACACCGTCAGCTTGCGATCGCCGGCGAAGCTGAAGGCGCCCGGGTAGGGCTGGGTGACGGCGCGCACCAGGTTGTGCAGTTCGCGGGCCGGGCGGTGCCAGTGCAGCTCGCCATCGGCCGGGGTGCGGCGGCCATAGTAGCTGGCCTTGTTCTCATCCTGCGGGGTGAGGCGGATGTCGCCGGCGCGCAGCTTGGGCAGCTCCTGCTCCAGCAGCGCCCGGGCGGCGAGGCACACCTTGCCGTGCAGGGTCAGCGCGGTGTCGTCGTCGGCAATGGTCACCCCCTGCTGGGCGACGATGGCGCCGGCATCGGGTTTGGCGGTCATCTGGTGCAGGGTGATGCCGGTCTCGGTCTCGCCGTTGACCAGGCACCAGTTGATGGGCGCGCGGCCGCGGTAGGCGGGCAGCAGGGAGCCATGCAGGTTGAAGGCGCCGACGGTCGGGATGTCGAGGATCGCCTGCTTGAGCATGTTGCGGTAGTAGAAGGAGAAGAGGGCCTGGGGCGCCAGCTCCTGGATGCGCTCGATCCAGAGCGGGTGGTTCACGTCCTCGGGGGAGTAGACCGGCAGGTTGTGCTCGGCGCAGAGCTGGGCGACCGAGCCGAAGAAGCGGTTCTCGCCCGGATCGTCGGCGTGGGTGAAGACGGCCTGGATCTCGTAGCCTGCCTCGAGCAGGGCCTCGATGCCGGTGCAACCGATATCGTGATAAGCAAAGACGACGACTTTCATTGTTCAGCTTCCTGTTGCGGAGGGGTGGTGGCGGTGCGCACGATCCGGTGGATGAAGTAGCGGGGACGGGCGCGCACGTCTGTGTACATGCGGCCTATGTACTCTCCCAGCAGCCCCATGCCCAGCAGCTGCACGCCGACAAAGGTGAAGAGAATGGCAAAGAGGGTGAATACGCCATCGGCGGCCCAGTCGGCGCCCATTACCAGGCGCATCAGGATCAGCAGGATGGAGAAGACGAAACCAATACCCGCCACCACGCTGCCGACGATGCTGAGCAGACGCAGCGGGGTGGTGGTCATGCAGGTGACCAGGTCATACATCAGGTTGATGAGGTGCATCAGCCCGTATTTGGACTCTCCGTGGGCCCGCTCGGCATGGCCCACTTCCAGCTCTATGGTGCGGCGGGCGAAGCTGTTGGCCAGGATGGGGATGAAGGTGCTGCGCTCCTGGCAGCAGAGCATGGCGTCGATGATGTGGCGGCGATAGGCGCGCAGCATGCAGCCGTAGTCGCTCATGTGCACGCCGGTGGCCTTTTGCACCGACTTGTTGATGAGCTTGGAGGCGGTCTTGCGAAACCAGGAGTCCTGGCGGTTGCGGCGCATGGTGCCCACCACGTCGTAGCCCTGCATGGCGGCTTCTACCAGGCGGGGGATCTCCTCCGGCGGGTTCTGCAGATCCGCATCCAGGGTGATCACCAGATCCCCCTTGGCGGTCTCGAAGCCGGCCATGATGGCGGCATGTTGACCGTAGTTGCGGTTGAGCAGCACCCCGACCAGCTTGCTGTCCTCGCGGGCGGCGGCTTCGCTGATGAGCTCGGTGGAGCCGTCGTGGCTGCCGTCGTCGATGAGGATCACTTCGTAATCCTGCGACAGCTGATCGCAGGCGGCGGTGACCCGGCTCAGCAGCACGGGCAGGCTGGCCTCCTCGTTGTAGACGGGGATGACCACCGAAACCAGCTTGATGTCAGTGTTGTTCACGTTTGGTTACTCCAATATGTCGATAAGTGCCGCGACCACGCGGTCAACGTCGGCCAGCGTCATGTCCGGGAAGAGTGGCAGGGTGCACAGGCGTGAGGAGTTCCACTCGGTATGGGGCAGGCTGAGGGTCGGGTAGCGTTCGCGGTAGTACTTCTGGGTATGGGCTGCCCGAAAGTGCAGACCGGTGCCGATGCCGCGCTCCTGCAGCGCCTGCATCAGCTGATCCCGATCGAGGCCGCAGCGCTCGGGGTCGACCCGCACCATGAATAGGTGCCAGGCGTGCAGGTGTGGGTAGCCCGGCACGGCGAGGGGGGCCAGCGGCAGACCGGCCAGCCGCTCCTGGTAGCGGGTCACCAGTTCGGCCCGTTTCGCATTGAGCTCGGGCAGGCGTGCCAGCTGCACCAGGGCGATGGCGGCGTTGATGTCGGCCAGGTTGTACTTGAAGCCCGGGGTGATCACCTCCGCCTGCGGCTTGCGGCCCAGGCTCATGCGATCAAAGGCATCCACGCCCAGGCCGTGGAATTTGAGCATCCGCACCTTGTCTGCCAGCGCCTTGTCGTCGGTCACCAGCATGCCCCCTTCGGCGCAGGTCATGTTCTTGATGGCGTGGAAGGAGAAGATGGCGGTGCCGCTGGCGCCGATCCAGCGCTCCCGATAGCGGCTACCGACCGCGTGGGCGGCATCTTCGATGACCGGAATGCCGTGCCGGCCGGCCAGCTCGAGGATGGGGTCCAGGTCGATGGGGGCGCCGGCATAGTGCACCGGGATGATGGCCTTGGTCCTGGCGGTGATGAGCGGGGCGATCAGCTCGGCGCTGGTCATCAGGGTATCCGGGTCCACGTCGACGAAGACCGGCTCGGCCCCCAGCAGGGTGATGATGTTGATGGTGGAGACCCAGGTCTGGGAGGGGGTGATCACCTCGTCTCCCGGGCCAATGCCCAGCGCCATCAGGGTGACGTGCATGCCGGCGGTGGCGGAGCAGAGGGCGACGGCATGCTGGCAGCCGAAGGTATGGCAGAATTGCTGCTCCAGTTCATGATTCTTCGGGCCCGTGGTGATCCAGCCCGATTTCAATACATCACAGACAGCACTTATCTCGGCATCGCCCATGGCTGGCCGTGAAAATGGCAGAAAATCTTGCATATGAGATCCAACAAAGAATATTAATCAGTGCCCATTAAATTGGGCTCCCCCAAACTGTTTTACTCAACATACGGATATAAAAGCGGGCCTGCAATGGTCCAGAAACAGCTGGTAACAATTAACTGGTGCGGACATCTTAGGTAGTGTGATAAATATTTATAACCCCCCAAACCTACTGTTTTTCCAAATTACAAATTCTCTGACATTCTGGTTGTATCAATATGAACATTACTGTATTTGGAAGTGGCTACGTGGGCCTGGTTCAGGCCACCGTGCTGGCCGACGTCGGTCACCAGGTCATCTGTGTCGATGTCGATGAACAGCGGGTGGCTGCCCTGATGGACGGTCATGTCCCTATCTATGAACCCGGGCTCGACACCCTGCTGCAGCGCAACATCAAGAGCGGCTCCCTGGTGTTCACCACGGATGCCGTGCTGGCCGTCAAACACGGCGATGTGCAGTTTCTGGCGGTGGGGACGCCACCGGGGGAAGATGGTTCCGCCGATCTCAGCCACGTGCTGACGGTGGCCGAGACCATCGCCCAGTATCGCGATCGGCCCGTCATCATAGTCAACAAGTCGACCGTGCCGGTGGGCACCGCCGACAAGGTGACCGCCAGGGTCAACGCCATCCTGCAGCAGCGGGATCAGTCGTTCGCCTTCGATGTGGTCTCCAACCCCGAATTTCTGAAAGAGGGCTCCGCCATCCAGGATTGCCTGCGGCCGGATCGCATCGTGGTGGGCACCGCCAACGAGGCCTCCCGCCAGCTGATGCGCGAGCTCTACGAGCCGTTCAACCGCAACCACGACCGCATCCTGTTCATGGATGTGCGCAGCGCCGAGCTGACCAAGTACGCCGCCAACTGCATGCTGGCCACCAAGATAAGCTTCATCAACGAGATGGCCGGGCTGGCCGAGCGGGTCGGCGCCGACATCGAGATGGTGCGCCAGGGGATAGGCTCGGATCAGCGCATCGGCTATCAGTTCATCTACCCGGGTTGTGGCTATGGCGGCTCCTGTTTTCCCAAGGATGTCAAAGCCTTGCTGGCCACGGCCCAGGAGCTGGAGTACGACACGCCGCTGATCCGGGCGGTGGAGCGGGTCAATGAATTGCAAAAGTCGCGGCTGTTTCAGCTGCTGTTAGCGTTCTTCCGCTCCGAAGGGGAGACCTTGGCCTGCAAGACCATCGCCCTGTGGGGGCTGGCGTTCAAGCCCAACACCGACGACATGCGCGAGGCGCCGAGCCGGGCCCTGATGGAGGCGTTGTGGCAGGCCGGTGCGACCGTGCAGGCCTATGATCCCGAGGCGATGCAGGAGGCCCAGCAGATCTACGGCAACTGCGACAAGCTGCGCTTGATGGGCACCAAGGAGGCCGCCCTGTTTGGTGCGGATGCCCTGGTGATCTGCACCGAGTGGAACCACTTCAAGGCTCCCAACTTTGCCGCCATCAAGCAGGCGTTGAAGCGCCCCCTGATCGTGGATGGTCGCAATCTGTTTGATCCGGGTCGCATGAAAGATCATGGGTTCCATTATTACGCCATCGGCCGGGGTGAATCGGTAATGAAATAACATCTTGTCATATTGGGCCGCCATCAATAATCAGCTGTGTGGCGGATTAATCTGCTGGATATTGGCTGAAGCGAGATATTGCTCTCACTATTTTTATGGGGAGGGCGAGTTTTGTCATCATAATTTAATATTGTGAACCGCTTCACTTTATTTATTCTATTTTGTCGATATAACCCGGCGCTTAATTATTGCGGTCACCCTTGTCGTTATCCGCTATCGGGGAGAGAGGACAGGCCGCGCCAGGGGCGCAAGGTGTTTGCAGAACAGGCATGAACAAGATTTGGCAAGGTGGCAGCAATGCCAGTCAACATGGCCCTGCGCAGTTGCGCAGGGCCATGTTGTTTTATCGGGGGCGGGGAGATCCGGCGGGAACAGACAGGGAGAAGGGCGGCCAGGGTGGCAGGCCCGCCACGGCGATGGGCAGGCTATTGCGGTAGGTCGTCCACCTGCGCCCTGTCGAGGGTCGCCTTGGGCACTATGTTCACGCTCTCGTGCAGCTCGCTGTACACGATCACCGCCACGCCCTGCTGCAGCTGAGCTCTGACATCGTCGACCTTGTCGGCCAGACTGACATCCTGTTCGCCATACTCGGTGCCTTCCTGCAGCACGAAGTGCTCGAGCAGGTTGTTGAGGGTGTCTGCATCCAGCTCTTGCCAGGGGATTATCATGGTTTCATCTTCCGTTACCAGAGAGCGGGTATTGTCTATCTGTGGTCGGCCAGCGCAAGGGATTTATCTGGCCGCCCGCCGATGAGGTGAGAGAGCGGCCGCCATGGCTACCGGCCCGTACCTTGAGTCTGCTCCTGCAGCCACTGGCTAATCCGCTCCTCCAGCCAGAATCTTGGCCGCCAGGGGGTGCCATGCAGGAAGCCCACGTGGCCGCCCCGCCGGCTCAACTCGTAACGCACCATGGGGGAGAGTTGCTCCGCCTGCGGGATCACCGCCTCGGTCATGAAGGGATCGTCGGCGGCGTGGATCACCAGGGTGGGGATGGGGATCTGAGCCAGCATCCCCAGGCCCGAGCAGCGCTGGTAGTAGTGATCGGCGCTGTCAAAACCGTGCAGTGGCGCCGTGACCTGCTCGTCGAAGTCGCGCAGGGTGGCGATGGCGCGCACCTGCTGCGGCTGCCAGCGGGCGCTGGCCGCCGCTTGCCGCCGGATCTTCTGCTGCAGGTTGTGGCGCATGGTGCCCAGCAGATAACGCTGATAAACCCGCGAGAAGCCCTGATTAACCCGATCGGCACAGCTGTCCAGCCGCAGCGGCGCCGAGATCACCACCGCCGCCTTCAGCTCGCGCGGGCAGGCGCGCGCCAGCAGATTGACCAGCATGTTGCCCCCCAGCGAATAGCCGATGGCGATGAGCGGCTTGCCGGGAAAGCGGCGGCCGAGCTCGGCGATCACCGCCTGGGCATCCTCGATGGCACCGGAGTGATAGGCCTGCAGCAGCCGGTTCGGCTCGCCGCTGCAGCCGCGAAAGTGCATCAGTACCGCCTCGTTGCCCTGGCGTTGCAGGTGGGCGAACAGCCCCTTGGCATAGTGGGAGTGAATACTTCCCTCCAGCCCGTGAAACAGCACGATGAGCGGTCGCTCATCCCGGCTGATCTCGCCGCTCCAGGCGAGATCGACGAAGTCGCCGTCCGCCAGCTCGAAGCGCTCGGCCACGAAGCGGGCCGGTTGGCGGCGCAGCCACTTGGGCAAAATGGTTTGCAGATGGGGATTGCGCGCCCACCAGGGGGCGTGGAAGTGACTTTCGATCAGCATGCTGGGTCCGGGACAGAAAAGGAAACGGCGAGCAGCCGGGCTGCCCGCCGTCGAGATCAGGCCGGCAGGCTGTCGTGGTGCTCGGCACCGCGCAGCATGGCCTGGATCAGCTCGTTGGCTTCAAACTTGGTCAGCGCCTCGTGGGCACCCACCTGGTGGGCCCGCTCCACGCTGATCTCGCTCGAGAGCGAGGTGTGCAGGATGATGTAGGCTCCCGCCAGCTTGGCGTCGCTCTGCACCTCGAAGGCCAGCTCGTAGCCGTCCAGCCCCGGCATCTCGATGTCGCTCACCAGGATGTCGATGGGGGTCTTCTGGGCGGCCCGGGTCTGCATCAGGGTCAACGCATCCTTGCCGTTGGTGCACACCTCGTAGGGGATGTTGATGTAGTCCAGCGCCGCCATCAGCTGGCGGCGGGCGACCGAGGAGTCATCCACCAGCAGGATCCGCATCGGCTTGATCCGCTCCCGCTGCACGTCGGTCAGCACCGGGTAGAGGTGGCTGGGGTCGTCCGGGTAGACCCGGGAGAGGATCAGCTCCACGTCCAGCAGCTGGATCAGCTGGTCATTGACCCGGGTCACGCCGGTCACGAACACGTTGTGACCGAGGGAGGCGGGGGGCGGCGCTATGTCGCGCCAGTTGCATTCGGTGATCTTGTCGATGCCGCGCACCAGAAAGCCCACCAGGGTGCGGCGGCAGTCGGTGATGATGATGAAGCAGTGTGGCATCTCTTCCTGGCTGATCGGGCGATAACCCACCGCCATGGCCATGTCGATCACCGGGATGGTAGTGCCACGCATGCTGGCGGCGCCGAGCACGGTCGGGTGCGAGTGCGGCATGGCCGTCAGCTGGGTGTAGGGCACTATCTCTTTTACCTTGAGGGTGCCGATGGCGAAGGATTGCTTGGCCGAGAGATGAAACAGCAACATGCCCTGGGATTGGTTGGCCTTGCTTTTCATGGCAGATGTCCTGTGAGTCAAAACGGTATCAGTCGATTCAGGCCCCTAGCATAAAGGATTATAGGAGAAATGGCCCTTCCGTTATTAACGACCGTTTGCCGTAAAACTGGACTCATTTCATCCATTTATTGCGGCGATCCGCCCTGTTGCGAAGCGCCGGGGGCCGAGCTGCGAGGGGGCGGTCAGACCGCGAGCAGGGTCGCCAGCGGGCAGCCGAGCCACTGCTGGCTGGCGCGATCGAGGGCGCGCTCATCCTCGTAACCGAGCTTGCTCGCCACCTGAGGAGCCTTGCTGCCGCTCTTGAGCAGACGCACCGCCTGCAGCAGCTGCCACTGCGCCCGCAGGGCATCGGCCGCCAGTGCCGGCTCGTTGAGGCCGCGCTGCGCCAGCGCCTGCTGCCATGCCTCGTTGCCGCCAGCCTGGCCAGCGGCCAGACCCTGCCAGGCGGTCTGCAGCCCAACATCCGCCTGCGACTGGATGGGGCAGCCCTGCAGCTCATCCAGCAGCACCTGCAGCCGGTGACCGTAGGCGCCGTGCCAGTCGCGGGGGCGCTGCCAGTCGGCCAGGCTGTCGAACAGGGGATCCAGCAGCGGGCCGGGTTGCAGCCAGCCCGCCTGGGCGGGCTGGTCGACACGCACCGAGCAGGTCAGCAGATCGTAACGGCAGCCCGCCAGCGGGCTGAACGCGGCCAGGGCATCGGCACAGAGCCAGAAGTGGCTTCCCGCCGTCAGCAGCAGCTCATGGGCGCCGAGTCGCAGCAGCGCCGCACCCCGTGCAATCCGCAGCAGTTGCCCTGCCGGCACGCGTTTGCGAACGCCGACTTGCAGATGGGGGGTGAAAAAATGCTGATGTTCGATGGCGTGATGCATGTAAAAACCCTGATATGATGCTGCCCGGAGGTAACGAAAATGGAAACCAGACGTAAAAAACGCTTCATTGCCGGGGCTGTCTGCCCGGCGTGCGGCAAAATGGACACCATGATGCTGTATATGGAGCATGGAGTCGAGAAGGTGACCTGCGTCGAGTGCGGGGATACCCAGGTGCAGACCGAGGCCGAGGTGGCCAAGGTAACCCGCGAGACCGAGCAGGTGATCGGGGTGTTTCGCCCGGAATAATGGAGGGGCAGAGCGCGGACTGTGCCTATCCCTCGGACTGATGGCGGCCGCCGGCCTGCACGGGCCAGCGCGCCGCTCACTCCCATGAGTGCCGGCCAACGGGATGGCGGGTGGCTTTGCATTGCCATCCCCTGCTGGCTTTTTCATCACGACTGAGCCGGGCCCACCATATGCTTGTCTGCCTTTTTGAGGTATTCTGGGCCCGTTTTTTTCTATCCGCAGGATCCCTGACATGAAAGTAGCTCCCCTGAGCGTGGTTACGCTGGAATACACGGTCACCGACGAACACGGTGAAGTCATCGACACCACTGTCGGTAAAGAGCCTCTGGTGTATCTGCACGGTACCCGTTATCTGGTCTCTGGCCTCGAAGCCGAGCTGGAAGGGCGCAGCGTGGGCGAGGCGTTCGACGTCACCCTGACGCCGAGCCAGGCCTATGGCGAGTACGACGAGAACCTGGTGCAAGAAGTGCCGGGCGAGCTGTTCGACGGCATGGAAGTGTCTGAAGGGGATACTTTTGTGGCCGAGACCGACGAAGGTCACCGTCCGGTGACCGTGGTCGAAGTGTCCGAAGAGTTCGTCAAGGTGGATGGCAACCATCCGCTGGCCGGCGTGACCCTGGGCTTCAAGGTCGAGATCAAGGACGTGCGCGCCGCCACTGCCGAAGAGCTGGCCCACGGCCACGTGCACGGTGCCGGTGGTTGCGGTCACGATCATGGCCACGACCACGATCATGGTCACGACCATGAACACGGCGGTTGCTGCGGCGGTGGCCATCACGGCCACGATCACGGTCATGACCACGGCGACGACCATGGTCACGGCGGCTGCTGCGGTGGCGGCGGTTGCGGTGGCAAGGGCCATCAGCACTGATCACGGCATTGCCGATGATAAAAAAACCCGCGCCTGGCGCGGGTTTTTTTATGGCTGCGCACTCAGTAGTGCGGCGGCGGGGTCTCTTCGGCCATGCTGGCGATCTGGCTTGGCTGCACGCTCTGCAGCTTGTCCACCAGCAGCTGGATCCGATGCTTGAGCCGATCCAGCTCGCGCCCCTGGGTGGTGACCTCCTCGTTGAGCTGCTCCACCGTGTATTCGGCGAAGGCGAGGCGGCTTTCCAGGGTTTCGAGGCGATCGTTTAATTGCTGACTCATGGGCCTTTTGGTCCTTACTTGATAGTCCAGATTTCGGCCAGGCCGCTGGAGCTGGCGCTGACAAGGTGGCTATTGTCGCGCAAAGCCACGCCGTAGACCACTGCGCTCGGTGGTTTCACCTTGGGATGGGGCGAGACGCGCCAGCTCTGCAGCAGGCTGCCGTCGCTCACCTGCCACAGGGAGAGCTGGCGGGAGGGGGCGCCGGTGATGAGCCACTTGCCGTCGTTGGCAAAGCGCGCCGTGGTGTAGACCTCGAAGCGGTGGTCGAATTGCAGCCGGCTCAGCTCCTTGCCGGTTGTCAGATCCCAGATGCTGGCCTGGCGGCTGTCGGCGGTGAAGGCGAGCCGTCCGCTCGGGTCGAGCCTGGCCAATACCACCCGGCCGGCGTGGTTGAAGCGCCACACCACCTGGCCGCTGCGGGTATCCCACAGGTAGGCGCTGTAGTCGTTGCCGCCGGTGAGGGCGTAACGGCCGTTGGGGGAGATGTCGACTGTGTTGACCTGCTCGGTGTGGCCGAGGAATTGCAATCTGCGGCCGGTGCGGGTGTCCACCACCTCCGCCTTGCCGTCCTCCCGGCCGATCAGCACCTGGCGACCGTCGGCGGAGAGGGCGATGTCCCTCAGCCTGGATTCAGGAAGCGAATAGTAGCCTTGGGACTGGCCATCCTTGAGGCGCCAGATCCCGAAGGTATTCAGGCTGGCGGTCACGGCGTGGCTGTTGTCCGCCGAGAAGCGAGTAATGATGACGAAGTCGTCCGGATTGTCGGACTGGCGCCAGCGCCAGCGCTCCTTGTCCTGCTCCAGGTCCCACACTACCGTGCCCTGGCCCAGGCTGGAGACGATGGCCTGCTTGCCGTCACTGGCCAGATCGGCGCTCAGCAGCCCCTGGCTGGCGAGGGTCAGTTGCCGGTCCGGCGATGAGCTCTGTTCGCAGCCTGTCAGTATCAGGCAAACCGCGACGAGATAAATGGCACTTTTTATCATTTTTCCTGTCTCATGCTTTCGTTACCTGCGATCACGGCGTTAGTATAAGGCGCTTATCACGATAAACCTCTCATTTCACGAAGGAACCGAGAGCGGTATTTAGAGTTTTGGAGAAACTGATGAACAATTTTCTGAAGGTGTCCCTGTTGGCTGCGGCGGTTGCCGTAGGTCTGACTGCTTGCCAAAAAGACGAGAAGACTGCTGCGAATACCGCAGAGGTCAAGGCAGAAGCCAGCAAGCCGGCAGAGGCCCCCAAGGCTGAAGCCAAGAGCTTTGAAGAGCAATCCGGCTATGCAATTGGCCTCTCCATGGGTCGTTATATCGCCAATACCCTGGAGCGCCAGCAGGAGCTCGGCATCAAGCTGGACAATGCCGTGATCCTGAAGGGCGTCACCGACGGTCTGGGCAAAGAAGCCAAGATGACCGACGAGGATATCCAGAAGGTTCTGCAGCAATACGATGCCAAGATCAACGAGCTGACCAAGGCCAAAGCTGACAAGGATGCGGTGGAAAACCTGAAGAAGGGTGAAGAGTACCTGGCCGCCAACGCCAAGAAAGAGGGCGTGAAGAGCACCGAATCCGGCCTGCAATACCAGGTCGAGAAGATGGGTACCGGCGCCAAGCCGAAGGCCACCGACATCGTCAAGGTACACTACACCGGTACCCTGACCGACGGCACCAAGTTCGACAGCTCCGTCGATCGCGGCGAGCCGGCCACCTTCCCGCTCAACCAGGTGATCCCGGGTTGGACCGAAGGTGTGCAGCTGATGCCGGTTGGTTCCAAGTTCAAGTTCTTCCTGCCGTCCAAGCTGGCCTATGGCGAGCACGGTGCAGGCTCCATCCCGGCCAACGCCGTGCTGGTGTTCGACGTTGAGCTGCTGGCCATCGAGAAGCCGGCTGCCGATGGCGAGAACGCCAAGAAGTAAACGGCCCGCGTTGAAAAAACGGCTCCTTAGGGAGCCGTTTTTGCTTGTATATCCTGCCGAATGGCGGGATAAAAGAGAGAGTCGCCAACTGTGCTAAGATGGCGAAATAGACAACAAAATCAATTGCAAGGATGGCGCCGTGGCGGAAAGCAAACCCCGAGTCCTGCTGGTGGAAGATACCCGCAGTCTGGCAGTGGTCTATGAACAGTATCTGGCCCAGGATGGCTATGAGGTGCTGGGGGCTGACTGCGGCCAGCAGGCCCTGGCCCAGCTGCTGAGCAGCCCGCCCCCCGTGGTGCTGCTGGATCTCGAGCTGCCCGACATGTCCGGCATGGACATTCTGCAGCAGATCACTGAACAGCAGCTGCCCTGCTCGGTGGTGGTGATCACCGCCCACGGCTCGGTGGACGTGGCGGTGGAGGCGATGCGGCTCGGCGCTTTCGACTTTCTGACCAAGCCGTTCGATGGCAAGCGGCTGTGCGCCACCGTCCGCAACGCCTTCAAGCACCAGCAGCTCAGCTCGCTGGTGGCCCAGTACCGGGAGAACTTCGAGCGCAGCTCGTTTGCCGGTTTCATCGGCGCCTCCATGCCGATGCAGGCGGTCTATCGCATCATAGAGAGCGCGGCGCCGAGCAAGGCGACCGTGTTCATCACCGGCGAGAGCGGCACCGGCAAGGAGGTGTGCGCCGAGGCCATCCACCAGTGCAGCCCGCGCCGGGAGCAACCCTTCATCGCCCTCAACTGCGCCGCCATTCCCCACGACCTGATGGAGAGCGAGATCTTCGGTCACGTGAAGGGGTCGTTCACCGGCGCCCAGGGGGATCGCAAGGGGGCGGCCAGCCTGGCTGACGGCGGCACCCTGTTCCTCGACGAGATCTGCGAGATGGATCTCGACCTGCAGAGCAAGCTGCTGCGCTTCATCCAGACTGGCACCCTGCAGCGGGTCGGCAGCGGCAAGCTGGAGACGGTGGACGTGCGCTTCGTCTGCGCCACCAACCGGGATCCCCTGGTGGAGGTGAAAGCAGGGCGTTTTCGCGAGGATCTCTACTACCGGCTGCACGTGATCCCGCTGAGCCTGCCGCCGCTGCGCGAGCGGGGCGAGGACATACTGCTGCTGGCGCGCAACCTGTTGCAGAGTTACGCCAAGGAAGAGAGCAAGCGTTTCAAGGATTTCGATGCCGAGGCGGCGCGGGTGCTGCTCGACTACCCCTGGCCCGGCAACGTGCGCGAGCTGCAGAACGTAGTGCGCAACATAGTGGTGCTCAACGACCGCGAGCTGGTGAGCCCTGACATCTTGCCGCCGCCCCTCAATGGCAGCCGGGGGGGGCTGCCGCTGGCGGTATCCGCACCGGCGCCGGTCGGCAGCGCCGAGCCTGTGATGTCCAATGCCCCGATCCGCCCGCTCTGGCTGGTGGAAAAAGAGACCATAGAGCAGGCCATCGCCAGCTGTGACGGCAACATTCCCAAGGCGGCGGCCCTGCTGGAGATCAGCCCCTCCACCATCTATCGCAAGAAACAGAGCTGGGAGGAGGCGAGCCTGGTCTGACGTCCTGGGGTTACCCTTTGGGGGATGAAGCGTGCGGGGCGGCCCATTGGCCGCCCCGCTGCGTTTCTGACGATGGTTGACTAGAGCTTGCCCAGCGTCTTGAGTCTGGCCAGCCGCTCTGCCTCGTTGGCCTTGAGCCAGCGATCCTGCGACAGCAGAAACCAGGCACGGGCGAAGTATTCGGCGGCGGCCGGATCATCCAGCGCCAGCGCATTTTCCCCCAGCTCTTCGAACACATAGCCATCCTCGGGCGCACCGGCGGCAGCCATGTCGTCCTTCAGCTGGGTCAGCTCGGCCCGGGCCTGCTCGTGTTGCCCCTGAGCCCGGCTCAGGCGGGCCAGACTCCAGCGGGCGATAAAGGCCTTGGCCTGATTGTTGTGCTGCTCGTGCCAGGCCAGGCATTTTTGCTGACATTGGCGGGCCTCTTCCAGCCGGCCCAGTTCGAACAGGGTCCAACCCTGATTGTTGTAGAGGGTGGCGAGCCAGCCGCGCACCTTTGGATCCTGACTGCGCTCCGCCAGCTCCATCGCCAGCTGATGCCAGCGGCTCTGCTCCTCCAGCGGGGCGGCGATGGCCACCATGTGGGCCGCATCGATGGCGAGATAGAGCTCCTTGTGCTTGAGCCCAAGCTGCCACGCCTGTTCAAACAGCGTCCTGGCGCTGGCCTTGTCGCCGGCGGAGTTGAAGGTGCGGCCGCGCTCCAGCAGGGCGCGCAGGCGGGCCCGCGGGGTCGCTTCGGTGAGGCGGGGCTCTATCTCGTCGAGCAGCTGGTGCGCCTCGGCAAACTGGCGTTGCAGCGAATGGGTGCGGGCTATCTGGGTGAGCAGTTCCAGCTCGTATTGCAGGTCGGCGGCGGCGCGCGCCTCGGGCAGCAGAGCATGAAAACGCAGGGCACTGGCGGCGGGGTCCTTGTAATCCCACTGCGCCATGAAATCAGGCGGATTGTCCATCTGGCCTCCTTGCTGGCGATCCTTTCACCAAGATGCCTGCAAGCCATTGTTTGTACAAGGGGCCCTCGTCACAGAGCGCCCCTTGAGTCATGGCAACGGCAGCGGCCAGCCGGTCAGTAGACCATGGCCAGGCTCATCAGCATCAGGCCGAGGGCGGCGAAGGCTCCCTCCTTGATGGCGAGGCGCGGCACCAGTGCCTTGGGCAGGGCCGGAAACAGACTGAGGGCAAAGCCGAGCCCCGGCATCAGCCAGTGGAAGGCCGGGTTGCGCAGGCTCGGGTCTGCCGCACCATTGATGATGATGAGCAGAATGAAGAGGGTGAAGGCGGGCAGGATGAACCAGCGGGCACTGCCGGCCGCGACCGCTCGCAGCGGCGAGATGCGATAGAGCAGCAGGGTCACGATAAACAGCACCAGGGGGGCCAACAGGTAGAGGGGAGCCGGGTTCATAACGGGTATCCTGAAAAAGGGGGTAAACAGCAGTGGCGGGATTTAATCAGCCCGCAGCCGGGATGACCAGCCACAAGGGCCCGGGCTGTGAAGAAGATCCCAGGCAAAGGTTTGCCGGCGGCGTCTCAGCGCAGCCAGTACCAGGCGGCAAAGCCGAGCCAGCTCAATCCCTGCAGCAGCCAGGGCAGGGGATGCTGGCGGGTTACTTCCACCAGTTCGACGATGTCGTCCTGCTCCTCATCCTGCTGCGCTGGGTGAGACTGTTTGGCCTTGGCCTGCAGTTTTTTCTGGCGATTGGCCTCGCGGGCCCGCGCCTTCATCTGCTTCTTGTATTCGTCTATGCCTTTCTGGATCCCCTGGGCGATCAGCTGGGTCTGCTCCTTGGTCTGTCCCGGTTTCTGGTTGGCGCGGGCAATTTTCATCGCCTCCTGCTGGGTCTCGGGGGAAATCTTGTCGTACTTCGCCATCAAAAGGTCTCCTCGGCATCGATTGGCGGGGAGTATGCCATAAAAACGGCGCCCTCAGGCGCCGTTGCAACAGCTTGTGAGCCGGATCAGGGCTTGTAGTAGGTCACGGTCGCATAGGGCAGCGGATTGAGGGTGCCCTGGGACTCGGCGTACTCCATGAACATCTCGTTCTCGCCCACGCCGGAGTCGACGTAGTCACCCTTGTTGGGCAGCTCTTCGCGCTTGAGCAGACCGCTGTAGCCATCCTTGCCGGAGGCGATGTAGGTGTTGGCACCAACGCGGTAGACCTTCTCGTCATCCAGCGGCAGCCACTGGCCGTTGGCGTCCAGCATCTCCAGCTTGGTGATGCGGGAGCCCTTGGCCAGCTTGCCGTCATAGGTGTAGCTCAGGTGGCCGACGTAGGGGAAGGCACCGCTGGAGGCGGCGATCCCGGTCTCCAGACCGATGGAGTAGTCAACGGCGTACTCCAGGGTGGCACGCACGTCCTTGCCCTTGAGGTTGAAGGCGGCGATCTTGTTGCCAAACGGCAGCAGGGTCCCCATCACGTAACCGACCGAGAGCGGGCCCGCGTTCACGTCGGCACGCACGCCACCGGCGTTCTGGATGGTGAAGTCCACCTTGGTGTTGAGCTTGTTGAGCTTCCAGTAGAGCGACTCGGCCACCAGGGGATCGATGAGGCCGGCGCCGTCCGGGGTGGTCGGCACGCGCACATGGGGCAGCTTGGTCGGCACGTCGGCGATGATCTTGGCCTCGAGCTCGGCCACGGCCGGCTTGTACTCGGTGTCGATCACGTCGCGCATGGCGGTGTCTTCCGGCACGATCTCGATGACCGGAGACTTGCTGATGAAGTCGACCACGTTGGTCTGCTCGGTGCCGCTCAGCGGCACCTTCTTCTTGGCCACTTCCTTGGTGAAGTCGTCGCCGGTCATCAGGGTGTTGCGCCCTTCACACTTGGTGAGCTCGCCTTCCTTGCTCAGGGAGACGTTGACCAGGCCGTAGCCCTTGGCCCATTCGCCGGCCTGCACGATACAAGTCTTGCCACCGTCCGGGTTGTTGACGATCTGGGCATAGGTGTTGTCGTCGGCCGGGTTCTGGTTGTGGGCGGTGTAGCCGATGCTGTTGAGCTCGGTGATGTCGCCGAGGAAGGTCTGGGAGTGACCGCCGACGATCAGGTCGATGCCGTTGACAGCCTTGGCGACCGCCTGGTCATTTTGCAGGCCGATATGGGTGACCATGATGATCTTGTTGGCACCCTTGGACTTGAGGGTGTCGACCATTTTCTGGGCGGTCTCAATCATCGGCAGGAATTGGGTGTCTTTGTCCGGTGAGGAAATATCATGCATATTTTCCAGCACCAGTCCGAAAATACCCACGCTCTCGCCATTGACTTCCTTAATGACATATTCGTGAATATTCTCGCTGTCCTTCAGGGTGGCGCTACTGGATTTCACCATATTGGAAGCCAATACCGGGAAATTCACCCGTGAGACGAAGTCTTTAATTGCCTGGTTGCCCAGATCGAATTCATGGTTGCCGAGCACCATGGCATCGATACCCATGTCGGAGAGCAGTCGGGACTCCTCTTCCCCCTTGAACTGGGTGAAGTAGAGGGTGCCCTGGAAGGCGTCACCACCGTTGAGCACCATGAAGTTGCGGCCTTCGCTGGCCGCCTGGCTGCGCAGCTCGTCCAGCTTGAACTTCAGACGCGGATAGCCGCCCAGCTTGGCGTTGAACTTGAACAGCTCCTGCCCGCTCGGCTGGATCGCCAGGGCATTTTCGGTCGGGTCGAGGTGGGCGTGGGTATCATTGATGTGGGCAATGGTCAGATCCAGCGGAATATGTTCCTTGCTGCTGTTTTCTGAATTGCAGGCGGTCAGCCCGAACAGGGTAATTGAGACGGTGACGGCCAGTAGCGTCTTCTTCATCGGTAATATTCCTCTTGTTGTTATAGTCCTGTATATCGTTCCTGCATGACAGGAGTGTGGCGATTCTAGGCAAAAAGTAATAATTGGAAATAAACAGAGCTGATTCCTTTGAGCTACTGCACATTAATAAAGCAAATAAACGTTTGCGTGATTTTGCGCAGCAGGACAGGGGCGCGGCGGGGATTTTCCATCAGCACGGCGGGTGATGCAACCCTGCCGTGCCCGGGCGGGATTCAGGGTGTTGAAATGATGTTCAGCCGCTGCAGAAATTGTTGCGGGGTGAGCGGGCGGCCATAGAGATAACCCTGCAGATAGTCGACGTGACGCTCGGTGAGAAAGTCGGCCTGCTCCCGGGTCTCGACCCCCTCGGCGATGGTTTTCAACCCCAGCCGGGTCGCCAGATTGATGGTGCTGTCGAGAATGTGGCGGGAGAGGGCGTTGGTGCCGATCATGGCGACGAAGCTCTGGTCGATCTTGAGATAGTCCACGTGAAACTGCTGCAGATAGGTGAGGCTGGAGTGGCCGGTACCAAAGTCGTCCAGCCCTATCCTGACCCCCATCTGCCGCAACTCGTCAAACAGCTGCCCGGTGAGCTGGTTGGGGGTGATGAGCTCGCGCTCGGTCAGCTCCAGCACCAGGGTGACCTCGTTGGCGGCGAAGGCGGCGAGAAAGGTGCGGCAGTCATCCACCAGGCTCAGCTGCTGGCAGTGACGGGCACAGATGTTGAAGCTGAAGTGGAAGCGGGGTGGCAACGCTGCCGCATGGGGGGCGAACTGCAGCCGCACCTGCTGCATCAGGGTCTGGGTCATCAGGATGATGAGGCCGCTCTCCTCCGCCAGCGGGATGAAGAGATCCGGTCGGATCAGCCCCTGGCTGTGATGCTGCCAGCGCATCAGCACCTCGCAGCCGTGCAGCTGGCCACTCTGGCTGACGACGATGGGTTGCAGATAGGGGACGAACTCCTGCTTGATGATGGCGCGTCTGAGCTCCTGGGTCGGGGTCGAGATATGGCTCCACCAGCGGTAGGTGGCGAGGCCGGCCAGCCCTCCCAGGAGCAGGATCAGCAGTATGATGGTGCTCTGTTTTTGCAGGGTGGTGGTCAGCACGGCGCTCAGCAGAAATCCCTGATTGAGGCTGTAGTTGAATGCCGCCGAGTCGAGCCGGTAGTTGAAGCCCCGCAGCCTGGGGGGTTGGCCATCATGCACCTTGCCACGCAGGTCGAGCCACTGCTCGCCTATCTGTACCCAGCTGTTCGCCCCGGCGAGGCGCCACTGCAGCGGCTTGCTCAGGTGATAGGGGTTGATGGCGACCACCACGGCGTTGCTCCCCTCGCTCAGGTGATAAAACAGCAGCGACGGCTTGCGTCCGAGCCGGGTCACGGCCTCCAGCCTGAGCCGCTCGTGGCGATCGTCCTGCAGCCGGTCCTCGAGATCGATCTCGTCGAAGATGGAGGAGCAGTAGAGGCGGCCGTTGCGGGAGAGGTTGATCGAGCGCACATAGGGGGAGGTGGCGACCAGCACCCGTAGCTCGCGGGCCACCTCGCGACAGGGGCGGCTGGCCAGTGGCAGGGCCGCCCTGGCCGCCTGGGTCGAATGGGAGAGCGCGCTGTCGATCTGCGTGATGGCGCGCTCGGCGGCGGTCTGGGCCTGCTGCCGGGTCATCGACCAGGTTTGCCAGTAGAGGGTGGCAAGGGAGATGAGGATCAGGGTGGCGCAGCAGAGCAGGCTGGCCAGGAGACGAGGCATGTTGCTGCTACGCAGAAAGGGGAACACCATGTACCACGCCTCGTGAAGGTTCAATTGAACAAAAAAAGGTCGGACATACTACACAATCACACCTCAATCTCCTAGCCACTACAAGGGGCTTCAGCGACCTCCAAAAAGCAAAGGCGGCCCGCAGGCCGCCTTTATCCGTCATCACTGGCTGGTCGAGCTTACAGCTGCTCGATGCCGACGATGTGCCAGGGTGCATTGTCCTTGGCCAGGTTGCGCTCGAGGTGCCACACCTCCTTGATGTCCTCCTCGACCTGCTCCTGGCGATCCATGTAGCGGCCGCTGAAGCGCACGCTCACCTGGGCCCAGTCGCTGCCGTAGTCGGCGCGCACCAGCTGGGTATCCACATACATCACCTCGGTGTGCTGCTCACCGGTCAGCTCGGCGCGGTCGGCCTTGAGCTGCTCGAACAGCTCGGGGCTGACGTATTCGCGGATCTTCTCCAGATCGTTCTTGTTCCAGGCTTCCTGCAGGGTGCGGTAGTGATCGCGGGCGCCGGCCAGGAAACCGTTCATGTCAAAACCTGGCGGCAGGCGGAACGGCACATCGCTGTCGGCGAAACCGGTGGCCTGCGGGGCGCTGTGGTTCTGCTCGAACTGCTGGGGAGCCGCACTCTGGGGCGGCTGATAGCCGGCATAGGCCGTCTGTTGCTGCTGCGATGCCGCCATCTTGCCCTTGCGCAGGGTGCGGAACAGGAATACGCCGCCCAGTGCCAGCAGGGCGATCAGCAGGAAGTCCATCCCTTGCAGGCCTTCGAAGGCACCGCTGCCCAGCAGGTAGGCGAACAGGCCGCCGGCCAGCAGGCCACCCAGCAGACCACCCATCATGCCGCTCTTTTTCGGCGGGGTCTGGGCGCCCACGGTGGGGTTCTTGGTGTCGACCGGCTTGGCGGCGGGCTGGGCCGGCGCCGTCTTGTAGCTCTTGCCGAAGGATTTGCCGCCGCCAAACTTCTTGGCTTCGGCGTGAGGTGCCCCCAGGCCAATGGCCAGGATCACGGCAAACAGGGTCAGCATCTTTTTCATTTTGACTCTTTTCACTCTCGTCTGTGGGTGGGGCATGCTCTGCTTTGGCAAGCTCAGCGAGGCGCATGGCAGGCTGCATGTCCCTAAATGTGTCGCAGCTTGGGCCGATATGTACCATGATTGGCATGAATTATTCATGAACGAAGAACCACGTCGTGTGGGTGTCAATGGCAGGAGTGTGTCCCATGAAAAACAGACGGTTGAGCCGCAAGGAGCGCAAACTGCGCAGCAAAACCAGACAGAGCAAGGGTGAACTGACCCTGGTCTGGCCCTTTATCGTGGTTTGAGCCCCGTTTTGCGCGGCAACGGACATCAGGAGGCGATGGCAGCAACCAACAGGAGGGCGGTTGGGCCACAGAGAAGTGAACAGCGCGTATTTGCGCTCGCGATGGCGGGGTTTCTTTTGTAAAATTCCCGTCCCCTTCCCGCTGCGGTTTTTATGTGTATGGCAGAGCAAGTGACGGCGAAAAAAGACGCCAAGACACAACAGCTGAAAGTACCTCCCCACTCTTTTGAGGCCGAACAGTCCGTACTGGGCGGCCTGATGCTGGACAACGAGGCCTGGGATCGGGTCGCCGAACGGGTGATCGACAAGGATTTCTACAGCCGCCCGCACCGCCTGATCTTCCAGGCCATGACCCGCCTCTCCAACGCGGGCAACCCCATCGACCTCATCACCTTGCAGGAGGAGCTCGAGCGCTCCGAGCAACTGGAAGAGGCCGGTGGCTTCGCCTATCTGGTGGAGATCGCCAAGAACACCCCGAGTGCCGCCAACATCAGCGCCTACGCCGAGATCGTGCGTGAGCGGGCGGTGGTGCGGGAGATGATCTCGGTCGCCAACGAGATAGTCGAAGCGGGTTACGAGCCCCAGGGCCGCACCTCCAACGATCTGCTGGATCTTGCCGAGAGCAAGGTGTTCCAGATCGCCGAACAGCGCACCAGCGCCAACGAGGGCCCCCAGCCGCTCAAGCTCATCCTCGAGCAGACCGTCGACAAGATTGAAGAGCTGTTCAAAACCCCCCACAACGGGGTGACCGGCGTCTCGTCGGGCTACAACGATCTGGACAAGATGACCGCCGGCCTGCAGCGCTCGGATCTGGTCATCGTCGCGGCCCGTCCCTCCATGGGCAAGACCACCTTTGCCATGAACCTGTGCGAGCACGCGGCGCTCACCGCCGACAAGCCGGTGCTGATCTTCTCCCTCGAGATGCCCTCCGAGCAGATCATCATGCGTATGCTCGCCTCGGTGGGGCGCATCGACCAGACCAAGGTGCGGACCGGTCAGCTCGACGACGAGGATTGGGCCCGTCTCTCCTCCACCATGGGGCTGCTGCTGGAGAAGGGCAAGATGTATATCGACGACTCCTCCGGCCTGACCCCGACCGAAGTGCGCTCGCGTGCCCGTCGGGTGGCGCGGGACAACGGTGGCATCAGCATGATCATGGTGGACTACCTGCAGCTGATGCGGGTGCCCAGCCTCTCCGACAACCGTACGTTGGAGATCGGTGAAATCTCCCGCTCCCTCAAGGCGCTGGCGAAAGAGCTGCAGTGCCCTGTGGTTGCGCTCTCCCAGCTCAACCGAAGCCTGGAACAGCGGGCCGACAAGCGCCCGGTCAACTCGGATCTGCGGGAATCCGGCTCCATCGAGCAGGATGCGGACTTGATCATGTTCATCTACCGCGACGAGGTGTACCACGACGACAGCCCCGACAAGGGGATCGCCGAGATCATCATCGGCAAGCAGCGTAACGGCCCCATCGGTCGTGTGCGCCTCACCTTCCAGGGCCAGTTCTCGCGCTTTGACAACTACGCAGGCCCTGCGTTTGATGATGACTACTAAGTCGGGAGCCTGCTCCCGGCATCCATAAACAGTTTTCCCGGTTCGACAATTCTGCCGGTCCGGCCTTAGACGATGACATTTGAGGGCTGACACCACCCGGTGCCTGACGCGTTGGCGCGTTATCATGCCCTCGTAAGGGAAAACAGATGAAAGCGGCTATCGCCCAAATCAATACAGCGGCCCTGCGCCACAACCTCGCCGTGGTCAAACGCCACGCTCCCCAATGCAAGATCATTGCGGTGGTCAAGGCCAACGCCTATGGCCACGGTCTGCTGCCGGTCGCCCGCACCCTGGTGGATGCGGACGCCTACGCGGTGGCCCGCATCGAAGAGGCGCTGATGCTGCGCTCCTGCGCCGTGGTCAAGCCCATCGTGCTGCTGGAGGGCTTCTTCAGCGCGGCCGACCTGCCGGTGCTGGCGGCCAACAACCTGCAGACCGCGGTGCACACCTGGGAGCAGCTCGAAGCGCTGGAGCAGGCCGAGCTGCCTGCCCCCGTGGTGGCCTGGCTCAAGCTCGACACCGGCATGCACCGGCTCGGGGTACGGGCCGACGAGATGCCTGCCTTTATCGAGCGGCTCGGCAAGTGCAAGAACGTGGTGCAGCCGTTCAACATTATGACCCACTTCAGCCGCTCCGATGAGCTGGAGCAGCCCACCACCCGCGAGCAGATCGACCTGTTCAGCCAGCTGACCGCGCCGCTCAAGGGCGAGCGGGCCATGGCCAACTCGGCGGGCATCCTGGCCTGGCCGGATTCCCACTGCGACTGGGTGCGCCCGGGCGTCATCCTCTACGGCGTCTCGCCCTTCCCCAATACTGTGGCGGCGGATTACGACCTGCAGCCGGTGATGACCCTCAAGACACAACTGATTGCGGTGCGGGATCACAAGGCGGGCGAGCCGGTGGGCTATGGCGCCAACTGGGTGTCGGATCGCGATACCCGGCTCGGGGTCATCGCCATCGGTTACGGCGACGGTTATCCACGGATGGCCCCCAACGGCACGCCTGTGTTGGTCAATGGCCGCATCGTACCCCTGGTGGGGCGGGTCTCCATGGACATGACCACGGTGGATCTCGGCCCCGGCGCCACCGACAAGGCGGGCGACGAGGCGGTGCTGTGGGGTGAGGGCTTGCCGGTGGAGCGGGTGGCCGACCAGATCGGCACCATTCCCTACGAGCTCATCACCAAGCTCACCTCCCGGGTCTTTATGGAATACGTCTAGGTGCCGTGAGAGCCAAACGTGAAAAAGCCCCGCATGCGGGGCTTTTTTTTATGATGTTGTTGCGACCTGCAGATTACCGATGTTACTGCCGGTGCATCCGCACGAACTTCTCCATCAGCTGCTCTTCGGTTTCCACGTGAGCGGGATCCCAGATGATGCAGTCGATAGGGCAGACACTGATGCAGGTCGGCTTCTCGTAGTGACCGACGCACTCGGTGCAGCGACTGGGGTCGATCTCGTAGATCTCCTCGCCAAGGCTAATGGCCTGGTTCGGACACTCGGGATCGCACATGTCACAGTTGATGCACTTGTCGGTGATGAGCAGGGACATCTCAGGCGGCCGAGTGGGGCTGACGGGTGTCCTCGCGCTCGCCGAGGTTGCGCAGCAGGATGCCGTAGTTCACGTCCACTTCCTTCGGTACCGGTACGTAGACCACGTGGCCGTTGCCCGGCGCGGTGTCGATGAGTTCGCCCTTGCGGTTCTGCATCTGCTCCAGATTGAAGCTGAGGTTGCCCTGCGGGGTCATCAGCTCCAGGCTGTTGCCCACCAGGAACTTGTTCTTCACCTCGACTTCCACCATGTCGCCGTTGCGACCGGTGATCTCGCCGACGAACTGCTGGGTGTCGGAGACCGAGTAGCCGTAGTCGTAGTTCTGGTATTCGCTGTGGTTGTGACGGCGCAGGAAGCCCTCGGTGTAACCGCGGTGGGCCAGATTTTCGAGGGTGCCCATCAGGCTGCGGTCAAACGGCCGGCCGGCAACCGCATCGTCGATCGCTTTGCGATAGACCTGGGCGGTGCGTGCGCAGTAGTAGAAGGACTTGGTACGGCCTTCGATCTTGAGCGAATGGACGCCCATCCTGGTCAGCCGCTCCACGTGCTCGACGGCGCGCAGATCCTTGGAGTTCATGATGTAGGTGCCGTGCTCGTCCTCGAACGCGCTCATGTACTCGCCCGGACGGTTGGACTCTTCCAGCAGCACCAGCGCATCGGTCGGTTTGCCGGCACCCAGGGTCGGGTCGACCTTCTGCACGGCGATGGGCTCCTGGCGGTGGACGATCTGGCCCACCTCGTCCTCTTTACCCTCGTGCACCTTGTACTCCCAGCGGCAGGAGTTGGTGCAGGTGCCCTGGTTGGGGTCGCGCTTGTTGATGTAGCCGGAGAGCAGGCAGCGGCCGGAGTAGGCCATGCACAGGGCGCCATGGACGAACACTTCCAGCTCCATCTCAGGGACCTGCATGCGGATCTCTTCGATCTCGTCCAGCGACAGCTCGCGAGAGAGGATGGCACGGGTCAGGCCCATCTGATGCCAGAACTTCACCGTAGCCCAGTTGACCGCGTTGGCCTGCACCGAGAGGTGAATGGGCATGTCCGGGAAGGCTTCACGCATCATCATGATGAGACCGGGGTCGGACATGATCAGCGCATCCGGGTTCATCTCCACCACGGGGCGCATGTCGCGGATGAAGGTCTTGAGCTTGGAGTTGTGGGGCTGGATGTTGGCCACCACGTAGAACTGCTTGCCGAGGGCATGGGCTTCGTTGATGCCGAGCTGCAGGTTCTCGTGATCGAATTCGTTGTTGCGCACCCGCAGGCTGTAGCGGGGCTGGCCGGCATAGACGGCATCGGCGCCATAGGCGTAGGCATAACGCATGTTCTTGAGGGAACCTGCGGGGGAGAGCAATTCTGGTTTAAACATGTCGGACTCTTATGTCTGATTGCAAATCAGGACGGCGCCACCTGATGGCGTCGTATGGGTTGAGCTGCGCCGGGAGTGGATACTCACACCGCCACCCGGTCACGGCATACCCGGCATCGGCCGGATAAACGGGGTGCGAGATTGTACTCGCCCTCACCGCATCATGCAATTTGGCAGGGAATCATCCCCGGCGCGAGTCGACGGGTAAAATGGGCCGCTCAGGCCCAGCGGGAGAGGGGGGAAGGCATGGCGTAGGCGTAGCCCTGCTGATAGTCGCAGCCGAGCCGGTTGGCTGTCTCGATGTGCTGCAGGGTTTCGACCCCTTCGCACACCACCTTGATGCCAAGCCGCTGCAGGTACTCCACCAGACCGGTCAGCATGCGCAGGGCATGGGGTGTCTTGCTGGCTTGCAGCAGCAGGGAGCGATCCAGCTTGATGATCTCGTAGGGTAGCGCCATCACTCGCTGGAAGTTGCAGGCCAGGGTGCCAAAATCGTCGCAGGCGATGTGGGCACCGTGCTCGCGCAGCACCTCGATCAGCGCCCGATGCGGAGGGTGCAGCGGGGCGTGCTCCAGCACCTCGAACCAGATCTCGATCCCCAGCTTGCGCGCCTGCATCAACACCAGCAGCAACAGGTTCTGATAGGTGGGGCTGCTCAGGGTCGGGTTGAGATTGATGGAAAGAAAATAGGGTCCGGCCTGCGCCAGGGTCGGCAGATCCCGCATGATGGCCCTGAGCATGACGACATCAAGATGCAGGGATTGCTCCTCACTGAGGGAGGCGAAGTCGATGCCCTGATAGCTCTGCTGGGCCGGCTCCCAGCGTCTGGCCAGCACCTCATAACCCTTGACCTGATGATCCCGACCGATGATCGGCTGATAAAACGGCACAGCAGGCTCGGCGGCCGCGATGCTTGCCATGTCACTCATTGGGTACTCTTCTTGAAATGCAAACACGGCACTCACCTGTTGACGGATATGGCCGTGGATAATAGCGGAGGGAGCGCGGAATGTTCTGTAGGAATTCTCTGATAATATGGGTGAGTTAGCCGGATGGATATATTTATGTGCCTCTATGAAATGTATTTTTTATATAAAATCAATACTTCCTGACAGCATGTGATAATGCAGGGAAGCTAACCGGATGCTGGTATTAAATAACAGCGCCTAAATGTCGGCTTGAACAAGCATTTCAACGCTGTATGGCAGGTCAGCATGATTTGGTAAAAATTGGGCGCTCAAACTGCTGATGCCAAGGTGTTGGTGAGGGTTGCCATTCATTGGATTACCCGCTAGCCGGCCTGCCTTGCTCACCACCTGAGCAGAGCAAAGTCGGCAGGGCTTGGGTGGCGTTCCCTCTGGGGTCATCAACCAGGCCAGCAGGGGAGGGGAAAATAGAATGTTTATGAGAAACAGACTTGGTGACTGACCAAAAATATTGATGGCGAGCTTTCGATGTATTTTATCAAGATTGTTTTCATTGGTTCATAGTTTGGCGGGATATTTCGCAGGGATAATGATGGGGGGGATTAAAGAAATGTGCTGCCTGGTTGAGAAGATATATCCCGCCGCATGGCCAGCTATAGTGAGTAGTTTGTGGTAAAAGTCTTGGACAGAATTTTTAAAATAAATACCGATATTGAATTCATTTCTGCATGTAACGGTATCGAGGGCGCTGACTCTCAGCGGGCAACGGCCTCAAGCGGCAGCAATGGGGTTTTGCGCTGTTCTGGCTCTATGGCCTGTGCCAGCCAGTCCCAGTCGAGCAAGGGGGTGTCTGCCTTGAAACGCTGATAGGCGAGGCCCTTGTCGACCGTCAGGAACAGGGTAGTCGGCAAGCCGATGCGGTTGATATAACGCACCATCACCTCACCCCGGTAGCTGGTCAGCCGTTGCTGCAACTGCTGCAGGTTCAATCCTTTCGCCTGCCCTGCTTCATCCCAGATCTCAAACATGGTCATGTCCTTGAACGATATGGCAATACTGTTTCCAAAAGCGGGCCCACAGGCAATTGTCAGATCTGACAGTGTCAAATGGATAGATGCGTGAAAAGCAAAAACCCGGCACTAGGCCGGGTTTTCTTGAATGATGGTGGAGGGAGAAGGATTCGAACCTTCGAAGGCAGAGCCGTCAGATTTACAGTCTGATCCCTTTGGCCGCTCGGGAACCCCTCCACAGGGGTACTACACAAATTGTTCAGGAAGATGGTGGAGGGAGAAGGATTCGAACCTTCGAAGGCAGAGCCGTCAGATTTACAGTCTGATCCCTTTGGCCGCTCGGGAACCCCTCCACGGGGTATTTTCCTGATTGTTGCACTTGAATGGTGGAGGGAGAAGGATTCGAACCTTCGAAGGCAGAGCCGTCAGATTTACAGTCTGATCCCTTTGGCCGCTCGGGAACCCCTCCCCAAGTGCGAGGCGCATACTATCAGATCTTCGCTCTTTGTGAACCCCTTGCGGGCATATCTGGCGACAAAAAAGTATCATTCGGTCATTTTTTGATATTTGTCGCTCATTTTTCACGCTTATCAACGACTTCCCTGCTGCTGTCTGGCATTGATCAGGATGGTGGCGAGGCGAGGTGTCGCACCAGCCGGTTGCCATCAGGCAGCGTTTTATACTGAAAAATTCACCTTATTTTGTAAGTGTGATGGCTGACCGCTTCACTGATGGACATTGCTGCTGCTGCATTTTACTCTCGCCATGTTATTCAACTGTTAACATGGATTGTGGACTTCTCCTATGCAGGCTCTTGATATCGCCGTGTTGCGCGGCCAGTTCCCCGCTCTCAATCAGCTGGTTGAAGGCAAAACCCCCGTTTTTTTTGACGGCCCCGGCGGGGCCCAGGTACCACACGCCGTGCTCACGGCCATGACCGATTACCTCGGCCGCTTCAACGCCAATCTGGGCGGCCCCTTTTTCTCGGCCAGGGCGACCGAGCAGCAGGCCCTGCGGGCCAGGCTGGCGGTGGCGGCCTTGCTGGGGGCGGAGCGGGCTGAAGAGATAGTATTCGGCGCCAACTTCACCACCCTGACCTTTGCGCTGAGTCGTGCCTTGGCCAGAGAGTGGCAGGCGGGGGACGAGATCATCGTCAGCGCGCTCGATCACTACTCCAACGTCTCCAGCTGGCAGCAAGCGGCAGCGGATCGCGGCGTGGTAGTGCATCAGGCAAGAGTAGATGTGACGACCGGCGGACTGGACTATGCGCATCTGTTCAGCCTGCTCGGGCCCAAAACCCGGCTGGTGGCGGTAACAGCGGCCTCCAACACCACAGGTACTCTGGTCGATATTCCGCGTATCGCCGATGCGGTGCACGGGGTGGGTGCCCTGCTCTACGTAGATGCGGTGCACTTTGCGCCCCATGAGCGCATCGACGTGCAGGCTTGGGATTGCGACTTCCTCGGTTGCTCCGCCTACAAGTTTTTCGGCCCGCACCTCGGCATCCTCTTCGGCAAGCATCGCCACCTGGCGCATTTCACCCCCTACAAGGTTGAACCGGCCAAAAATGTGGCGCCCTACAAGTGGGAAACCGGTACCCAGAGCTGGGAGGCGCTGGCGGGAGTAGAAGCGACAGTAGAGTATCTGGCCTCCTTGTCCGGGCTGGACGGCTCCGAACACGAGCTGGAAGCTCGCCTCGATCTGGCGTTTGCCCGCAGCCAGGCCCATGAGCGGCAGCTCAGCGATCATCTGCTGGCCAGGCTGGCCGAGCGCCCCTGGTTCACCCTGCACGGCATTCAGGGCAGCAAGGGGCGCACTCCTACCTTCGCCCTCACTTCAAGTCGTCATAGCCCAGCCGAGATGGCCGAGTTTCTGGGGCAGCATCAGGTGTGCAGCTGGGCCGGCCACTTCTATGCGCTGGCGCTGGTGGAGCAGCTGGGGGTGAGCGACGGTGTGCTGCGAATAGGCTGCATGCACTACAACACCTCGGCGGAGATTGATCGCCTGTTCGCTCTGCTCGACGACATGCCGCATTGAAACAACACAGCCCGGTCAGGCCGAGCTGTGTCACCTCATCTGTCTGCTAGCGTCCCACGATGGCGTGATGGATATCCTGCAGCGGCAGGACATGGCGGGCGGCGCCGAGCTTGATGGCCTCCTTGGGCATGCCGAAGACCACGCAGGAGGCCTCATCCTGGGCAAAGGTATTGGCGCCTGCTTCCAGCATCTCGCGCAGCCCGCGCGCACCGTCATCCCCCATCCCGGTCATGATGATGCCGGTGGCATTGCTGCCGGCAAACTTGGCCACCGAGCGAAACAGCACGTCCACCGAAGGGCGGTGGCGGTTGATGAGGGGGCCGTCCATCACGTCGACGTGATAGTAGGCGCCGCTGCGCTTGAGCAGCATGTGCTTGCCGCCGGGGGCGATGAGCGCGAGCCCGGGAATCACCCGATCATTGCTTCTGGCCTCCCGCACCTCTATCTGGCACAGGTTGTTGAGCCGCTCGGCAAAGGAGGCGGTGAACTTCTCCGGCATGTGCTGCACGATGACGATGCCGGGGCAGACCCGGGGCAGGGTAGTCAGCACGGCCTCCAGTGCCTGGGTGCCGCCGGTGGAGGTGCCGATCGCCACGATCCGCTCCGTGGTCTGGGCCATGGCATGCTGGCTGGCCGGCGCCATGATGGCGTCGGCATTGAGCTTGGGGGCGACCGTGGTGGACTGGGTTCTGACTTGGCGTCTGACATTGGCCTGGGCGGCGGCGCGCACCGCCATGGCCAGCTCCTGCGCCGACTCCTGCAGAAAGCTTTTCAGACCGACCGTGGGCTTGGTGATGATGTCGACGGCGCCGGCGGCCATCGCCTGCAGCGTGGTTTCCGCCCCCTTCTCGGTCAGGGAGGAGCAGATCACCACTGGGGTGGGGTGCTCGGCCATGATCTTGGTGAGGAAGGTGATGCCATCCATACGTGGCATCTCCACGTCCAGCACGATCACGTCTGGCCACTCCTTCTTCAGTTTCTCTTGTGCAAACAGCGGGTCGGAGGCGGTGGCAATCACCTTGATATCGGGCTCCTGCTCGAGAATGGCCTGCAACACCTGCCTCACCACGGCGGAATCATCCACCAGCATGACTCTTATCTGTTTCATTCCCGTCCCCCTTAGCGGTGTGGCAAGCGATGATGACGTACCCAGACATTGCCGTTGGCCAGCTCGAAAATCAGACTTCTGTGTCCCGCATGGCCAAGATGATGGGCCTTGATGGTCAGGCCCAGGTGCTGGGTCAGCTGCCAGGCCGCCTTGATGTTCTTGATGGCCACATTCATGGTGTTGAGCGTTTGCTGTTCTATAAACATGTTGCCGCCGCCAAACAGCTTGACCTCGTATTCATGGATGGGGGCGGGGTGCTTGCCTATTTCGTGGATAAACAGCTGGATTGCCTCATCGGCATAACGACCGTCCAGACTCGGTGCGCTGTGGCCGCGGCTGGGCAGCATGTAATGGCACATGCCACCTCGCTTCTGCTCCGGATGCCACATGGTAATGGCCACGCAGGAGCCAAGATGGGTGCGGATGATGGCGTCATCCTGTCCAAAGAAGAACTCGCCCGGTTGCAGCATGACCTCTTTCATACTGAAAAAACTCAAGGTTTCAAATAGATGGAAGGGGATACCAGTTGCAGGCCGTGGGGCAGGCCGTTCAGGCTCTCGGCGTGACTGACGATGAGATAGCCCCCTTTTCTCAGGCGCGGCACCAGTCGCTGCAGCACCTGTCCCTTGGTTTCCCGGTTGAAATAGATCATCACGTTGCGGATCAGGATGACGTCGAACAGCCCGATGTCAGGCAACTCCTGATTCAGGTTGATATGGTAAAACTGCACTTTCTCGCGCAGCTTGCGATCGATGATGAAGGTGCCCTCCTGAAAGCCGACCCCCTTCAGGCAGTACTTCATCAACAATGGCAGCGGGATGTTGTGGGCCCGTTCAATGGGATAGAGCCCCGTTCTCGCCTGTTCCAGCACCCGGGTCGAGATATCCGAGGCGATCACTTCCCAGTTACCCAGCTCCAGATGGTCGGCCAGGGTCATGGCCAGGCTGTAGGGCTCTTCGCCGGAAGAGCTGGCTGCGCTCCAGATCCGAACCATCCGCTCTTTTGGCAACTGGCGCAGCACCTTGGTCCCGAGAAACTCGAAGTGCTTGGGTTCGCGAAAAAAGTAGGTCTCGTTGGTGGTGAGCAGATCGAGCGCAATCTGCAGTTCACTGCCGCGGTTGTGCATGATCAGGCTGAAATAGTCGCCATAGCTCTCCAGCTCATAGTAACAGAGCCGTTTTGACAATCGGCTGGCGACTAGGGCCTTCTTGGCCGGTGACAGATCGATCCCCGCCGTCTGGTGGATCCAGCGTTGAAACTGCGCAAATTCATCATCATGCAACTGGGTCTGATACACGGAAGGACTCCCGAAACAAACGGGATGCGGGTGAGTTCCACTCACCCGCATCCGGGTTAGAAGCGAACAAAGTCACCGTCATTGTGGGGCCGGGGCAAGTTGCCATTACCCTCTGCGGCATTGTTCTCGAGCATGAAGCGGCCGCGGGGGCCGGTGCGGGAGGCTGCCACCTTCTGGCCGGCATTGAGCTTGTGCCGCTCCAGGGTGAAGAACTCCATCGCCAGTTGCAGCTGTTCGGCCTGGCTGCTCATCTCCTCGGCGGTGGCGGCCAGCTCTTCGCTGCAGGATGCGTTCTGCTGGGTCACCTGGCTCAACTGGTTCATGGCGATGTTGATCTGGCTGACGCCGGTTGACTGCTCTGCGGAGGCGGCGCTGATCTCCTGCACCAGATCCGAGGTCTTGTTGATGGAGGGCACCATCTGATCGAGCAGGCGTCCCGCTTTCTCCGCCATGTCGACGCTGCTTGAGGCCAGCTCGCCAATCTCCTGGGCCGCTACCTGGCTGCGCTCCGCCAGCTTGCGAACCTCGGCGGCCACCACGGCGAAACCCTTGCCGTGGTCGCCGGCCCGGGCCGCCTCGATGGCGGCGTTGAGGGCCAGCAGATTGGTCTGGTAGGCGATGTCATCTATGATGCCGATGCGCTTGGCAATCTGCTTCATGGCATCGACCGTGAGCTTGACCGCCTCGCCGCCTTCTACCGCCTCCTTGGCCGCCTTGCTGGCCATGCCATCGGTAACCTGGGCGTTGTCGGTGTTCTGGTTGATGCTGGCGCTCATCTGCTCGATGGAGGCGCTGGTCTCCTCCATGCTGGAAGCCTGCTCGCTGCTGGACTGGCTGATGGACTGGGCGGTGGCGCTGACCTGCTCGGCGGCGCTGGAGAGGTTGTCGGATGCCCCCAGCACCTCGGTCACTATATTGGTGAGCGAGACGATGGTCTGGTTGAGGGAGTCCTTGGTCGTGCCGAATACGCCGGGGTAATCGGCCTCTATGTGCTGGGTCAGATCCCCGCGCGCCAGTGACTGAACCACCCTGATCACGTCGTTGAGACTGGTGTCGATCACCTCGGCGATACGATTTATCCCCTCCCCAAGGTTCTGGAAGAAGCCGCTCTTGCCGGTGAGGTCCATGCGGCGGTGCAGTTCGCCATTGATGACGGACTGGACGATTTCCGACATCTCCCGCTCGATGGCGACCTCCTTGGTGCGATCCGACCACTCGACCACGGAGCCCAGCCGCTCGCCATCGTCGCCGAATACCGGGTTGGCGATGAGGGCGAAAGTGCGTCCCCCCAGCATGATCTGGGTACGATAGGTGTTGTTCAACTTGGCCAGCATGCTGCGTTGATGGCCCGGATTCTTGTGAAAGCTGTCGATGTTGGCGCCCATCAGGTTGGCCGAGTTGAAGTGGTGCAGCTCCTTGCGGATGTCAGTTTCGGCCTGGCCCAGCATTTCCCTGACAGCTTCGTTCATGTAGATGATGTTGAGGTCGGTATCGGCGATCATCACGTTGGTGCTGGCCCCGTCGAGCGCCTTCTTGACTCGCAGACTTTCGGCGGCCGCCTGCTTGGCGGCGGCATTGGCGGCTTTCACTTCATTCTCGATGGCGATCTCCTTGGTGCGGTCGGCCCACTCCACCACGGAGCCGAGCCGTTCGCCACCGTCATTGAAAACGGGGTTGGCGATCAGGGAGAAGGTGCGGCCTCCGACCGTGATCTGGGTGCGGTAGGTCTTGTCCAGCTTGGCCAGCATGTTGCGCTGGTGGGAGGGCTCCTTGTGGAAAGTATCGATGTTCTTGCCCATCAGGTGCCTGACGTCGAAGCTCGGCAGATCCTTGCGAATATCCAACTCTGCCAGTCCCAGCATGGCCAGCACGGCTTCATTCATGTAGACGATGTTCAAATTGGTATCGGCGATCATCACATTGGTCGAGGCACCATCCAGCGCCTTGCGCACTCGCAGGTTTTCTTCGTAGAGCGCCTGATTGGCCTCGCGGGCGGCGAGCGCACTGCCAAGGCGATCTCCCAGCAGCCCCAGTACGGCATTGAACTCCTGGCAGAGCTCCTTGAGAGGGCCGGTGAGCGTGTCCAGCTCTAGCTGGGCGGATTGTTTGCCTTGTTGGATCCCCTGAGCCAGGGTGCGGGTTGCACCAGTCAACTGGCGCAGTTGTTCCTGCAGCAAGGCATGAGCATTGCCGTTGCCAAACAGATTGCCAAAGAGTGATTGAGTCATGGGCCTTATCCTTGTGCGACATGTCATTGCTGTGTGGTGGAGCGAAACGCGGATTTATGTTGTTGTCATGGCGTTTGTGGTTTTTGTTCCAGTAGCCGTTCCTGCTGCTGAGTCAACTCGCTGAGCTGGGCCATCTCGTTGATGGAGAGCACCTTCTCGGTATTGATGAGAATGACGAACTTGCCGTTGACCTTACCCATGCCGCTGATGAAGTCGGCCCGGATGCGGGCCCCGAAGCTTGGTGGCGGCTCAATCTCGTTGCAGGGGATGGTCAGTACCTCGGAGACGGAGTCCACCACCACGCCAATGTCCTGATTGCCGTGTTCCGGGTCGTCCGGGTGCACGTTCTCGATGATCACGATGCAGCTGCGGCGAGTGATGCTGGAGGGTGAATTGCCAAAACGGGCGTTGAGATCCACTACAGAGACGACGGCCCCCCTCAGGTTGATCACGCCCCGAATAAAACTCGGCATCATGGGGATGGGGGTGATGTTGCCGTATTCGATGATCTCCTTGACCCCGAGAATGTTGATGGCAAACATTTCGCCGTTGATCAGGAAGGTGAGGTATTGGGCATCACCCTGATTGTCATGTACCAGCGTGCCAGGCTGGGCGACCACTTCGGTAGACATGCTCATGAGGCTCTCCGGTTAAAAGCGGACAAAATCGGTTTCGTCAACCTGCGGTTGCGCAGCCACATTGCCATGCAACGGGGGCTGGGCCGGCATCACAAACTTGCCTCTGGGAGGCACGCCCTTGTGCAGGTTTTCGACCTGTCTGGGTGAGCGGCCGCTGCCTTGCAGGGAGAAAAAGTCCATGGTCTGCTGCAGCTCGTTGGCCTGGGAGCTCATCTCCTCCGCGGTGGCGGCCAGTTCCTCGCTGCTGGCAGCATTTTGCTGGGTCACCTGATTGAGCTGGCTCATGGCCAGGCTTATCTGGTTGGCGGCGCTGGCCTGCTCCCCGGAGGCGGCGTTGATCTCCTGCACCAGATCGGAGGTCTTGCGAATGGAGGGCACTATCTTGTCGAGCAGACTGCCCGCCTTCTCGGCAGTATCGACGCTGCTTGACGAGAGTTCGCCTATCTCCTGCGCCGCGATCTGGCTGCGTTCGGCCAGCTTGCGGACCTCGGCGGCGACCACAGCAAAGCCTTTGCCATGTTCACCGGCCCTGGCCGCCTCGATGGCGGCATTGAGCGCCAGCAGATTGGTCTGGTAGGCGATGTCGTCGATGATGCTGACCTTGCGGGCGATCTGCTGCATCGCGGCAACCGTCTGCTGTACCGAACGGCCCCCTTCGGTGGCCTCCAGTACGGCGCTGCTCGCCATGTTGTCGGTCACCTTGGCGTTGTCCGTGTTCTGGTTGATGCTGGCGCTCATCTGCTCGATGGAGGCGCTGGTCTCTTCCACGCTGGCCGCTTGCTCACTGGTGGCCTGGCTGAGGGACTGGGCCGTGGTGCTGACCTGATTGGAGGCGTTGGTCAGGTTGTCGGCGGCGTTGCGTACTTCCTCGATGATGGCGGTCAGCGCGGCGATGGTGCTGTTGAGGCCATCCTTGGTCTGACCGAAAATCCCCGGATAGGGCTGCTCGATCTTCTGGGTGAGGTCACCCTGCGACAGGGCGGTGGCAATGCGCATCACGTCGTTGAGGCTGGTGTCGGTCACGTTGGAGAGACGATTGAGCAGTTCGGAGAGGCGCTTGATGTAACCCTGCCGTCCGTCCAGTTCAATTTTGTAGCTGAAATCCCCCTGTTCGACGGCGGCGGTCACCAGCGTTTCTATGTCGGTAATGAGGGACGTCAGCTTGTTGACCATGTTTTGCATGGCTAGCAACAGCTGGCCGGCTTCATCGTGGGCTCCGATGTCGATGGTGACGTCGAGATTGCCGTCCGCCAGGTGGTTGGCAACCTGCAGTGCCTGGTTGATGGGGGAGATGATGCTGCGAATGAGGACGATGCCAAACCAGGCTGCGGCCACCATGCCGGCGGCGACCACAGCCATCATGGTAAGCAGCATGACGTCATACCAGGCCTGTGCCTGTTCGTATTCGGATTTGGCAACGTCGAGCTGCAGACTGACCAGCTCGGTTATCTTGCTGCCGATGGGGTCGATGGAGCTGTAGAGTTTGCCGTCAAACTCATTGAGCGTATCAGCAATGACACCATGCTGATTTGAGAGAAAGGCCTCCAGCCTGGTGATGTCTCGATCCGCGGTATTGAACAGGCTGTTGGCCTCGGCCGACAGCTTCTGTTCGGCTGCGGTCAGCTTGGTGGCCTGATAGTGTTGCCATTCCAGCTTGATCTGCTGCTGGGCATGCTGGATCTGCTGCAACGCCTCCTCGGCGCTGACGAGACCGGCATTGGCCTTGTTGACATTGTCTATGATGGCGACGGCGTAGTTGTCCGAGATGGTTTTGAGCTGCTTGAGCGGCACCACCCGGTCGTTGTAGACCCGCTGCAGCCCCTTGTTGCTGCTATGCATGTTGTAGAGCCCGAGCACTCCTACGCCAAACAGCAGTACGCAGAGCAGACAGAGCAGAATGGTGAGTCGTAGTTTGATGGTGGAGTTTTTGAACATGTCAGGCTCCTGATGTTAATTGACTCTTGGTTGGGATTGCAGACGTGGAATGGCGTACTGGCTCAGCTGGCCCAGTTCCTGGTCGATGGCATGCTGGATCAGAGAGGGAATATCCAGAATGAGGGCTACCTCACCGCCACCCAGAATGGTGGAGCCGCTGATCCCCTGCAGGCGCTGGAACAGCTTGCCGAGCGGTTTGATGACGGTCTGGAACTCCCCTAGCAGCTCGTCGACCACCAACCCAGATTTCTTGCCGCCGTGGCTGACAACCACGATATTTTCCCGGCGGCCACGGTTTCCCTCGACATCGAAGTAGTGCTGCAACCGGACGAATGGCAGCACTTCACCACGCAGATTGATGTAGTTGCGCCCTTGGGTATCGGCCAGCGCGCTCTGGGTCAGCTCCACGCATTCGATCACCATGTCGAGGGGGATAACGTAGTAAGTGGTGCTGACGCGCACCAGAAAGCCATCGATGATGGCCAGGGTCAGCGGCAGCCGGATCTGTACCCGGGTGCCGAGGCCGGGCTTGCTGTCCAGCTCGACGCTGCCACGCAGGGCCTGGATATTGCGTTTGACCACATCCATGCCCACCCCGCGTCCGGAGAGATTGGTGATGGTCTCCGCGGTGGAGAAGCCGGGCTCGAAGATGAGCTGGTAGATCTCCTGATCCGACAGGGTAGCATTGGCTGCTGCCAGCCCCCGCTCCTGCGCTTTTTGCAGGATCCTGGCTTTGTTGAGGCCGGCACCATCGTCCTGGATCTCGATGACGATGCTGCCGGAGTCGTGATAGGCGTTGAGGGTCAGGGTGCCCCGTGCTGGCTTGCCGGCCGCCAGCCGTTTCTCGGCCGCTTCTATGCCGTGATCCATGGCATTGCGCACCAGATGCATCAAGGGATCGCCGATCTTTTCCACTACAGACTTGTCCAGCTCGGTGTCGCCGCCGGTGATCACCAGCGCTATGTCCTTGTTCAGCTCGTGGCTGACATCCCGCACCACCCGCTGGAAGCGGTTGAAGGTATCGCCGATGGGCACCATGCGCAGGCGCAGGGCACCATCGCGGATCTCCTCGACCAGCATGGCAATGGTGGAGTTGGCTTCCTGCAGCTGGCTGTCCCGTGAACGCTGGGCCAGCAGGTTGGCGCCGGAGCTGGCCACGACCAGTTCTCCCACCAGATTGATCAACTCATCCAGTTTGTCGGCGTGGACCCGGACATAACGCCCTTCCTTGTTCTTGTTCTCCTTGCTCTGATTCTGTTTCTTGAGCGCGGCGTCCACCACCACTTCATTGACGGCACCCTGGGCGATCAGGATCTCCCCCAGCTTGTTGGTGTCGGCCTGCGGCTGCTCATGCTGGGCTTGCAGGCCGAGCGCAAGCTCGCTGGCCGTCAGTGCGCCTGTTTTGACCAGCAGTTGCCCCAGCATCTCGTTGTCTTCCGGCAGGGCGTTGATGAGCGCTATGTACTCGGCGATCTTGCTGTGGGGCGGCAAGATGCTGATGAGACAGTCATCTCGCACGAATTCGAACACGTCGCTCAGGGCACTCTTGTCGGCCTGGGAGTCCAGATCGATCTCGTAGCCGAGGTAACAGCTCTCCGGATCGAACTGTTCCCACTCCGGCAGGGCATGGTGAATGGTCTCGATGGCGCAGAGGGTACCCATGGTACCGAGGTAGCGCAGGAAAGAGGTGGGATCCATGCCGTTGCGCAGCACGTCAGGACCAAAGCGCAGGGAGATGTGCCACAGGGAGGTAGCGCTGACATGACCCTCCTCCTTGGTGACCGGATCGGCATCGGCAGGCTGGGTCCGCTCCGGCAGCGTGGTCTGGTTGCCGCTTTGGTGACGAGCCAGATTGCGCCGCAGCAACTCATCCTGAGCCTGTTCATCCGCACCAAGGGCTTCCCCTTGTTCAGCCACCAGACTGACGAGGCGTTCGATGTGATCCCGACTCTCCAGCAGATCCCTGATGAGGGGGGCACTTATCGCCAGCTGCTGGTTGCGTACCTGATCGAGCAGGTCCTCGACGATGTGGGTGAAGCTGACTATGGGTTGCAGGCCGAACAAGCCGGCGGAACCTTTGATGGTGTGCGCCGCCCGGAAGATGGCCCCGATGAGCTCGCCATTGTCTGGGTCGTTCTCCAGGGTCAGCAGCGCGGACTCCATCTCCTCCAGCAGCTCGCGCGCCTCGGCGATATAGGTTTGCAGGGCCTGATCAAGATTGATGCTCACGAATGACTCCTTGTCCGCGGAACCGGTTAGGCGTGATCGGCGTGGGGAATGAGGGTGGGATCACCGAAGAAGGCCGCCAGCTGGCACAGCTCAAGGGCATCAAGCACGGCATGGCTGTGCATGACCAGATGCAGCGGATAGCCTCCCTGCTGCGCCGTCTTCTTGGCCGCCAGCAGCAGCTGCAAACCAGCGCTGTCCATTTCGCTGACCTGGGAGAGGTTCAGTTCCAGCTCCTGCTGGCGATAGAGCAGGGGTGTGAGCGCCTGTTTCAGCTCGGCTGCCGTGTAGATGGTCATCTCGCCCGAGATGGTCACGACACTCTTGTGCTCACCCGTTTCGATTTGCAGCGGCATGAACGCCTCCCGGCTCAGGGCATGATGAGCTTGGCCACGGCAGCCAGCATCTGATCCGGCTGGAACGGCTTGACCACCCAGGCCTTGGCTCCCGCGGCCTGTCCCTCCTGCTTCTTGCTGTCCTGGGACTCTGTCGTCAGCATGATCACCGGAGTGAACTTGTAGCTGGCCAGCTTCTTGGCCTCCTTGACGAAACTGATGCCGTCCATGTTCGGCATGTTGACGTCACTGATGATGAGGTTGATCTTCTTGCCATCGAGCTTTTTGAGGGCATCCTTGCCGTCACTGGCCTCCATCACCTCGTAACCGGCTCCCTTGAGCGTCATGCCGACGACCTGGCGTATGGTGGCCGAGTCATCCACGATCAGGACTGTTTTGGGCATATCTCTCTCCTAGAAAAAAGTGACATCTGCATTGCTGGAAGGGGTTGCCGCCTGGTGCTGGCGACCATGATGAATGTTGCGTTGTTCATCGGTGGCGTATGAGAGCTCCATGTCAGCCAACCAGCTCTCCGCATCGATCCGGATGGGGCCTGACTGGTGTGTTCTGTTGCGTGACGAGACCAGGTGGTCGTTGAGGCTGTCCATGTTTTGACGCACATGGCTGAGGATTTGACTGACCCTATCCTGGAACTGTAACGAAACGATGACATCGGAGATCTCGCGATGTATCCCGCTGCTCTCGCTCTGTAACAGGGCTGCGGATTCTGCCAGGCTGGTGGTGGCCATCCGAAAGCGTTCCAGTACCTGCTCGATGGCGTGCTCGGCATCGCTGACGGCAACCTGGTCGCGCCCGGCCGCGCTCTCGGCAATCTGGAAGGCGCGGCCGATGCCGGCATTGATGGTGTCGACCTTGTCGGTCATCTTCTGGGCGGTCTCGCTGGAGAGGCGCGACAGGGTGCGCACCTCGTCAGCCACCACGGCGAAGCCACGACCAGCCTCACCGGCCCGGGCCGCTTCGATGGCGGCGTTGAGGGCCAGCAGGTTGGTCTGGGAGGCTATCTTGGCCACGTCGAGCGCCATGGTGTTGAGCTCTATGGTGTAGGCGGTGAGCGTCTTGATCTCAGCCAGCATGGCATCGCGGTTGGCCTGGGTGGAGTGCATGATGGTGATGACCTGATTGAGCTGGGCCTGACTCTGGGCCAGCACGGCTGCCATGCCGGCCGACTTCTCCCCCCCCAGATCGCCGGCGGCATTGTGGGAGGCGGCGACCGCCTCTTCCAGTTTGGTGGTCAGGCCGGCGAAGCGCTGGGTGAGGTCGATCATGGCTCCTTCGGTTTGCTGGCGAGAGTTTTCAATCTGTTGCGACCAGATAGGAACCGCTTTTTCACATACCTGCTCGAGCCCGATGATGGAGTGGTTGAGTCCGTTATCGGCAAATGGGTGGGTCTGCTTTGCCTCACTCTCTAGGCCGGCGGGTTTGGCGTGGTAGTGGCGGGCGCTCCAGAGGGTGGCGGCCAGTGCAGCCGCCAGGTTGGCCAGCAGATAAGGAAGGGGGCTGCCCGCGAGCAGCAACAGCAGGGTGCTGAACAGGCCCAGGCCAAGGCCGCAAGCCCAGCTGACCGGCTCCCAGAAGGCTGAGGTGTGTGCCCGTGTGTTGTCTGTCATACGCAAACTCGCCCCTGCTCTTGAATGTGAAGAGGGTGAGCCGTCATTTCAGTCAGACCGAATGAGCCAAGCGCAACCCACTAATTATCAATAACTCAGTAAGGTTAGCGCAAAAAAATCGCCTGGTTACAAATTGCTCTTTCTTGCTTGGTGTTACTGAGAAAAATGGAATATGGAGGGGACGCTTGGCAGCTTGCAGCCCCTTGTTGGCGGGGAATGGCGTATCTGCACAATAAGGAAGGAGGGGAGAACGAAAAAGAGCCTGCATATGGCAGGCTCTTGGCGTTGTGCGGGCGGCTTATGCCTCGTTGGCGTGGGCTTTTTGGCACCCTTCCACGGCATGGGCGATGAGTTCGAGGGCGCTCTTGTCGCACGGCGGCAGTTCGGCCTCGCACGCCTTGATGGGGGTAACACGCTCGCCCCACTTGATGATGGCGGCGCCCCAAGTCAGACCGGCACCGAAGGCGGCGGTCAGCAGATAGCTGTTCGGCTGGACGCGGCCTTGCTCCAGTGCCTCGCACAGGGCGATGGGCACGGTGGCGGCGGAGGTGTTGCCATAGTGCTCGATGTTGACCATCACCTTCTCCATCGGCGCGTTCATGCGCTTGGCGAGGGTCTCGATAATGCGGATGTTGGCTTGGTGCGGCACGATCAGATCGATCTGTTCCGGTGCGATGCCGGCCTGTGCCAGTACCGTGTTGGTGGCTTCGCCCATGCCGCGTACGGCCCGCTTGAAGATCTCCTGGCCTTCGAAGTTGAAGGTGAAGAGGCCGTCGATGTCGGCAAAACGCACCCGGTCGGTACCGAAGTTCGGCACGTGCAGGATCTCGCGCGCCTCGCTGTCACAGCCCAGCTTGTTGGCGATGAGACCGCTCTCCTGCTCGCTCGCCTCGATCACCACGGCGCCGGCGCCGTCGCCAAACAGCACGGCGGTATCGCGACGGGCCCAGTCCAGCAGATAGGTGAGGCGCTCGGCGCCGATCACAAGCACCTTCTTCATCATGCCGGTCTGTACCAGCGAGGTGGCGACCGAGAGGGAGTAGACGAAACCGGTGCAGGCGGCGTTGAGGTCGAACACGGCGGCATTGGTGGCGCCCAGCTTCTTCTGCACAGCGGAGGCGGCGCTCGGCAGCAGGTTGTCCGGCGTGGCGGTGGCCAGGATGATGCCGTCGAGGTCGCTGGCTTCCAGCCCGGCGCAGGCCAGCGCACGACGGCCGGCCAGGGTGGCCAGATCGGAGGTGCTGACGTGGGAGATGCGGCGAGCCTTGATGCCGGTGCGCGGGTAGATCCACTCATCCGACGTATCCATGATGGTGCTGAGGTCGTCGTTGGTCAGTACGGAGGGAGGCAGGCATTTGCCCCAGCCTGTGATATTGGCGTATTTCATCTTGTTACCGCTTCTCAAGTGGATCGCCCGCGGGCGGAAAATCGCGCAATTATGCCGCACGGGGCAACCACTGTCATCTTGTGGTCATGGTTATCTGGCAGCAGGGTCACGCCAGGTTGCGGGGGCCGGCGGGAAATTTCGCTTAAACCACGAGGCTTGGCTGCCCTAAGATAGGGCTTTCGCCACTGGATGGAACCTCTCCCTTGCACAAAGCCAACCTCAACCTGCTGCCGACCCTCAAGGTGCTGCTGGAGACCCGCAACATCAGCCGGGCGGCGGAGCTGCTGCACCTGAGCCAGCCTTCCATCAGCAAGCAGCTTGGCCAGCTGCGCAGCGAGTTTGGCGACGAGTTGCTGGTGCGGGAGGGGCAGCGCTGGCTGCTGACGCCACGGGCCGAGGCGCTGGCCGCCCAGCTGGCGGACTCCCTCGGTGCGCTCGAGCGACTCTACGAGGCTCCCGGTTTTGACTCGAGCCGCTGCGAGCGGGTGTTCCGGCTCGCCTCCTCCGATTACGTGGCCCAACATATCCTGCCAAACATCTGCGCGGCGCTGGCCAGGGAGGCGCCACTGGCGGCGCTGGAGTACAGCCTGTGGGACAAGCGTCAGCTGCCGCAGCTGTGGCAATCCGAGCTGGACATGGTCTCCACCATTACCGAGCTGGTGCCGGATCAGATCCGCGGCCTGCATCAGGGGGAAGATCGGCTGGTGGTGTTGATGGGTAGCCACCACCCGTTGGCGGGGCGCTCACTGAGTCTGGATGACTACCTCGCCTGGCCCCATTTGCAGGTGAGCGGCGGGGGTGACAAGGACAGCCCGGTGGAACAGGTGCTGGCACCGCAGGGGTTGAGTCGGCGCTGGTTTGCCCGGGTGCCCTTCTTTCAGGCGGCGGTGGAGGTGTTGCTGCGCACCGACTGCCTGCTGACCACCCCGGCTCACATCGCCTGGCAGCTATCCTGCGAGCATGCCCTGCACTTTTGTGATCTGCCGTTTGTCAGCCGCACCCAGCAGTATCATCTGCTGTGGCACCAGCGTCACCATCAGGATCCGGCCCACAAGTGGTTTCGCGAACTGGCCTATCCCTTCCTGCGCGAACACCTGCAGCGCACGGTGGCGGCGAGCCGTAAGGTGTTGAACCCGCCCCGCTAGCAACAGACGCTTGTGTTGACCTATAGCCGTTGGCTATGGGTTCTATTCCCAACTTTCACTTCTGGCATAACCAGGGGCCCTTTACCCTGAGCGCAGACATTCATCTTCCGCTTGAGACAAGGAACACCATGGAATTGACGAGTTGGCTGGCTCTGGCCGCAATCTGCGTGATGGGCGCCATCAGCCCGGGGCCGAGCCTGGCACTGATCATCCGCAACACGGTGCAGGGTGGACAGGGGCACGGCGTGGCCACCGCCCTTGGCCACGGCTTCGGAGTCGGCATCTATGCGCTGATCACGGCTTTGGGTCTGGCCATCCTGATCACCCAGACCCCGCTGCTGTTTGACGTTATCCGCTACGGTGGTGCGGCGTTTCTCGCCTGGCTCGGGGTCAAGGCGCTGCTGGCCAAACCTGCCAAGGGGGAGGCGAGGGAAGAGGTGCATCAGCTGCGCGGTCGGCAAGGCGCCTTCGAAGGCTTTATGGTGGCCTTTCTCAACCCCCAGCTCGCGGTCTTCTTCATCGCCCTGTTCAGCCAGTTTGTGCATGCAGACACTGGCTGGCGCGAGGGGGGCATCATGATGCTCACCGCCGGCGGGATCGACGCCGTCTGGTACGTGCTGGTGGCGCTGGTGCTCTCTCGTGGTCCCGTGCTGGCCTGGCTCAAGGCCAAGTCCTTCGTCATCGACAAGGTGAGCGGTCTGGTGCTGCTGGGGCTGGCCTTGAAGGTGGTGCTCTGATCCAATCCTGTATTTTGCGGTGATCTTAAGCGGGATCAAGGCGGGGAGAGTGGCAATGCCCTAGAGTGGCGCCCATTTGCTGTCCGCCCTGATCCCGAGACCATGCACCAGAACAAGCACCCGTTAAGCCACCACAACCGGTTGGAGCTACTGGCTCCGGCCAAGAACCTCGCCTACGGCATCGAAGCCATCAATCACGGTGCCGATGCCGTCTACATGGGCGGCCCCGCCTTTGGTGCCCGCAGCGCGGCGGGCAACAGCATAGAGGATATCGAAGCGCTGGCGCGCCATGCCCATCGCTTCGGTGCCCAGGTCTTTGTCGCCTTCAACACCCTGCTGCACGATCACGAACTGGAACAGGCCCGGCGGCTGACCCACCAGATCTACGAAGCGGGGGCCGATGCGCTGATCGTGCAGGACATGGGGTTGCTGGCGCTCGATTTGCCCCCCATTGCGCTCCATGCCAGTACCCAGACTGATAACCGCACCCCGGAGAAGGTGAAGTTTCTGCAGGATGTGGGCTTCTCCCAGGTGGTGCTGGCGCGCGAGCTATCCCTTGAGCAGATCCGCGAGATCAGTGCGGCCACCAATGTGCAGCTGGAGTTCTTTATCCACGGTGCGCTCTGCGTCTCCTACAGCGGTCAGTGCAACATCAGCTACGCTCGGACCGGCCGCAGCGCCAACCGCGGCGAATGTGCCCAGCTCTGTCGCCTGCCCTGCTCGTTGCAAAAGCCGGATGGCGAGGTGTTGGTGGCCGATAGCCACCTGCTCTCCCTCAAGGACATGGATCAGACCGACAATCTGGAGGCGCTGATCGAGGAGGGGATCCGCTCGTTCAAAATCGAGGGGCGCCTCAAGGGGCTCGATTACGTCAAGAACGTCACGGCCTGGTATCGGCAGAAGCTAGACGCCATTCTGGAGCGCCGCGGCGATCTGGTGGCCGCTTCGGCCGGCCGCTGCAGCTACAGCTTCACGCCGGATCCGAAGAAGAGCTTCAACCGCGGCAGCACCGATTACTTCCTCCATGGTCGCAAGCCCGGGATCGACTCCACCAAGAGCCCGAAATACGTGGGCGAGCCGCTGGGCCGGGTCACCAGCGTCACCAGGGATGGCATCGAGATTGACGGCAAGCAGGTCACCCTCAACAACGGCGACGGTCTCGGCTTCTTCAAGCCGAACAACGAGCTGGTGGGGATGCGCCTGAACAAAGTAGAAGGTAAGCAGTTACTCCTGTCAGAGCGCATGCCGGGGCTGAAGGTAGGCACGGAAATCTACCGCAACCACGATCAGGCATTCAGCAAGGTGCTGGAGAAGGCGAGCGCCGATCGCCGCATCCGGGTCGATATGGTGCTGGCAGAGTGTGATAAGGGATTGCGCCTCACGCTCACCGATGAGCAGGGCATCAGCGCCGCCGTCACGCTCCCCTGTGACAAACAGCCGGCCGACAACCCGGAACGGGCACTGCAACAGGCGCGGGATCAGCTCGGCAAACTCGGCAATACCCTGTTCGTGGCGCACAAGGTTGAGTTGGCGTTTACTCACCCGCTATTCATTGCCGCATCCATGCTCAACGGTTTGCGCCGGGATGGCATCGCCGCGCTGGAGGCTGCCCGTCTGGCCGGCTACCAGCGCCCCGAGCGGCGCATCGCCCTGCGGGATATCCACTATCCCCAGCACCGTCTCTCCTACCTTGGCAACGTGCTGAACAGCGCGGCCGAGCAGTTCTTCCGCGAGCACGGGGTGGAGCGCATCGCCCCCGCCTATGAGGCGAACAAGGAGGAGCGGGAAGTGGTGCTGATGATCACCAAACACTGCATCCGTTACAGCCAGAACCTCTGCCCGAACGAGGTGCCCGGCCTCAAGGCAGAGCCGTTGGAGCTCAAGATGGGCAAGGACACCTTCCGCCTGCGCTTTGACTGTCACCGCTGTGAAATGCACGTGATGGGGAGTTTGAAACGCTGAGGAGCATGATGCCGCCAGGTTCCATGGCTCGGGCAGTGTGGCCCATTTGGGATTGAGTTATCATCCTGTGCCAGGGATCCCCAGCAAGCTGCAAGGAAGGACCTATGCTCGCACTCTCCATCGTGGCGCCCCATGGCGCCAATATTGCTTCGGGCAAGAAGACGCTCGAGGTTCGCTCGTGGTTGCCTCCCTCACTGCCCATTCGCGACCTGCTGATCGTTGAAAATGGCCGATACCTCAGCGCCGATCATCCTGTGGATCCGGCCGGTCGAGCGGTCGCCCTGGTTGATATCGAGGAGGCCCATGAGTGGCAACCCGATGAGGTGTTGGCCGCCTGCTCCGGGGGCTGGGAGCCGGGTTACTTTGCATGGCGGCTGTTCAACGTGCGTCCTGTGGTCGATGGGCCCGTGGTGCCGGCGCAGAGGAAGTTGTATGAGGTAGACGGCTCGGGCGTTCTGGGCGCACATTGCGGCTAAAACAGGGCTGGTCAGAAGAACAGGCATCGGCTTGTGGGTTGATACCCATGGAGAGTGTTATCGGAGGTGGTGAGGTAGCCGCATAGACCCTTCGATACTGCACAGAGCAAGCCTGGTGCGAGCAGCATGTACAGGGATGGTGCCCCTGTGGATTGCCGGTGCGGGGAGGTGCCTTCAATATTTTCAATTATTGGAATTTATTCAGAAACGCCTCTAATGCCTCTCCTGGGTTCTCTTTTTCAGATGAGATCATGCTGATCCCCCATTGCTCAAGAACGGCCTCTTGTACCGGATTCGACCTGGCTGAGAAAATATACGATTTCGGCTGGGCATCACCCGCCCGGTTGGCTTTCCATAATTTGGAAAGCTTGTAAAATAAAAGCCGCAGGTTGATATCGGCCAAGCTATATCCGATAAACAACACTGATTTACCCAGCACATCCGAACGCAGTTTTATATCCAGTGGTGTTTCGAATTCAAGCCGCTCAAAATAGCTGGTCTCATCAATGACAATGGACTTGTCATCATCAAAATCACCATGGAATTTTACAACTTGCACCTTGTCACTTTTGATCCTGGTAAAGTCTGATACCGATGCGATTTTGGTAAATGGCTTGCCATAATATGCGAGGGCATGCTCTATCCAGCGGTCATAGTTGGTGGTGTATATTATCGGAAAGTTAGCTTTGGCAATGTATTCATGGACTTTGGACGTTGAAATATCAATGTCAGGCGAATGCCAAACTCTGTCCATCCAGCTTCTTAAAGGGCCTATGCTGCCTTTCTGTAAACGATAATATTCTGCCAGCGCATAGTGGTCGCCAAAAGATTTATATATTTCAGGCTCATAGCCGAGATCCTTGGCGATCTTGTCGAGCAGGGTTGACCATGATGGAAGACCAAGGTTCATCGATACCCCGGCCCCTACAAAAAGAATGACATTGCCTTGTCTAAAGGCAGATAGTAGCTGCTCCATATTTAATCTCTCCTTAATAAATATGGTTCTGCCACTATACTCTGGTTAGAAAAGTCGATGAAATCGTAAATCTGTGGTGGATATTATTTTATGATAGATAGTGTCTATGGCTTATAGGCATTACATTATCTTTCACTGATATTCTCCAGTTGCAGCAACGCCTTTTTAATCTCCAGTCCCCCCGCATAGCCGGTCAGGCTGCCGTTCTGGCCGATCACCCGATGGCACGGAATGATGATCGAGAGCGGGTTGCGGCCGTTGGCAGCCCCCACCGCCCGCACCGCATTGGGCTTGCCGATGGCGCGGGCGATGTCGCCGTAACTGCGGGTCTCGCCGTAGGGGATGTCGCACAGCGCCTGCCAGACCGCTTGCTGAAACGCCGTGCCTCTTGGTGCGAGCGGCAGGGTGAAGCGTTGCAGGCGGCCGGCAAAGTAGGCTTCAAATTGAGCGAGAAAAGGGGCCAGCGCCGTCTTGTCTTGTTGCCAGTCGCGCATCTCGGGCAGTGCGCGCAGCCCCGCCACAAAGTCCACGTGCACCAGACCGCGCTCGTCGATGGCCACCAGCAGATCGCCGCAGCGGCTGGGCAAGAAGTCGTAACGGATCATGGGGTTGTCTCCTCTGCTTGGTTGTCGCTTGCTGTGCGGCCTGGTGCTGACTCGGTCAACAGTGCTGGCTGCTCGCTCATGGCATGCCACAGCCAGCTCGCCGCGTAGCCGCGCCAGGGCCGCCACCTTTCGCTGTGGGCCAATACCGCTTTCACCGGCAACTTGGTGCCGCCCCCCAGCGCCTTCAGTAGCACCAGATCCGAGGCGGGGAAGGCATCCGGGTCCAGCCCACAGCGCAGCCGCCAGTAAGCCACCGTCCAGGGGCCGATGCCGGGTAGTGCCAGCAGTTGTTCATCGCTGGCGCAGGTCAAGTTCAACTCGCCGCTGGCCAGCGCCTGTGCCAGCCCCTGCAGCGTTCTTATCCGGCTGCCGGGCATGCCGATACCGTCCAGGTTCAGCTCGCACAGCTGGGCAGGGGTGGGCAACTGCGCCACCCCGAATTGCGCCTCGGTGCGTGCCACCAGCCGCCCCAGTATGGTGATGGCCCCCTTGACCGACACCTGCTGGCCGATGATGGCGCGCAGCATCACCTCGTACTCGTCCCAGCCGGCGGGCAGCCGAACCCCCGGCCAGCGTGCCTGCAGGCGTGCCAGCAGCGGATCCTGCCCGAGCCGCGCACCGATGCGCTGCATGTCGGCATCGAGATCCCACATTCGGCGCACCCGATACAGCAGATCAGGCAGCGCGGCGGGCGGCAGATCATGGACGCTGAGCTGCAGGCTGTGCCCCTTGCCCTGGCTGATGCGCACCCGTGCGAGCCGATCGCCGACCCGGTGCAGGCGTTCATACACCTCGCCATCTACCCGTTCCAGCCCCGGAATGGCGCGCAGCCGGTAGAACGCCAGCATGGCCGCCACGTCATAAGGGGGGCGGTAGGGCAGTTGCAGCGTGAGCATCGCCCCATCCTCGGTCTGTGGCGCAGCCTGCGTCAGGGCGGCGGCGTCGCCGGTTGGCTCGCTCTGACGACGCAGCGCCCGCGGCGCCAGCCCGTATGCCTGCTGCCAGGCGTCGTTGAAGCGGCGAATGCTGGCAAAGCCCGCTGCAAACGCGATGTCGGTGATGGGCAGCCGGGTTTCGGTCAACAGTCGCTTGGCGAGCAGCAGTCGGCGCGTCTGCTCCACCTGTTTCGGTGAGGCGCCGAGGTGCTGTTCGAACTGGCGGCGCAGCGTGCGCTCACTGATGCCGGCCTGTTCTGCCAGGATGGTGAGCGAGCCTTCCGCCAGTTCGCCGCGATCGATCCGGGCCAGCAGGCGCGCCAGCGTCGGTGGCAGATCGCCGGGCGCGGCGGGCGCGAGCTCAGGCCGGCAGCGCAGGCAGGGGCGCAGGCCGTGCTGCTCCGCTGCGGCGGCGCTTTGGAAGTAGCGCACGTTGTGCTCGTGCGGTGGCCGCGCCGGACAGACAGGGCGGCAGTAGATGCCGGTGGAGAGCACGCCGGTAAAGAAGCGGCCGTCGAAGCGCGCATCGCGGGCCAGGCGGGCGGCATGGCACTGCTCGGCGCTGAGCGGCAGGCCTGACTCATCCTCTGGGGCCGGCGGCATCGTCGTGGCGGGATCTGTTGGCATCGGTGGCTCCTTGCGCCGAAAACGGGGTGGGCACGGCGGCCCGGATGAGTGAGAGACTAAGCAGGAACGGGGGCTATGACTAGCCAGAAACGGACAGCAATTGAAATAAAGCCGATGCCGCGTGCACGGTATGAAAAACAGATCGGTTTGAGGGGGCAAGTGTGCGAATCTGGGCTGACAACATCCAAGGAGGAGAGAGCCATGCCAGGACCCGCACGTGCCGGCGCCCTGATCTACGCCAGGGATCCCGGCCTGCTGAGCCACTTTTATCGCACCCTGCTGCAGATGGAGATCCGCAGCCAGAGTGACGAGCTGATCGTGCAGGAAAATGCCGACATCCAGCTGTTGCTGCACGCGATCCCAGCCCCCTATGCGGAACAGGTGGTCATCACCACGCCGCCGCAGCTGCGCGAGCAGGGCGCCATCAAGCTGTTCTTTACCGTGCCTAGCCTCGCCTGGGCGGAGGCGAAGGCGGCCGATCTCGGTGGCGGCCTGCTGCCGCAGCAGTGGTCAGGGCCAGGTTTCGTGGTGCGCAATGCGTTTGACCCCGAGGGCAACATACTGCAGCTGCGCGAGTTCACCGGCGTGCCGGACGGGCGCTGAGGCGCCACGCCGCCATGAAAAACGGGGCCGCGAGGCCCCGTTTGTTGTCTGCTGGTGGGCACGCTGGCCCTACTTCAGATAGCGCTGCTCGAGGTGTTTGCGCAGCCAGTGCGGATTCAGCGCCTCGCCAGTGGCACGGCTGACCAGTTCGTCCGTGCCGTAGCGGCTGCCCTGGGACCAGATGTGACGGCCCAGCCAGGCGAAGATCTCCGGCAGGCGGCCCGCCGCGATCAGCTCGCCCATGTTGCCGAGCTCCCGCTCGAGCGCGAAGCGCAGCTGCGCCGCGTACATGGCGCCGAGCGTGTAGCTCGGGAAGTAGCCGAACGAGCCGTCGGTCCAGTGAATGTCCTGCATGCAGCCATTCTGGTAGTTGCCCTGGGTGGAGAGCCCCAGCCACTGCTGCATCTTGGTGTCCCACAGCGCGGGAATGTCTGCCACCTCGATGCGCCCCTCGATAAGGTCGCGCTCCAGCTCGTAGCGCAGGATGACGTGGGCCGGGTAGGTCACCTCGTCCGCATCGACCCGGATAAAGCCGGGCTCGACCCGATTGTAGAGCTTGACCAGGTTCGCCGGCGCCAACGCCGCCTGCTCGCCGAAGTGGGCGCGAATGTGCGGCGCCAGCAGCGTGAGGAAGGCGGGATCATGGCCGAGCTGCATCTCGCAGAACAGGCTCTGGCTCTCGTGAATGCCCATGGAGCGAGCCTCGGCCACCGGCTGGCCCAGCAACTGGCGTGGCAAGCCCTGCTCGTAACGGGCGTGGCCGGTTTCGTGGACTATGCCCATCAGGCTGGAGACGAACTCCTGCTCGTTGTAGCGGGTGGTGATGCGCACGTCGGTCGGCACCCCGCCGCAGAACGGGTGGCTGCTCACATCGAGCCGGCCGTGAGCAAAATCGAAGCCGAGCAGCCCCATCACCTGCTGGCCGAGCGCCTGCTGGGCGGCGATGGGGAAGGGGCCTTGCGGGATCTGCACCGACTCGCGCTTTTGCTGCTCGCTCACGGTCTGGATCAGGTTTGGCAGCCAGCCGGTCAGATCGCCGAAGATCTCGTCGAGCCGGGCGCTGGTCATGCCCGGCTCATAGAGCGCCAGCATGGCGTCGTAGGGGCGTACCCCCAGCGCGTCGGCACGCAGGCGAGCCACCTCGCGCGAGAGCGTCACCACCTCGGTGAGGTTGGAGGCAAAGCCCGCCCAGTCGTTCTCCTTGCGCTGGCGGCGCCAGGCGTGCTCGCACTTGCTGCCGGCGAGCGACAGCGCCTCCACGAGATCCCCGGGCAGCAGGCTGGCATCCTGCCAGTGCCGCTTGATCTCGCGCAGGTTGGCGCGCTGGAGCTCATCCAGCGGCTCGCTCTCGGCCTTGGCAATCCAGTCGCCCAGTTCGGGGGCGGTGCGCTTGTGGTGGATCAGCAGCCCCAGTTCGGCCATGGCCTCGGCGCGGGCTTCGTTGCCCCCCTCCGGCATCATGGCGGCCTGATCCCAACCACAGATGGCCGAGAGGTGGGAGAGCCGGTGCAGCTGCTGCTGATGTTGTTCAAGTTTCTGATATGACATGGGATTGTCCTTGTTATCGTCCCTGATGGCGTGCACCCCGTACCTGGCATGCTCGGGGCCGTTCGATGCTACCACCGCTCACCGCCCGGTGCGAGCCGCCGCTTAGCCGAGCCGCTTCTGGTGGCGTTCGCGGTTCTCCGCCTTCTTGCGCTCGCTCTTGCGCAGCAGCACGTAGAGCGCACCACCGCCGCCGTGACGACGCTCGGCGCTGTGCATGGCCATCACCGCCGGCAGTTGCGGCAACCAGGCGCTGACATAGCTTTTGAGCAGGGCGCGCGGCGTGCTGCGCTCTCCCTTGCCGTGCAGGATCAGCAGGCAGCGGATGTCGCGCAGTTCGCAATCCGCGATGAACTGCACCAGGTTCTGGCGCGCTTCGTTCAGGGTCTTCTGGTGCAGATCCAGGCTCGCCTGCAACTCGTATTTGCCGAGTCGCAGCTTCTTGTAGACCCCCTCCTGCACCCCGTCGCGCTTGAAGCCGACAATGGCGTGGGGGTCGAGCATCTCGACCGCCTCCATGCTGAGGTGATCCAGGGCGAGTTGTTCGGCGGTGGCGGCCTGGCGCCGCGCCAGCTGGGCGTCGGTCGGGCTGCTGGCCGTCTGGAGGCGGACATGGTCGTTGCGAATGGGGCGCACATCGGCCACTTCATTGCGAAACAGTGAGAGTTCGTCGTTTTGAGACACGGCAGGCTCCCCGCAGGTGGAATGAGCGGCCATTATAGCGGGCGGGGGCGGATCTGAAAGTGGCGGGCGCGGCAGTGGCGCCAGGTTGCTCAGCCCGTGAGCAAAGGGGAGGCGAGGGCGGGATCAGGCGATCGGGGATCGCCTGACGCAAGCTTATTGGCCCTCTTTCGGCGGCTTGGCGTTCATCACCTTGTAGATGAAATAAGCCGCGTAGGAACTGATCAGCAGGAAGGTACCGATAATCACCAACATGGACATCAGTCCCACGCTGTTGCCGAACATCAGGTTCATCCAAAAATCCATCTCGTGCACTCCTGTCATCCCATTGATGACAGGCATGATAGATACCTCTTTGGGAGCAAAGAGATGATCTCGATCAAGTCCCCTTGTGGTTATTAAATCAGCAGCCGGTTCTGTGAGCGCCCTCCCATATAAAGACCCTGACGGGGCCAGCGTGGTCCTGTCGGCGCCTATTGGCGGGCAGGCTTGCGCGGGCCCGGCTCGGTGAGCGGGGTGATGCGCCAGCCCTGTTGTTCCAGCAGGGCGAGCAGCCCCTGGTTGCCGTAAAGATGCAGGGCCCCTACCACGATGAAACTCTCGTTCGGCAGGGTGGACCACTTCTTCAGCCAGTTGTGGTTGCGCTCCGCCAGCAGGGTCTGTTCCAGCCAGGACTGCAGTTTGGGCGGCGCCATCTCCGACTTGAGCAGGTTGATGAGGGTCGCCTCGTCCCCCTCTTCCCACGCCTTCATCACCTCGCCAAAGCCGCGTTCGAGCTCGGGCAGTTCGTCCAGGGTGCTCTCCAGCATCAGGGTCTGGTTGTCACCGACGCTGGCGAGGTAGCCGAGCTGCTCGAGCAGGGTCTCGAAGCCGATGATGGGCTTGCCGCCGTCGGTGGCCTGTTTGGCGAAGTGCTGATCCACCCCGAGCGCGCTGCGAAAGTCGGTGCGCTCCAGCGCCGCCTGGGTGAGGGTGATGGCGGCGAACCAGGGGCGCAGCGGGGCCAGCATGTTCTCGGTCAGGCCGTTCTGGCCGGCGGCGATGATGGTGCGCCGGTAGAGGTCGAGCGGTATGTGCTCCTTGAGGGTCTTGCCGTCCACCAGCCGGGTGATGGCCCCCATCTCCTGCCACTGCTGCTGGCTGATGTGGGTCAGATCGACCTCCAGCACCAGGGCGCGGCTCTGCAGCCAGGCCCGCTCTATGGGGTCGGGCAGCGGATAGAGCGAGGGCTTGCCCGCGTGGATGGAGCCCAGCAGCCAGTGCTGTTGATCGCCCTTGCTGACCTTATAGAAGGCGGGGTCGGCTAAGGCGCTCAGCGGCAGCAGCAGGCAGAGCAGGAAGGGGAGCAGCAGGCGATGGAGTCTCATGGGGCACCTTATGTCAGCGGATGGCTTCTCTTCGTCACAATAACTCCTATGATAAGTCCTCATTTGTCACAGCCAAGAGGTTTTCCCATGCCCCACCTTCGTTTCCGGGCCGTCTCCGTCGACACCCTCAAGCAGATAAGCACCCCCCTGCTGGCGGATCTCTGTGCCCTCACCGGGGGCAAACCTGAGTTCGTCACCCTGGAGTGCATCGATAGCCACTGGGTGCGCGAGGGGGAGCGCGAGGCCGGCTTTCCGTTTGTCGAGCTGGTCTGGTTCGAACGCCCGCAGGAGCTGCAGGACGCGGCCGCGGCGCTGATCACCCGTCACCTGAAAGCGGTGCTGGGGGAGCAGACCTATGTGGTGGTGCAGGTGCTGCCCATCGTCAAGAGCTGCTATTACAGCAACGGCCAGCACTACTGAGCGGGGACGGCCAGGGATGGCGGCTTGAATGATTCAAGCCACTCTGGCGCTGCACTCTGGTGCCGGTTGGTGGGGATGAGACGAGAGGCGACGATGCGCGTCGTCGCCTCTGGTTGCCAGTAGTGTGCGGGCGTGCCGGGGGGGGCGAAGCGGTTGCCGTCAGGCCGACTTGGCGAGGATCCGGTCGAGCAGGCGGCTTGGCAACAGGCGGCGCAGCACCCCGAACAGCCGGGTCGGGAAGGTGACCGGGTAGCGGTGTTTGGGGTGCGGGCTGCCGAGTGCGTGCAACAGCGGTGCGATGCAGGCTTCGCTTGGCAGGGTAAAACCGCGGGCACCCCCTTCACGCTCCAGCCGGCTCAGGGTCTGCTGGTAGGCGGCCTGATGGCGGCTGGCGGCGGGATCTATGTGGCGCAGGAAGGCGGCGCGGGCATTGGCCCGAAAGCGGGTGTCGATGGGGCCCGGCTCGATCAGGCTGATCTGCACGCCGCTGCCGGCCAGCTCCAGGCGCAGGGTATCGGTATACCCTTCCAGCGCGAACTTGCTGGCGTTGTAGGCGCCGCGATACTTCATGGCCACCAGCCCCAGCACCGAGCTGTTCTGCACGATGCGTCCCTCGCCGGCCGCCAGCATGGCCGGCAGCAGCTGGCGAATGAGGTGGTGCCAACCGAACAGGTTGGTGTCGAACTGCTCGCGCAGCGCCTGGGTGGGCAAATCCTCCAGCGCGCCGGGCTGGCCGTAGGCGCCGTTGTTGAACAGGCCATACAGGCGGCCACCGGCCAGTGCCTGTGCCTCGGCCGCGCCCCTCTCTATGCTGGCCTCGTTGGCCAGATCCAGCTCGACGGCCAGCAAACCGAGCTGGCGCAGCTGCGTCACGTCCTCGGCCTTGCGGGCGGAGGCGATGACGGTGTAGCCGTGCTGGCCGAGCGCCTTGGCGGCGGCCAGGCCGATGCCGCTGGAGCAGCCGGTGATCAGAACGAAGCGGGACATGGGCGCATCCTTGTGGTGACGGTGCAGGCATAAGCGCCTGCGGCTTTGCATGTTAACCCGCTGATCAGAAAAAAGAAAACCGGGCCAATCGGCCCGGTTTGCTAAGTTCAACCACCTGCTTACAGGATGGTGAACGGCATGATGATGTGGAACTTGACGTCTTTCTCGGAGGCGAAGATGTTGGGGTATTCGGTCCAACCGCCGCTCTGGCTGATGTCGTTGTTGTAATCGGTGTAGTGCAGCTTGAACAGGGTGCCCTTCAGCTTGCCATCCTGCACTGTGTACATGACGTCGAAGTTGGCTGCCCATTCGGTATCTTCACCGTTGGTGGCCTTGGTGCCGTCGCCTTTCTGGATATCCCAGCCGTAGGCACCGGAGACACCGACGGACCAGCCAGGTGCGCCCACCAGGTCATCCAGGGAACGGGTCACGCCGAAGAACAGCGCTTTTTCGTTGTTGGCGTTCCAGTCGGAGCGGGAGTCCCACCAGATCTCGTTCGCGCCCTGGGAGTTGCCGTAGCCACGGGTCAGACGGGGCAGGTAGTTACCTTCGTTACCCTCGGCCTTGGTCCACAGACCTTCCAGACGGAAGCCGTACGGGCCCATGCCCCAGGCGGCGGTCAGCGCTTGTTGCCATGCCAGGCCATCGTAAGTCTCGATGTCGGCACCGCCCTTCTGATAGGTCTCGGTGTCGGATCCGTAGAACTGGTAGCTGGTGGAGAGGCCGCCCAGCACGTCAAACTTGTGGGCCAGTTTGAAGTGGTAGCTGTCCATGTAGTTCTCGGAGTTACCGTAAGAACCGGTAATGGAGGTGCCGTTTTCGAAGGTGTAACGCGCCGCTACGCCCTGGATGTAGTCGATGACGTTTTCATCGGCGAACGGATCCATCCATGCCTTGGCGCGGGAGAACTTCTGGGTCTCCTTGTACCAGGGGGATTTGTACTCGTCGGCGATGGCGTAGGTCAGGTAGAGGCCGCCGAAGTTGCCTTCAATCTGGCCACCACGGTAGGTACCCGGCTGATAGGACCAGTTCACGCCGATCACGCCCGGTACGTAGAGCTGGGTCAGACCGCCCTTGGCGGTGAGGGCACCGTCCAGCGCCTTGAATTTCAGTGAGGCGTTGGCCAGGCTGAAGCCGCCTTCCGGGGAACCGTCCTTGTAGTTTTCGCCCCATTTGTTGCCGGCGAAGGAGAATTCGTTCTCCTGGTTGACCGGATGGTTCTCGGTCACGGCCAGGTCATAGGCACCGAAACCGCCCACATCGATACCCACCACGTCCCAGGCGTAGCCGGAGTTGAAGTTCAGGGAGGCCTGGGTAGTGGCGTGGCTCAGGTTGGACTGGTACTTGCCTTCCTTGTTCTTGGCAGTGGGGTCGCCGTCGATACGCTGACGATCACGCTGGAAGTAGAAGAGACCACCGTTGAGTTTGCCTTCTTCATAGAATTTGCTGGCGGCGGCTGCATAGGCGGGACCTGCTTCGTCGGCAGCCAACACCATACCGGGGGCGAGCATGGCCGCAACGACGGCTGCGCTCAATGCGGCACGTTTGAAGATCACTTTTTCCATTTTGTATTGCTCCTGATTTTATGGACTTAGCTTTTTTTGTCCGGCAGTCAGGCAGGTGCCCGCCGCTCGGTATTGGCATTGCAATCAAGACCCCGAAGGGCAAAAAGTTCGAGTATGTCGGCTGCGGCCGCGACGTCTTGGCACATCTGCGGTGGGTGCAGTTCTGTTCATCACATATTTTGTTTTTTGTGTTCCGATACTTGGCTATCGGACAGCTCAAGAGTACGTTCGCGGTGCGAAATATCAATGGAAAGTTCCCACCAAGTTTCAAAAATATGACCGAGTGCAAATAATCATGACGCTCGTTGTGGACACTCCCAGCCCACTCATAACGGCGATGACAACGTTTTCAGATGAAATTGCCGGCCGATCCGGACGGATCGCACTGTGCAGAGGGATCTTTCCTCGTTAACCTGCGGATAACAGATAATTTTGTGCCACAAAAAAAGATAAACCCCTGCGCGATGGCAGGGGCCGGGTTGGGGGCGCCGGCTGAACCGGCACGGCTCAGGCCTGGTGGCCGAGGATGCGCGGGATCTGGCTGGCCTGGTGGTGAATGTGCTCCGACACCTGCACCGAGAGACGGCTGCCCTGGCGGGCGTGCTGGCTGATGCGGCCGATGAGATCGGCAAAACTGGCCAGCTTGTGCTCCTGGCTCTTGGCGTTGTCGGCCCCCTGCAGGGCGATGACCGCCGTACTGCGCGCCATCTCCCGCACCGCCTGGGTGGTCTGGCGCAGCTGCTCCGCCTGTTGACGCTGGGCGGCGGCCTCTGCGGTGATCCGCGCCAGCACGGTGCCGAGCTGATCCCCCGCCTGGGTCAGTCTGGTCAGGATCTCGGTGATCTGGCCAAGGGAGCGCTGGGTATCGGCGGAGAGGTGGCGCACCTCGTCGGCCACCACCGCAAAACCGCGCCCCTGTTCCCCGGCCCGGGCCGCCTCGATGGCCGCGTTGAGCGCCAGCAGATTGGTCTGCTGGGAGATGTGGCCAATCACGTCGACGATGGCGGTCACATCTTCCACCGAACGCTTGAGCTGAGCCAGGGCGCCACCGCTCTCGTCGATGGCGAGCCCGGTCTGGGCGGTGGCCTGCAACATGCCCCCCACCAGCTGCTCGCTCTGGCTCATGGAGTGCTCGTTGTGCTGGGCGTGCTGCGCTATCTCGGCGGCCACCTGGTGTACCTCGCCGGCCAGCTGGTTCAGCTCGCTCATCATCAGATCGCTCTCGCCCACCGCCTGCTCCGTGGTGCGGGTGCTGTGATGGATCTCCTGCACCTGGTTGACCATCCCCTGCAGGCTTTGCGACACCGCCGACAGTTGACCCTCTTTCTGCTGCTGATCCTGTTGCAGGCGCAGGATGAGGCGGTTGTAGCTGGCGACGATGTCGGCCAGCTCGTTGCGCTCGCGCCCCTCTGGCAGGGTCTCGGCCTGCCCGGTCTCGTCGAGCTGCAGGAAGGCCGCGCGCAGGCGCAGCAGCGGCCTGACCAGCCAGCGGCGCTGCACCAGCGCAAACAGCAGGGCCACCAGCACCAGACAGAGTGCCAGGCTGCCGAGGATGGCGGCCAGCCGCTGGTTCACCGCCTGGCGGGCGGCGGCCAGTTCGCTGCCCATCTGGCCGGTGGCCTGCAGCATCTGGTCAATATCCTGCTGCACCGCCTTGCGTGCCTGCTGCTGCTGTTGCAGCGCCTTGCGGCTGTTTTCCAGCTCCTGCGGGTAGCGCTTGAGCAGGGAGATCAGCTCGGCCTTGGGGAGATCCCCCAGCTCCTTGCGCTCCGGCTCCCCCAGGGTGAATTCGTCGGCGGGAGGCGCCTCGAAAAGCGCCAGACTCGGCAGGGCCGCCAGCTGCTCGGCCTGTTTTTGCAGGGCCGCCAGCTCGAACCGCAACCCTTCCAGCAGCTTGGGGCTGGCCTGCTCCATGTAGTTCTGGCGCAGGTGAGCGAGCCCCGGCAGGGCCGCCAGCAGGTCGCCTGCCAGCTGGCGATAGCGCTCGGCGCTGGCCGGGTCGCTCCCCGTCGCTCCTTGCTGACCGTATCGCAGCAGCGCCCTGGCCTGATCGGTCAGTTCGTTCTCGGCATTTTGCAGCAGCCACTGGCTGTTGCCGGAGAGCTTGCCCGCCGCCAGATAGTCGCTGTCGATGCGCGCTCCCATCTGCTCGAGCAGGGTGCGCAGCGGGGCAGTGAGCGCCCCATCTTGCTGGGAGAGCTGGGCGAGCGCCTGTTTGCGTACCCCTTCGGCCTCGGTCAGCCGCAGCGGATCGCCGCTGGCGAGGTAGTCGCGCAGGGTGCCCTGCAGGGTACCGGTGAGCCGCTGCTGCAGCCGTTCGTGCTGGTGCTGGGCCTGCTCGGCCTGGTTCAGCTGTTGCCAGCCGTGCCAGAGGGCAGCGACCTGCACGGCGGCGACCAGCAGCAGAGCGAGAGAAGAGAGGGAGGCATAATGGGCAATTTTCACGGCAGCATTCCTGCTTGTTGAACCACGGCGATGGGCGTCGGCGTGAGCTTAAGCAGCAGAGATGGCGCTTTTATGACAGTCAGCCCGGCGGCCCGGGCTGACTGTCGAGAGGGCAGGCTTACGGCTGGGGGGCGGGAGCCTGCTGCTGCTGGCGGGCAGGGGGCTTGCCCAGCATGCCAAGCAGGGCGCCGCCCATGATGAGGGCGCCGGCCAGCAGGTGACGGGGGGTCAGCTGCTCGCCGTTGAGCAGCACCAGCAGCAGGGTGCTCAGCAGCGGCGTCAGATAGGCCAGCGCCCCGATCCGGCGCGGATCCCCGTCCCGCAGCGCCAGATACCAGGTGACGAACGCCGCCCCCATGGGACCGAGTGCCAACCCTATGATGAGGCCCCAGTCACCGGTCGGGATGCGGACCACCGGCAGCGGTCCCTCCAGCAGCCAGGCCAGCAACAGCGCCAGCAGCCCGGCGGGCAGGCAGGCCGCCGCCGTCATCACCGCCGGGGCCGGCGGCAGCCGGCGCGAGAGCACCGAGTAGGCACCCCAGACGATGGCGGCCCCCAGTGCCAGCAGATAGCCCGGCAGATAGGCCTGTTGCAGCTGCAGCTCGCCGTTCACCATCACCAGTACCGAGCCGGCCAGACCCAGGGCGCCGGCCAGCAGGTGACGGCCGTGCAGCGGGTGACCCGGCAGCAGCAAGGGGGTGAACAGAATGATAAACAGCGGCCAGAGGTAGTTGATGAGGTTCGCCTCCAGCACGGGGGCGTGGCGAAAGCTCATGAACAGCAGCAGGTGGTAGAGCAGCAGGGCGCTGATGGTCACCAGCCAGTTGACCGGACGAGCCCGCCACTGACGCCAGAACGGCAGGGCGCCCGCCCCGCAGAAAAACAGCACCAGCCCCACCAGCACCAGCGGCGACACGCTGGTGACCCGGGAGGTGAGCGCCGCCAGCGAGGCCCACAGCACTATGGTCAGCAGCGCCAGCCCGGTGGACTTGTCCCACCACGAAGCAGCAGACATCCGACACTCCTTTGCAGATGAATGAACAAAAAGAGGGCCAGTCTAGCAGACCGGCCCTCCCTGGTGGCCATACCTCGGTGGTATGGCAGTGCGATTATTTGCTGTCGGTCACCGCGCTGCTGATGGCGGGCAACTGCTGGCGACGCACGCCCCAGATGATGAGCGCCAGTACCAGCAGGGGCAGCAAGGGATCCAGCCAGGTGCCTCCGGAGCCGAACAGCAGGTTGAGCAGGGCGACGCCGGTGCCGCCGATGGCCCAGGCGATGGTGGTCGGGATGGACCAGACGATCATCTGCTGTTTCACGTCCGAGATCCCCATCATGCGGTTGACCACCCAGAACAGGCTGTCGTTGAAGTAGCCGAAGAAGAGCGACCCCATGGTGGCGGCCTGGGCGGCCAGCAGCATGTTGACCCCGGGGATCTGCGCCAGGATTGGGGCGGAGATGGAGGCCGCCGTCACCATGGCCACGGTGCCGGATCCCTGGATGAGGCGCACCAGGGTCGCCACGATGAAGGGGATCAGGATGGGGGAGATGGGCAGCAGGGCGATCTGCTCGGCCAGTTGCTGGCCCGCACCGCTGTCGCGCAGCACGGCCCCCAGAGCCCCACCGGCCCCGGTCACCAGCAGTATGATGCCGGCGGATTGCAGCCCCTCCTCGAGGCGGGCGGCGGTGGCGTGTCTGTCCATGTGCGGCACTAGCGTGTAGACCGCCAGCAGCACGCTGATGGCCAGCGCTATGATGGGGGTGCCGATGAAGTTGATGCCCTGCACCAGCGGGTTCGCCATCAGGCCGTCCATCCCCTCCAGGGTGGCGAGGGTGGTGAAGATGGCCTTGAGGAAGATGAGCACGATGGGCACCAGGATCGGCAGCAGCGACAGGGTCAGGCTCGGCAGGGCCTTGCCCTCTTTCTCCTTGAGGTACTGCTCATAGGTGACCTGCAGCTCGTCCGGGGTCTTTTGCACCTGCTGGGCAAACTCGGGGTACTTCTTGTCGAGCCACTGGGCGTAGAAGACGATGCCCACCACGCAGGGGATGGCCAGGGCCATGCCCATCAGCAGCATGGCGCCTATGTCCACCCCAAACAGGCCGGCCACACCGAGCGGGCCCGGGGTCGGCGGCACCGTGTGGTGAGTCACCACCAGACCGCCCGCCAGCGCCACCCCCAGGGTGAGCAGGGAGCGCTTGCCGCTTTTCGCCAGCGCCTTGGCCACCGGATAGAGGATGACGAAGGCGGAGTCCACGAAGATGGGGATGCTGACGATGTAGCCGGTGATGGCCAGCGCCCACTCTTCACGCCGTTTGCCAAGCCACTTGATGAAGCTGTAGGCGATCTGCTCGGCGGCCCCCGACACCTCCAGCAGGCGGCCCATCATGACCCCGAGGCCAATGACGATGCCGATGCTGCCGAGGGTGGAGCCAAAGCCCTGGGTGATGACTGTGAGGGTCTTGTCGATGTTCATGCCACCGGTGATCCCGGCGATGCAGGCCGCCGCCAGCATGGCGATCAGCGCGTGCACCCGGGTGCGGATGACCAGAAACACCAGCACGAAGACGGCGATGATGAGACCTATGATGGGGGTTGGGATGTCGCTCATGATGCCTCCTGCATGTCATGGGTGATGAAGCTGTCGATGATGTCGGCAAACGTCCTGTCTGCCATGAAACCGAGGGCGGTGGCGCGCTGGTTGTCGATGCGTCCCGGCCAGCTGGCCACGATGCGCTCGATGGCGGGATCGGCGGCAAACTGCACCCGATCCCGCGCCGCCTGGCCACCCGCCTGGGTCAGCGCCGTCAGCATCTCGCCGACGGTGACGCTGATGCCGGGCAGGTTGATGCTGCGGGCATCCCCCCTTGGCAGGGTGGCGGCCAGTAGGAAGTTGGCCACCACGGTGGCGGGGCTCGAGAGCCAGAGGCGCAGCTCCGGGCTCACCGGGCAGAGGGCGTTCTCTCCTTGCAGCGGCTCGCGGATGATGCTGCTGACAAACGACGAGGCGGCGCGGTTCGGCTTGCCCGGCCGCACGCAGATGGTGGGCAGGCGCAGCGCCAGGCCGTCGACGTAACCCTTGCGGCTGTAGTCGTTGACCAATAGCTCCCCCATCGCCTTCTGGGCGCCGTAGGAGGAGGTGGGGGTCAGCGCCGTGCCATCGTTCACCAGCTCAGGCAGCGGGCCGCCGTAGACGGCCAGCGAGCTGGTGAAGATGAAACGAATACCCGGACGGGTGTGACGGCACGCCTCCAGCAGGCTGCGGGTGGTGTCCAGATTGACCTGCCAGCCGAGATCGAAATCTTGCTCAGCGTGGCTGCTGACGATGGCGGCGAGGTGATAGACCACGGCGGTGCGTTCGCTGATGAGGGACTCGGCCACCCTGGGGGCGGTCAGATCCGCCTGCAAGCAGCGCACTCGCGGGTCGGCCAGGGCTGGTGGTTCCTGAATGTCCACCAGCAGCAGCTCGCTGAAGGGTAAGGAACTGTGCAACAGGGCGCGGGCCAGCTTCTGTCCCAGAAAGCCGCCGCCGCCGGTGATGATGATCTGCATCTTGCTATCCTCAGACTCGTTCGTGTGTAGGGTCGTTATTGTTGTGCCAGCCAGGTCAGGCCTTGCCGGGTGTTGCCTCTGGGGTTGTATTCACAGCCGATCCAGTCGTGGTAACCCGCCTGCTCCAGCACCTTGAACAGGTGTGGGTAGGCGATCTCCCCCTCGTCCGGCTCGTGGCGATCCGGCACCGAGGCGATCTGGACGTGGCCGATGGCCGGGCCCAGCTTGCCGATGAGACGGGTGAGATCTCCGTCCATGATCTGGGCGTGGTAGAGGTCGAGCTGCACCCCCACGTTGGGCCTGTCTATCTCCTGCACCAGGGCCAGGGCGTCGAGCTGGTGGGCCAGGAAGTAGCCGGGTACATCCCGATCGTTGAGGGGTTCCAGCAGTACCTTGATGCCGTCTTCGGCCAGGAAGTCGGCGGCGAAGCGGATGTTGTCGATCAGGGTCTGGCGGTGGGCCTCGAGGCTCTGTGCCGGGTCGACGATGCCGCTCATGGCGTGTACCTTGCGGCACCCCAATGCCCGGGCGTAGTCGCGCACGCTTGGCAGATGGGCGCGAAATTCTGCTTCCCTGCCCGGGATGGCGGCCATGCCACGCTCCCCTGCCGCCCAGTTGCCCGGCGGCATGTTGAACAGCGCCTGGGTCAGACCGTGCAGTTGCAACTGGCGCCCCAGCTCGGCGGCTGGCCACTCGTAGGGGAACAGGAACTCCACCGCGGCGAAGCCGGCCTCGCGGGCCGCCGCGAAGCGCTCGAGGAACGGCAGCTCGGTAAACAGCATGGTGAGGTTGGCGGCAAACTTGCTCATGATGTAATGCTCCTCAATGCGTTGTTTTTGTATCGGGTCAGAGGGACGGACCAGAGTTGGCTCATGGCTTCAGACTCCTCAATTCGTTGATCTCGGGTTCGCTCAGGTAGCGGATCCGCTGGCCGTGCAGCAGCAGTGCCAGGCGCGCCGTCTCCTCCAGCTCCTCCATGTTGTTGACCGCATCCACCAGATCCTTGCCGGTCACCACGGGACCGTGGTTGGCAAGCAGAAAGGCGTTGCCTTCGGGGGCGCGGCGCCCAAGCTCCTCGGCGATGCGGGCATCCCCCGGCTTGTAGTAGGGAATGAGCGGCAGCTGGCCGACCCGCATCACGTAGTAGGGGGTGAAGGGGCGGATCACATTGGCCGGATCCAGTCCCTCCAGGCAGGAGAGGGCGGTCAGGTGGGTACAATGCAGGTGCACCACGGCCTGGCACTCCGGCTTGTTGTGGTAGATGGCGAGGTGGAAGGCCACCTCCTTGGAGGGGCGATCGCCCCCCAGGTGCTCGCCACTCATGCTCACCCGGGCGAGACGCGCAGGATCGAGCCGGCCGAGGCAGGAGCCGGTCGGGGTGGCGAGCAGGGTGCCGTCCGGCAGTTTGGCGGAGAGGTTGCCGGCGCCGCCGGTGGCATAGCCTCGCTGGAAAAGGGATGCACCCAGCATCACCATGGTGTCGCGCAGTGCCTGTTCAGTCATGGAAAAACTCCTGTGCCCGGCTGAAGAAGGTCTCGTCACCGAAGTTGCCCGATTTGAGGGCCAGCGAGAGGGGGGCGTCGGTGGCCCGCACCCAGGGCACGCCGGGGGCGATCTGCGGGCCTATGTGGAAGGCGGCGACGCCGAGGGCCTGGGTGACCCGGCTCGAGGTCTCGCCGCCAGCGATGATGAAGCTGTCTATGCCGGCGGCGCGCAGCAGCACGGCGAGGCGGGCAAAGCACTGCTCCACCGCCTCGCTCGCCGCGTCGCGGCCATGGCGGGCCTGGATCTCGGCCAGCCGAGCCGGACTGGTGGTGGCGTGGATCATGGGGGCGGGTGACGAGGGCTGCCCCAGCACCCAGCGGGCCAGCTCGGCTGGGTAGTCGGCTTGCGTCAGGCAAGCTGCCACGTCGAGGGGGAGAGCAGGCGCCGCCTCCCGATAGCGGGCCACCTGGCGATTGGTCATCTCGGAACAGGAGCCCGACAGCACCACGGCGCGGGTGCCGAGCGGTCTTCCCGCGGCGCGGGCGGCGGCCGGATTGCCGTTGCCGAGCAACCTGGCCAGGCCGATGGCGAGCCCGGAACCGCCGGTCACCAGCGGCATCTCGATGGCGGCCGCGGCGATATCCAGCAGGTGCTGCTCGGTGAGGGTGTCGACCACGGCGTAGCTCACACCAGCTTGTGTTAGCTGCTCGAAGGCGTCGGCAATGGCATCAGGGCCCTGCACTATGGTGGTGAAGGGCACCAGTCCGGCGCGCCCCGAGCCCTGCCTCTCCATCAATCGCAGCAGATTGCTGTCGGTCATGGGAGTGATGGGATGGTGGCGCATGCCGGACTCGGCCAGCGGCTGGGCGCCGACGAACAGGTTGCCCTGATAGACGGTGCGACCGTTCACCGGCAGGGCCGGGCAGATCAGGGTGAATCGGCTCTCCAGCGCTGCCAGCAGGGCATCGGTGACCGGGCCTATGTTGCCGGCCGCCGTGCTGTCGAAGGTGGAGCAGTACTTCTGATAGATGCGCGGGCAGCCGCGCGCCTTGAGCCAGTCGAGGGCCGCCAGTGAGTCGCGTACCGCTTCGCCCGCCGGGCAGGAGCGGCTCTTGAGGCTGATCACCACGGCATCGATGCCGCTGAGATCCACCGCCGGCGGGATGCCGGCAAGCTGGAGGGTGGCGAGGCCGTTTTCCACCAGAAAACCGGCGATGTCGGTGGCCCCGGTAAAGTCATCTGCAATCACGCCCAGTTTCATCGTGCCTCCTCCGCGCCTGGCAGGGTGATGCCGTCGAAGATCTTGATGACGGCGCTGTCATCCTCCTTGCCGTGGCCGGCGTTGCTGGCGGCGAGGAACATGTTGAGGGCGGTGCTCGCCAGCGGCAGCGGGAAGCGAAGCTCTCGCGCCGTGTCGGCTACCAGGGTGAGATCCTTGACGAAGATGTCCACCGCCGAGCGGGCCTGATAGTCGCCGGTCAGCACCCGGGCCATGCGGTTTTCGAACATCCAGGAGTTGCCGGCGGCGTGGGTCACCACGTCGTACATGAGATCGAGCGAGATGCCGGCGCGGCTGGCCAGCGCCATGGCTTCGGCGGCCACGGCGATGTGCACCCCCGCCAGCAACTGGTGAACGATCTTGACCGTGCTGCCCTGGCCCGGTTCGCTGCCGACCCGGTAGACCTTGCCGGCCACCGCATCGAGCACAGGGGCCAGCTTGTCGAAGGCGGCATCGGCGCCGGCGGCCATCACCGTCATCTCGCCGGCCTCGGCCTTGATGGCGCCGCCGGAGACCGGGGCGTCCAGCATCGGCAGCTCCAGCGCGGCCAGCTCGCGAGCCAAGCTTGCGGCCTCTTCTGCGGCGATAGTGGAGGAGATCATGATGCCGGTGCCCGGTTTGAGGTGCGCGGCGAGGCCGTGCTCGCCAAACAGGATCTTGCGCACCTGAACGGCGTTGACCACCAGCAGCAACACCGCATCGAGCGTCTCCGCCAGGGGGCGGGCATCGGCCATGACGGCGGCGGCGCCAGCCTGTTGCAGCTGGTTGCGCGCCTCTGCATTGAGATCGATGCCGTAGGTGGTGAGCCCGGCCCGCAGGCAGGAGCGGGCGGCGCCCATGCCCATGGCGCCCAGGCCGATGACGGCAACGTGATAAGGTCTGCTCATCTGTCAGTTCCTCGATTACAACGAATGAACCGATAGTAGGGGCTTGTGGTGGTGAAATATCAGGCAGGTGTCACAAAATTTAACTTAAGTGGTGTTAATTTTTGTTATTTAAAGCGAGATGGAGCCGATTGAGTGACTTTGGTGGCGGTTGAGATGTGATTTGTTGTGAATTGTGAGCCTTGATTTGCTTTTTTATCAAAATTTCCCATCCCGCTGGGGTAACATGGGTGCTCGTTTTAGCGTTACGGATTGCCCATGATCCCCGTAGAGAGACAGCAACAGATCCTGCACCTGCTGGCCGAGCGCGGTGCCGTCAGCATCACGGAACTGACCGAACGGCTGCAGGTATCCCACATGACCATCAGGCGCGATATCCAGAAGCTCGAAGAGCAGGGGCGAGTCCTCTCGGTGTCGGGGGGCGTGAGCCTCTCCGAGCGGATCAAGAGCGAGCCCTCCCACGCCACCAAGCGCAGCCTGATGCAGGAGGCGAAGCTCGCCATTGCACACAGTGCCGCGGCGCAGGTGGCTGCGGGCAGCTCCGTCTATCTGGATGCGGGTACCACCTCCCTCGAGCTGGCCCGCGAGCTGGCGCCGCGGGAAGACTTGATGATAGTGACCAACGATTTCATGGTGTGCGCCTACCTGATCGAGCATGGCCGCGGCCGCCTCTACCACACCGGCGGGCAGGTCATTCGGGAGAACCAGTCCTGCGCCGGCGAGGCGACCGCCCACTTCCTGCGCAATCTGCACCTTGATGTGGCCTTCTTGTCGGCCTCCTCCTGGGATGCCCTGGGGATCTCCACTCCCAGCGAGCAGAAGGTGCCGGTCAAGCGCGCCGTGGTGGAGGCTGCCGCGACCCGAATACTTATCTGCGACTCCTCCAAATACGGCAAGGTGGGTACCTTCAACGTGGTGGGCTGGGAAGCGATCGATCAGGTCATCAGCGACGGGCAGCTGCCCGAGAGTGCGCGCGAGGTACTGGCCCAGCACGGTGTCAGGCTCACGTTGGTTCCACTGGGAGGGGATGCACACGATTCCACTGAGCTGGCAGGTTAGTCAGGGCAGGTTAGGTTGCGGCGGGCGGCTGACGCACCCGCCATCGGCCGAACGGCGGCCTTGGCCAAAAACGAGCAAGGGGTTGGCATCATGATGATGCCAACCCCTTGTTTTGTATGGCGTTCCCGACTGGAGTCGAACCAGTGGCCTGTCCCTTAGGAGGGGACCGCTCTATCCTGCTGAGCTACGGGAACCTTGTGGCCGGCATTATACAAGAAGCGGCTCCCTTTTAAACCCTTGATTCTTATTCCAATACTGCCAGATCGCCGATCTGGATGTTAAACGGCGAATATTTGTTCTGGCTGCTGATGATGGCGCCATCCTCGAATACCTGCACCACTTCGAACAGGCCGTCGGCCGGGTTGCGCAGCATGCGTGCCTTGCCGTAGGGGTCGATGAAATCGGCATCGTGCTGGATGCGGAACTGATCCCCGAGCCGGACGCCGTTGCGGCGGCCGAGATTGATGTAGGGGCCGCGCTCGTTCTGGCTGACCACCCGGGCGGTGACCGGGGCGCAGCTGAGCTGGGCCACCAGATCCTGCACCGCCTCCTGCAACTGGTAGTTGACCTCCTGGCCATAGCTCGACTGCCAGAACTGGCCGCTGCTGCTGCCCACCTGATCCCGCTTGGCGAAGGTCCAGTTGGCCCGGCCCTGATACTCCTTGCGGCCGAGCAGGCTGCCGTTGATGCCGTCGAACAGATAGAGCTGCATGCGAAAGTTGCGGATGGGATCTTCATACCAGCTGGTCAGCTGGTTGCCCTGCGGCTCGATGGAGAGATCGTCGATGCTGCCGAGCACTAGGTACTGGCTGTCGGTGCGCAGGCTGAGCGCCTTGATCTCCTCGAGGGCGCTGCGATCCCCCTGCTGCAGGTGGAGCGGGTCGATGCGCAGGTTTTCGTCCAGCCACTGGCGCACGGCTACCCCTTGCGGTGCGCTGGCCAGTGCCTCGAACATGCGGCGTGACAGGTTGGCGGGCATGTCGTCGAGGGCGCCGTAACTCGCCTGCTCGGGGTAGCGCAGCCGCAGCCGCACCAGCGTCAAATCCTTGGCGTAGTGCTGGGTCTGGCAGATCTGGCGCTCGGCCTGGATGTCGGCCATCACTGTGATGTACATGCGACCGTTGCGCACCTCTTCCCGCTTGAGCCGGTACTGGCGAATGTCGCCGCCGGAGCGGATCTGGATCTGCTCGGAGCGCAGGCTGCCGTTTTCCAGGCGCTGGATGCTGGAGACGGCGGCGCCGCTCGCCAGCAGCGCCTGCCGCAGGGCATCGCGGGTCGCCTGCTCGCGGGCGTAGACCTCGTCCCCGCCCAGGATGGCGGCACTGCCCTGCGCCTCGATGATCTCGGCCCGGGCCGACAGACTGGCCAGCAGCAGGGTTAACAGCAGCGGTAATTTCATGACAAACACCTTGAATATGCGGGTCGGCGCGATTCACCCCCTGTCGAAGTGAGGTCGCCGGCCGATACAGATCACAGAGCCGTGCCGGTTGCACAGCACACCGCGAATATTTAGCAAGATCCATGCCTCATTCCCGGCTCAAGCTTTGGCCGGTCGAACCGATAACAAATCAGGTGCAGATACAGGAAAGGTATCCATGAACAAACTCATCACGGCGTTGGCGCTCGCTCTGGCATTGGCCGGTTGCGGCACCGACCCCATCAACCGGGATCTGGGTGATCCGCGTCAGGCGGCGCAGGGGATGGAACTCAACTGGCTGGTGGCTCGCATGACCGATCAGCTGATGGAGCGCAAGTCGCTCACTACCCTGACCGAGCCCATCGCGGTCGCCTCCTTCGTCGATCTCGATACCCTGCAGGACACCAACTGGATGGGCCAGCAGATCGAGGAGAGTTTCATCTACGAGCTCAACCGGCGTGGCGAGGTGGTGGTGGACTTCAAGCTGACCGGCAGCATCAAGGTCACCCCGCAGGGGGATTTCGTGCTGAGCCGCAACTACAAGGATCTCTCCCCCCGGTTGCCCATCTCCCGCATCCTGGTCGGCACCTTCAGCCGCAACAATAAGGGGATCCTGGTCAACGCCCGCATCATCGACCTGCGGACCAAGATGGTGGAGACCACGGCCCAGAGCATGATCCCGCAGAAATACCTGTTCGGTGCCAACAATTCGTTTGGCCGGGCCTCGATCAACCGCGGTTACCTGATGCGTGACAGCCAGGCGCGTCCCGGCGGCCATCTGGTCAACCTGACGCCCTGAAAGGAGTAGACGCAATGAGAATCCTGTTCGGATGCCTGCTGGCCCTGCTGCTGACGGCGTGCAGCGGCGGCAATCGGGTGGTCAACTACGGCGGCAACAACAAGCCGGATGACTTCCCGGTACTCAAGGCGGTCGGCTACGCGGTGATCGACATCCAGCCCGGCCCCTCCCAGTCCGAGAAGATGCTGCAGGCCATCCGCGCCTCCAAGATGGACGCCTACCGCGAGCTGGCCGAGCAGCTCAACGGCCAGCAGGTGCGTGGCCAGAGCAGCTACAAGGACCTGACCCAGACCTCCAACTCGCTGGACGTGTCGGTGGCGGGCATGGTACGCGGCGCCAGGGTGGTGGCCTCCTATCCCCGCGGCAACACCTATGCCACCGAGATGGAGCTCGATACTCGCGCCCTCTACAACATCAACCAGCTGATGGCAGGCCAGTTCTGACGGCGTGCCCGCAGCGAATGGACGACAAAAAGGCGACCCCGCAGGGTCGCCTTTTTCATGGGCGGTGTCGGCCGGCTGATACCCAGGCCGGCCCAACCTTGGTGGATCAGCCGCCCATCAGCACCGGCGGCACTGTGGTCGGCTTGACGTCTTCGCTCGGGTAGCAGCCCAGCACCTTGATGTAGCGGGTGATCTTGGTCAGCTCCATCAGCGCGGCCTGCATGGACGGGGTGTTGAGGTTGGCGGAGACATCCAGGTAGAACATCTCCTCCCACGGGTTGCCCTGCACCGGCCGGGATTCCAGCTTGGTCATGTTGATCTCGTTGTTGCGCAGCACCAGCAGTGCCTCCACCAGCGAGCCCGGCTTCTGGGAGGTGGACATGATGAGGGTGGTCTTGGCCGGGATCTGCGGCGCCACATCGATGGGCTTGCGCGCCACCACGATGAAGCGGCTGTAGTTCTCCTTCTGGTTGGCCAGCTGTTCGGCCAGCACGTCCAGCCCATACAGCTCGCCGCCGGCCGCGCTGCCGATGGCCGCCGCCTCCGGGCTTGCCAGTTCCTTCACCTTCATCATGGCGCTGGAGGAGGAGTCGCAGATCTCGTGGCGCGCCCCTTCCAGCTTGCTGAGGTAATGGGAGCACTGCTGGAACACCTGCGGGTGGGCGTAGAAGGTCTTGATGCGGGACAGCTCGGTGGGCACGGCGGTGAGGATGCAGTGCTCGATGGGGTAGGTGAGCTCACCTACGATGGAGAGGCTGGTGTGCTGCATCACGTCGTACACCTCGTTGATGGAGCCCGAGCTGGTGTTCTCTATGGGCAGCACGCCGAAGGCGGCACGGCCCGACTCCACAGCATCCAGCACCTCGCGGAAATTCTGGCAGTTCACCTCGATCACCTGATCCTTGTAGCGGGCCAGGTACTTGCGGGCGGCGAGGCTGGAATAGGAACCGCGCGGCCCCAGATAGGCGACGCTGGTCATCGGCTCCTGCTGCTCCGGGTTGAGCAGGCTCTGCAGATAGGCCTGTTGGGAGAGCACCGAGTCTTCGATGATGGTGTGATAGATGCGGGTGATGTACTGGGCATCCAGCCCCAGTCCGCGCCCTTTCTGGATCAGGGCGACCAGCAGATCCTGCTCGCGCTGGGGATCGCGGATCGGGCGCGGGTTGGCCTGCTTGGCGCGGGCGACCTCGATGCTGAGGGTCTTGCGTTTGGCCAGCAGGGCGAGCAGCTCCTGATCCAACTGGGTGATGTCTTGTCTGATCTCGTCGAGCGTTGCCATGATGGTTCCCTATCCAAGTAATCGATTGTGGTGGCTGCAAAAAAAAACCTCCGCTAGGGGAGGCTCGATTCGTCTTTGCTTTCTGTTTACGCGAGTGCTTCACGTGACGACTGGCCTTCCCTCATGAGGGCCGGATAAACGAGAAAGCAAAAAAGAATGGTGCGTGCATGAGTGTGTCCTTGAGGTAACGCCATAAGCATTAAGGGATTTGACCGTGCGATGCAAGTAAAACTTGCCCGTGGGTGGCGAACGGGGCAGGGTAGGGGCGTGAGCCGGCGGGGGCAGATGCGTGTCGGATGGACCCGCTTGCCGTCGCAATGATGCAGAGAGCTGGAGGTGAGAATGGCGATTATTTTCGATCTGGGACGAGTGGTGGTGAGCTGGGATCCGGTCGGTATCGTGCGCTCGGTACGGGGGCCGCACGGGGCGGAGCAGCTGGCGGAGCAACTGTTCAACCATGGCGACTGGCTGGAAGTGGATCGGGGGACCCTGTCGCTGCACACCATGGCCCGTCAGGCGCAGGCGCGAACCGGCCTGTCGACGGCGGAGAATCTGGCCATTTTGCAGGCGGTGCCGCCATCCCTTGTGCCGGATCCCGCTATGCTGAGCCTGATAGAGGCACTGCACGGGGAGGGGCACACCCTCTATGCACTCTCCAACATGGGCCATGCCAGCATCGACTGGCTGGAGCAACATCAGGATTTCTGGCGCTTCTTCAGCGGCAAGGTGGTGTCGGCAAGGGTACGGATGATGAAGCCGGAGCCGGATATCTACCGCTATCTGCTGGTGTCGTTCGATCTGCGGGCCGAGCAGTGTCTGTTCATCGATGACAGCCCGGCCAACGTGGCCGCTGCACAGACGCAGGGGATCGGCGGCCTGGTGTTTACCGATGCATACAGTTGTCGCCAGCAGCTGGTGGCACAGGGTTACCTGCCGGCCTGAGCGGGCGGGAACGCGGGGTAAGTTATGGAACACGGCAGGTTTCGCAATTGGCTCAGTCACTATCCGGATGCGGGGCTGCTGATCGCCTGTCTGGATGGCAGCGGTTATCAGCTCTGTGTCGAGGTGGATGGGGAGATGCAGTGCCTCACCGACAGTGAGGGGGGCAGGCTGACGTTCGCCTCCCTCGAGCAGGCCGAGGGTTTTCTGCGCATGCACCAGGTTCATCAGGCGAAACTGCGGATTTATGACACGCAACTGGATGAATATGATGATAATTGGTATGAAATAATCATTAAATTCTAGTTTATCCGCATTCTTTAAGGGTTTATTCAGGATTATTGCTGCACAATGGCGCCCAATTCATCATCCGGTGCCGTTGTTATGGATGCCAATATCGTTGTGCTGAATCGAGGATACGATCAGACCTTTCAGACCAGGGAGCAGTCGCTTATCGAGACCCTGGCTGGCTACGGCGAACTGGCGGTCTCCTTCTCCGGTCGACTGGAGTCCTGCTACAGCATGGATCTGTGCCGCGCCAGCGGTATCCGGATCCGCGCCATCACCCTGGACAGCCCGACCCGCAGCCGCAAGGAAGTGGCCCGCGCCAAACGTTACTGCCAGCGCTACGGCATCGAGCAGCGGGTCATCAAGACCGATGAGATGATCTTCTGCGATCACCTGCGCCACCTCAACGAGGTGATCGACCCGGTGCGTTACATCTGTCACCTCACCGCGCTGGAAACCGACTGGAGCCACCTGCCCATGCTGCTGCCGGCGCCGGTCGAGGAGCTGCGGGAGTATCTGCGCCGCTTCGGCAGCCTGCCGGACAACACCCTCTGGCTGTTCGCCAAACAGGGCATGACCCACAGGGACTTTCGCTACGGCTTCAACAAACGTCAGCTGGGACGCTGGGGCAAGAGCGCCCATGGCTGCCTGAGCCACCGCTTCTCCGATCCCGAGCTGGTGGATCGCCGTCATCTGCGGATGGTGGACATGGCGGAGCAGATGCTGGCCGACATGGGGCTGGAGGAGGCACAGGTGTTTTTCCATACCCTGGGCGATCGGGCCACCACCCTGGCCCGGGTACGGCTGCCGGCCCGGTTGCGGGCCCGGGCGTTCGATCTGCAGCCGGATATCCTCACCGCCCTCAAGAGCACGGCGTTCGATCTGGTGACCCTGGACATGATGCCGGCGGAGGAGCGGCAGGAGCTGGTGGTCTAGGCAACCGAGGGCAGGAACGTGAGTGCGGTCATAGGCAAGGTGCGGCGGACTCTTTATACTGACGCCCTTTTCCATCGACGCGAGTCACCACCCTATGAAACCCTTGTCCCGTCTGCTGGTTGCCCTCTGCTTGTCGCCCCTGCTGGCACAGGCCGCCCCGCTCACCCAGGTGACCCTGCCGGATGGTCGCCAAGTGCAGCTCAACGATGACTTCACCTGGGAATACCTGCTGCTCAAGCCCGCCGCCGACGGCAGCGCGGTGCAGGGCACGGTGGCCGTGCCGGTGCTGACCGAGCAGGCGATGAACAACCCGGATCTGCTGGCCCAGGCCGTCAAGGACGGGATCGGCGTCAAGCTCGCCAAGCTGGAAGGTTCGGATCCCCTGCAACTGCAATTCATGGTGAGCAACACCGGCACCCGCAACGTGGTGCGGGTGCGCGGCAGCATCACCCTGTTCAGCGAGCAGGGGGCCCAGCTGGTCAAGCAGGAGGCCCGCTTCTGGGTCGGCGAGAACCGTCTGCCGGAGTCCTATCTGCGCAAGGGCCAGCAGCGCCCCTCCATGGTGCTGGAAGTGCCGCGCCCGGCCGGCCTCACCGGAAAACCCCTGGTGCGGGTCGAGATTGAGGAAGTGGAGTTTCGCTGATCCCTCATGCAACAGGCTCCTTCGCGGAGCCTGTCTTGATTGTTAACCCGGTAACCGCCAGCAACAGTTGCTTACATCTGACATGGTTTGGCAACAGCTTGCCGCTCGGCATTTCTCCCCGTCCTCTGCACAATGACCCCATTCCAGCTAGGTCTCAACTAGCTCAACGATGGAGTCATCAAAATGAAAAAAGTTGCACTTTCTGTTCTGGTTCTGGCCGGTTTCGCTTCTACTTCCGCTCTGGCTGAGGATGCCTTCAGCTACGCCAAAGGCGGTCTGACCTGGGCGCACACCAAGTCCGACTACATTGGCGGCAAAGATAGCAACAACCGCGACTTCGGCGGTCTGAACCTGGATCTCTCCAAGAGCTTCGGTTCCAACTTCTACGGTCGTCTGGGCAGCGAGTACACCTCCCGCAACGATGGCAACGACAGCATGGGCATCTCCAGCCTGGGTCTGGGTGTCTACACCCCGCTCAGCACAGGTCTGAACCTGTATGGGGAAGCGGGCCTGATGGGCTACACCATGGAGCGTCAGGTGGCTGCCAACGTCAAAGACAGCGGCTGGGACGTCATCACCCGCAAGAACAGCGGCAGCATGTACGGTGAGGCCGGCCTGCGCTACGACATCGGTGCCGTCGAGCTCTCCACCGCTTACCGCTACGCCAACATGACCGACGACATGCACGATTTCAAAGTGGGCGCTGCCTACAAGGTGAGCCAGAACCTGGCCCTCACCGCCGACTACACCTATCGCAAGTGGGATCTGCAACAGGGTTCCATCACCAGCCTGGGTGTGAAGTACAGCTTCTAATCATCCTTCCTGTAGTGTCTTCATTTTTACCCATGACTTCGGTCATGGGTTTTTTCATTTCCGGTTGATCCACCCTTCACCCTTGCGCCGTATCAGTCCGCAATAGTTATACAACTTCCGTTTTTTTGTATAACTGCTATAACTGATTCAGACTTATACAAGGAGTGATGATATGTACAAGATCAAGGTTGGTATCAGCGCCTGCCTGCTGGGACAGGAGGTTCGGTTCGACGGGGGTCACAAGCGTTCCAGTTTCTGCGAGCGGGATCTCGGTGCCCACTTTGACTATCACCCCGTCTGTCCCGAGATGGCTATTGGCCTCGGCGCGCCCCGCGCTGCCATCCGGCTGGTGAAGCGCCACGGCGAGATCCGCGCCGAGGCGAGCAACGGCAGCTTCGACGTCACCGACCAGCTCATCGCCTTCAGCGAGCAGAAGGCGCGCCAGCTCGACTTTATCTCCGGCTACATCCTCTGCGCCAAATCCCCCAGCTGCGGCATGGAGCGGGTGCGGATCTATGGCGCCAACAACGAGGGGAGTGCCAAGGAGGGGGTCGGCCTGTTTGCCAAGGCGCTGATGGAGGCCAATCCCCTGCTGCCGGTCGAAGAGGATGGCCGCCTGTGCGATCCCATCCTGCGGGAAAACTTCGTGCTGCGGGTCTTCGCCTACCACGACTGGCAGCAGCTCTGCGCGCGCGGCATCACCGCCTCTGCGCTGATCCGCTTCCACTCTCGCTACAAGTACCTGGTGCTCTCCCACGCCACCACCCACTACCGTGCGCTCGGCAAGCTGCTCGGCAACCTGGCCAGGGCCGACCTGCAGCAGGTGGCCGACAACTACATCAAGGGGCTGATGGCGGCGCTGACCCTGCGGGCCAACCGGCGCAGTCACACCAATGTGCTGATGCACCTGCAGGGCTACTTCAAGCGGGTGCTGACCCCGGCCCAGAAGCAGGAACTGTGCGACACCATCGACAAGTACCGTACCGGCGTCTTTCCGCTGCTGGTGCCGCTCACCCTGATCCGCCACTACCTGCGCGAGTACCCCAATCCCTATCTCGCCAAGCAGGTGTACCTCAATCCGCACCCCGACACGCTGAAACTGCGCTACGGGCTCTGAATATTCTGTGCAGGCCCCGGCGGATGGCCGGGGCCTCTCCCTCAACCTTTGCTGGATGCCGTTATGTCTGATTTACCGCACGCCGCTTCTCCTTCGCCGGAGGAGGGGATCTACCCCATTCGCGAGGTCTCCCGCCTCACCGGCGTCAACGCCGTGACCCTGCGCGCCTGGCAGCGCCGCTACGGTCTGGTGCAGCCGGCCCGCACCGACAAGGGCCACCGCCTCTACAGCGAGCAGGACATTCGCCAGATCGGCGAGATCCTGAGTTGGCTGGAGCGGGGAGTGAGCATCGGGCAGGTGAAGGGGCTCCTGAGCGAACCCCAGGCCCAGCCGGTGAGCGATCACTGGCAGCAGACCCTGGAGCAGTTCAGTCAGGCGCTTCTTGCCTTCAATCAGCGCAAGGCCGAGGCCGAACTCAACGACCTGCTGGCGAGCTACCCGTTCGAACTGGTGCGCAGCCGGGTACTGCAACCCTTGGTGGAACGGCTGCTCGGGCTGTGGCGCGAGCGGCCCGATGGCGAACTGTTGCAACAGGTGTGGCTCGGCTGGCTGCATACCCGCTTCGCCCGCCACCTCATCGAGCAGGAGAAGGGCGTGCCGGTCACCCTGGCGAGCTGGGGACAGGTCGGCCCGCTCGACCTGGTCTGGGCCGCCTACGAGCTGATCGGTCAGGGCCATGAGGTGCAGCTGCTGGGGGCGGTGGAGCCGCGCCATGCCAGCCTGCTGGAGGGGCGTGCAGTTACCCCCTGGTTGGTGCTGCTGGGAGCCGGCCTTGGCAAGCCGGATCTGACCGCCGGCTGGCCCGCCGGTACCCGCTTCTTTGGTGAGCTGGGGCGCCTCTACGATGGCGAGTGGCTGCAAGCCCATGGCTGGCTGGCGGGCCTTGCCGAGGCGATGGCAGACATGCCAGCAGCGGTTGGTGCCGGCGGACGCGGGAGGAAAAAATCATGAAGCTGGTCTGGTTTCGCAATGATCTGCGCCTGGCCGACAACCCGGCCTTGCGTCACGGTTGCGCCAATGATGAACCGGTCGCCGCGCTCTTTATCCTCTCCCCTACCCAGTGGCGGCAGCACAAGCTGGCCCCGGTCCGTCAGCGCTTTGTGCTGGCTCAGGTCGATGCGCTGGGCCGCGAGCTGGCGGCGCTCGGCATCCCGCTGCATCTGCTGCGAGTGGAGACTTTTGCCGAGGTGCCGGCGGTGCTGGCAGATCTTTGCCGCGAGCTGGGGGTAACCCAGCTCTACGCCAATCAGGCCATCGAGATCGACGAGCTGCGCCGGGATCAGGCCGTCACTACCGCGCTGGCAGAACAGGGGATTGGTTGTCACTGGTTCAACGGCTGCTGCGTATTGCCGCCGGGGCGGGTGCTGACCGGCTCTGGCGAGATGTTCAAGGTTTTCACCCCCTTCAGCCGTGCCTGGCTCAAGGCCCTCGACGAGGATGGTTTCGTCATTCATCGCGCGCCCACTGCTCGTGGCGAGCCGCTGCCGTGGCAGCCGTTGGCCGAGCGGGACTTCGTCGATGCCGCTCTTGGCGAGCTGACGGCAGACCCCCGTTGGCCGGTGGGGGAGGCCGAGGCCAGCCGCCGTCTGAATGACTTTCTGGAGCAGGCGGTGCTCGACTATGGCGAGACCCGCGATTTCCCTGCCATCGCGGGTACCTCGGTGCTCTCCCCCTATCTGGCGGCCGGCATCATCAGCCCGCGCCAGTGCGTGGCGGCGCTGCAGCAGCGGCTTGGCTACCGGCCCCAGTCCAAGGCCCAGCCCGGCTTTGTCTGGCTCAATGAGCTCATCTGGCGCGAGTTCTATCGCCACCTGCTGGTGCTGATCCCGACCCTTTCCATGAATCGGCCCTTCAAACCGGAGACATCGGCCCTGCCGTGGAGCTGGGACCCGGACGCCTTTGCCGCCTGGTGCGAGGGACGTACCGGCTACCCCATCGTCGATGCGGCGATGCGCTGTCTCAACGCCACCGGCTGGATGCACAACCGGCTGCGGATGATAGTGGCGAGCTTTCTCACCAAGGATCTCCATATCCACTGGCGGCTCGGGGAGGATTATTTCATGAGCCGACTGATCGACGGCGATCTGGCGGCCAACAACGGCGGCTGGCAGTGGGCGGCGGGCACCGGCGCCGATGCGGCGCCCTATTTCCGGGTCTTCAACCCCACCACCCAGGGGCAACGATTTGATCCGCAAGGGGAGTTCATTCGTACCTGGGTCTCTGAGCTGGCTGATCTGCCTGCCGCCTATCTGCACCAGCCCCACGACTGGTTGCGGCTCAAGGGGCGACACGATTATCCGGCCCCCATGGTGGACCACGCCGTTGCCCGGGTGAGAGCCATCGAGATGTTTCGCGCCCTGGAGAAATAGCATGGATGAGTCGCTGGCCCGCTTTGTGGCCCTCTATCAGCAGCTAAACCGAGATGAGTTGCACCGTTTGCCCGAGGTCTACGCAAACGAGGTGGTCTTTACCGATCCTGCTCACCGCATCGAGGGGCTGGCGGCGCTCACCGACTATTTTGCCGCCCTCTATCAGCGCCTCGCCTACTGCCGTTTCGTCATCACCAGCCAGCTGCAACAGGGGCGCCAGGCCTGGCTCGGCTGGACCATGACCTTCTCCCATCCCAGGCTGCGCGGCGGCGCCCCGGTGACGGTGGAGGGGGCCACCCGCCTCGAGTTCGACGAGACGGGCAAGGTGTGCCTGCATCGCGACTACTTTGACCTTGGCGCTATGCTCTACGAGCACTTGCCGCTGCTTGGGGCCGTGGTGCGCACCATCAAGATGAGGCTGGGCGCATGAGCGGCCGGGTGCTGATCACTGGCGCCACCTCCGGCATCGGCTTTCAGCTGGCGCTCGATTATCGGCGCGCAGGCTGGCAGGTGTGGGGTTGCGGGCGCGATGGTGAGCGGCTGCTGGCACTGGGGCGCCACGGCATCACGCCGCTGCAGTTTGACGGGCGCGATGCAAACGCCGTGAGCGAGGCGGCCGCCGGCTTGCCGCGGGTTGACCTGGTGATCCTCAATGCCGGCAACTGCGAGTACATGGCGCTGAACGAGGGGTTTGACGGCGCCCTGTTTGCCCGGGTCATCGAAACCAACCTCGTTGCCACCGGCCACGCCCTGGCCGCCTTCTTGCCGCTGCTGGGGGCGGGCGGGCGCCTTGCCATCGTCAGCTCCTCGGTGAGCTGGCTGCCGCTGCCCAGGGCCGAAGCCTATGGCGCCTCCAAGGCGGCCCTCGACTATCTGGCGGATACCCTGCGCCTCGATTTGGTCGGCAAAGGGATTGGGGTGACCCTGATCCGGCCCGGCTTTGTCCAGACCCCGCTCACCGCCAAAAATGATTTTCCCATGCCCTGCCTGGTGACGGTGGAGGAGGCTTCCCGCGCCATCATGGACGGGCTCACCGCCGGTCGTCACCAGATCCACTTTCCCCGCCGTTTCATCTGGTTGCTGCGCCTGCTCGGTGCGCTGCCGACGGGGCTCTGGCTGCGCCTTGGCCGCGCACTCGTATCGAAAGGACGCCCTTCATGAAGAAAAAGATCGCCATCGTCGGCTCCGGCATTTCAGGCCTGACCGCCGGTTTCCTGCTCCACAAGCTGCACGACATCACCCTGTTCGAGGCGGCGCCGACCCTGGGTGGCCACACCGCCACGGTCGATGTGGAGCAGGCGGGGCGCCACTATGCCATCGACACCGGCTTCATTGTCTTCAACGATCGCACCTACCCCAACTTCCTCAAGTTGCTGGAACGGATCGGGGTGGCGCGCCAGCCGGCCGAGATGAGCTTCTCGGTGAAAAGCCCGCAGGGGCTGGAGTACAACGGCCACAACCTGGACACCCTGTTCGCCCAGCGCAGCAACCTGCTGAGTCCGCGCTTCTACGGCTTTGTCGCCGAGATCCTGCGCTTCAACCGGGAGGCGCGGGCCTGGTTGGTGGATGGACAACAGCAGGGGGAAGGCCTCGAGCTGACCCTGGGGGATTTTCTGCAGGTGGGGGAGTTCAGCGACTACTTTGCCCGTCACTATATCCTGCCGATGGGGGCGGCGATCTGGTCATCGACGCTGGCCGATATGCGCGCCTTCCCCTTGAGCTTCTTTCTGCGCTTTTTTGACAACCACGGCTTGCTTGAGGTGGCCAATCGCCCCCAGTGGTATGTGATCCCGGGTGGCTCGCGGGAATACATAGGCCCGCTGACGGCGGGTTGGCAGGCACACATACGCCTGGCCTGCCCGGTGCAGGGGATCCGGCGTCAGGCGGACGGGGTACTGATCCAGAGCCGCCATGGCGAGGAGCGGTTTGACGAGGTGATCCTCGCCTGTCACAGCGATCAGGCGCTGGCGCTGCTGACGGACCCGGGCGAGCGGGAGCAGGCCATTCTCGGCGCCATGCCCTATCAGGCCAACGACGTCTGGCTGCACACCGATGTGCGCTGCCTGCCGGTACGCCGCAAGGCATGGGCCAGCTGGAACTATCTGCTGGGGGGGGATGACGGGGCGCGGCCGCTGGTGAGCTACAACATGAACATCCTGCAGGGGGTGAGCTCGCCAGAGCCCTTCTGCGTCAGCCTCAATCCCGAGGGCAAGGTGGACGAGAGCAAGGTGCTGCGCCGCTTCGTCTATCACCATCCGGTGTTCAATCAGGCCTCCATCGCCGCCCAGCAGCGGCGGGCCGAGATCTGCGGCCAGCAGCACACCCACTTCTGCGGCGCCTACTGGTACAACGGCTTTCACGAAGACGGGGTGCGCAGCGCCCTGGACGTAGCCAGACGCTTCGGGGCCGAGCTATGAACGATGCAGTCCTGGCAGGCCAGGAGGCGACTGCCGAGGCCATGACCGGCACCCTCAGTGCCATCTGGCAGGGGTCGGTGCGCCATCGCCGCTTCGCACCGCGCGCCCATGCCTTCTCCTACAGCCTCTTCATGCTGGGGCTGGATCTCGACGAGCTGCCACAACTTGAACGCGGGCGCTGGTTCGGGGTGGAGCGGGCAGGGCTGCTCTCGTTTCGCCGTGACGACTACCTGCGCGGCAGCGAGGGGCCGCTCAAGCAGGCGGTGTGGCAGAAGGTGAGCGAACTGGGTGGCGATGCCGAACCCGAGGGGCGGGTGCTGCTGCTTGGCAACGTGCGTTGCCTCGGTTTCTACTTCAGCCCGGTCAACTTCTACTTCTGCTACCGGCAGGGAGAGGCGCGCTATTTGCTGGCGGAGGTCTCCAACACCCCCTGGAACGAGCGTCACTGCTACCTGCTGGATCTGGCGGCGCTGGCCCCCCACGACAAGGATTTTCACGTCTCCCCCTTCATGGGGCTGGCGATGCGCTACCACTGGCGCATTCGCCCGCCCGCGCAGGAGACACTGATCCACATCGAGAGCCACCCCGTATCCGGTGAAGCCAAGCTGTTTGACGCCACCCTGGCGCTGCGCCGGGCGCCGCTGTCGCGCAAGGGGCTGGCGGCCCTGCTGGTCCGCTGGCCCTGGATGACCATGAAGGTGCTGCTCGGGATCTACTGGCAGGCCCTGCGTCTTTTTATCAAACGAACTCCCATTTTCACCCATCCGGAGAGCCGCTAATGGAACTTGTGCAATCAACCCTCTCTGCCTCTTTCATCGACAAGGGGGCCAGGCAACTGCTGCTCAATCTGCTGGGGCGCCTCGAACACGGCCAGCTGCTGCTGTGGGATGGCGGCGAGCGTCACAGTTTTGGCGTGGCGGGCACCGACCTGCACGCCGAGCTGGTGGTGCAGGATCCGGCCTTCTATCGCCGCCTGCTGCTGGGGGGCAGCATCGCCGCCGGGGAAACCTGGGTGGAGGGGCTCTGGAGCAGCCCGGATCCGGTGGCGCTGGTGCGGCTGCTGGCCCGCAACCTGGCGCTGCTCGACAGTCTGGAGCGGCGCCTCGGCTGGCTCAGCTTCCCGTTCAACAAGGTGCGTCACTGGCTTAACCGCAATACCCTGACCGGGTCGCGCTCCAACATCGCCGCCCACTACGATCTTGGCAACAGCCTCTATGAGGGCTTTCTCGATAGCCATATGCAGTACTCGAGCGCCATCTATCCCCATGCCGAGGCCACTCTCGAAGAGGGACAGCAAGCCAAACTGCGCACCATCTGCGAGCGGCTGGCACTGGGGCCAGACGATCATCTGCTGGAGATCGGCACCGGTTGGGGCGGCCTCGCCGTCTATGCCGCCCGCCACTACGGCTGCCGGGTGACCACTACCACCATCTCCCGGGCCCAGCACGACTATGCCAAGGAGTGGATCGCGAGGGAGGGGCTGGGGGATCGCATCACCCTGCTGCTGGAGGACTACCGCAAGCTGGAGGGTACTTACGACAAGCTGGTCTCCATCGAGATGATCGAGGCGGTGGGCCACGCCTTCCTGCCGGACTATTTCCGCCAGTTGTCGCGGCTGCTCAAACCCGGTGGCCGCCTGCTCATCCAGGCCATCACCATTGCCGATCAACGCCATGCCCAGTACCTGCGCGGGGTTGATTTCATCCAGCGTTACATCTTCCCCGGCGGCTGCCTGCCAAGCGTCTCCCAGATGGCGGGGCTGCTGGCGCGGGAGACCGACATGCAGCTGGTGCGGCTGCACGATCACGGCCACCACTATGCCCGCACGCTGGCTGATTGGTGCGAGCGCTTCCTGGTGCTGGCGCCCGAGCTGCCCGCTCTTGGCTACAGCCAGGACTTCATCCGCTTGTGGCACTTCTATTTCGCCTACTGTGAAGGGGGCTTCTGGGAGCGCACCATCAGCCTGGTGCAGCTGGAAGCGGCCAAACCGGGCCCACTCGGCTGGAGTGGGGATCTGCCCGTCGGCGGTCGCTGATCATGTGGCAGTGGGCCCATCTGCTGGGGTTCAACCTCTACTGGTTGCTGGCGGTGAAGTGGCAGCAGCCGGGCCCGCTGCTGGCAATGCTACTGCTTCATTTTCTCTGCTCTCCGCGCCGCTGGCACGACTGGCGGCTCATCCCGGTTGCCCTGGCCGGCAGCCTGCTCGATGCCCTGCTCTGGCAGCTCGGGCTGTTTGATTTCAACGCCGGTTTTCCGCTCTGGCTGGTGCTGCTCTGGTGCGGCTTTGCCCTGACTCTCTCTCACGGTCTGCGCTGGCTGCGGCCCTTGCCGCGCTGGCAGCAGGGGCTGTTCGGCATGGTTGGGGGGGCCTCCTCCTATGTGGCGGGCGCCGCCATGGGGGCAGTACACTTACCCTGGGGCATCGGGATCAGTGCGGCACTGCTGGCGGTGATCTGGATGTGGTGGTTACCCGTACTCCTGTGGGTAACGGTCAAGCTGGAGGGTGAAGCGAGATGAACACCTTTTCGACCGACACCTTGTTGTTTTCCAAGTGGACCAAAGAGAGCCAGCACGAGCTGACCGAGCGTTTCTATCTGGTGGTGGCCTGTCAGCGCGATGCGCAGGGGCAGCTGCAGCAGGTGGTGATGCAGGACATCAACACGCTGCTGGAACAGGAGATGGACTGGCATGAACTCGAAGATCCTGCCCATTGGCACATGGGGTGGAATTAGCCTGCTGCTGGCAGGCTTGAGCCTACCGCTGACCCCTTTCGCCCAGACCGGGCAAGCCCCGATCACCCCCTGGCAGCAGCTGCACCCGGTCGGGCGCGGCGAGATGAGCTGGCTCTGGTTCAAGCTCTATGACGCCACCCTCTACAGCGAGAACGGCCGCTATCGGCCGGGTCACTATCCTCAGGCGCTCAGCCTCACCTACGCCAGAGCCATCGAACGGCAAGATCTCTTGAGCGCCACCGCCGCCGAGTGGCAGCGACTGGGGCTTGGCAGCCCGCAACAGCGCCAGGAGTGGCTTGGCCGGCTCGCCGCACTCTGGCCCGATGTCCAGGCGGGTGACCGGCTTACCTTCTATGTCGACAAGGGGGGCGCGGGCCATTTCTGGTGGCGAGACAAGCCGCTCGGCACCCTCGCCGATCCGCAGTTTTCGGCGGCCTTCCTCGCCATCTGGCTGGCAGAAGGGAGCCGTGATCCGGCGCTTACCCGTAGCCTGCGAGGAGAGTTCTGATGCAAAAGGGATTCATGAAATACATCTGCATCTGGCGCTACCTGCTGTTATTGCCTCTTCTGCTGCTGGCCGGCTGTGGCAGCAGTCTGGAGGAGTATCGCGATCGGGGTCCCGAGTGGGATCTCGCCCGCTTCTTCGATGGCAAGCTGACGGCGCACGGTCTGGTGACCGATCGCAGAGGCGAGGTGACCAGTCGTTTTCGGGTGGAGATGCACGGGCGCTGGCAGGGGGGCAAGGGAGAGCTGTTCGAGCAGTTCTACTTTGACGACGGCCGCCAGCAGACCCGCACCTGGTTTTTGAGCAAGGGGGCTGATGGCCACTGGCGCGGCACGGCCGCCGACGTGGTGGGGGAGGCGGTAGGCAAGACGGCCGGCTTTGCCCTCAACTGGCGCTATCAGCTCGATCTGGCGCTGCCTGACGGCAGCGTGGTGCGGGTGAGTTTCGATGACTGGATGTACCTGATCGACCAGGATCGTTTGATCAACCGGGCCGCCATCAGCAAGTTCGGCATCCAGCTGGGGGAGGTGATCCTCTACATCGAGCGGCAGCCTGAATGAGTTCGCCTCGCCCGGTCGGTAACGTGGACGATAGTCACTCGCTATCAATCAGTTAGGTCTTAACGATTACCTTTCGAGTCTGATGGGTTCTAAGATGACCAGGTCGTCAAATCTGGAGGTGAAACATGAAGAGTCCGATTGGTCTTGATACCGTTCAATCACAAGCGCTGGCTGCCGAACTGAACAAGTTGCTGGCCAGCTACCAGATCCTTTACATGAACGTCCGCGGCTTCCACTGGAACATTCGCGGCCACCAGTTCTTCGAGCTGCACCTGAAGTTTGAAGAGATTTACAACGACCTGTTGCTGAAGGTCGATGCTCTGGCCGAGCGCATCCTGACCCTGGATGGCGTGCCGCTGCACAGCTTCAGCGACTACCTGAACGTTTCCGCCATTGCCGAGCAGAAGGGGCTGCACGACGGTCGTGCCTGCGTCGAATCCCTGCTGGAGAGTTTCCGCGAACTGCTGGTGGCCCAGCGCCGCATCCTGGGGCAGGCCGCCGATGCCGGTGATGAAGGGACTGCGTCCATTCTCTCCGACTATGTGCAGCAGCAGGAGAAACTGGTCTGGATGCTGCGCGCTTACTTGGCCTGATAGTTAACCAAGCCGGATGCATACGAAGTATGCCGGCTTGATGAAGTCAAGGGCAGGTGCTATCTGACCAGACGCTAGCCCGACCCGTTCCATTACCGTGTTCTGTTGCAAACCTGAGTTGTCTCTCCTTTTATCCACCCGCTTGCCGCCCTGTTTGGGCGGCTTTTTTTGTTTTTGATCTGCATCAATGAACATTGAATTGGCAAATAGAATGCCTATTAAGTTTTCCACGAGGGGAATAGAATCGCCACAAAACAAACAACTGAAATGTCCAATTAGGAGAGGCATGATGTTTTGTGTGCAATGTGAACAGACAATTCGTACCCCGGCAGGCAACGGCTGCGCCTATGCACAAGGTATGTGCGGCAAGACGGCTGAAACTTCTGATCTGCAGGATGTGCTGATCTATACCCTGCAGGGGCTGAGCGCCTGGGCGCTGGCCGCCCGCGAGCACGGCATCGTCGACAGCGAGATCGACGCCTTCGTGCCCAAGGCCTTCTTCGCCACCCTCACCAACGTCAACTTCGATTCCGCCCGCATCGTGGCCTATGTCAACCAGGCGCTGGCCTATCGCCAGCAGCTGGCTGCCAAGCTGGCACCGCTGGCCGTGAATGTTGACGATCTGCCCGCCGCGGCCCGCTTCGAGCCGGGTAGCGAGCTGCTGGAACAGCTGGCCCAGGCACCGCAGACCGCGGTCAACCGCGGCAAGAACGAGGTCAACGAAGACATCATGGGGCTGCGCCTGCTCTGTCTCTACGGCCTCAAGGGCGCTGCCGCCTACATGGAGCACGCCCGGGTGCTGGATCAGCAAGACAGCGAGGTAGCCGCCGAATTCCACCGCATCATGAGCTGGCTCGGTACGGATCCGAGCGATCTGGATCCGCTGTTCAAGTGCGCCATGGACATTGGCCTGCTCAACTTCAAGATCATGGAGATGCTGGATCTCGGTGAAACCACCGCCTTCGGCCACCCCGAGCCGACCCAGGTACGCGTTACTCCGGTACCGGGCAAGTGCATTCTGGTCTCCGGTCATGACATGGTGGATCTCAAGCTCATCCTGGAGCAGACCAAGGGCACCGACATCAAGGTCTACACCCATGGCGAGATGCTGCCGGCGCTGGCCTACCCCTTCTTCAAGCAGTACCCGCACCTGGTGGGCAACTACGGCTCCGCCTGGCAGAACCAGCAGAAGGAGTTTGCCAACTTCCCGGGCGCCGTGGTGATGACCTCCAACTGCATCATCGACCCGAACGTGGGCAACTACTCGGATCGCATCTTCACCCGCTCCATCGTCGGCTGGCCGGGCGTGACCCATCTGGAAGGGGAAGATTTCTCCGCCGTCGTTGCCAAGGCGCAAGCGCTGGAAGGCTTCAAGCACGTTGAGCTGGAGCACTTCATCACCATCGGCTTTGCCCGCAACGCCCTGATGCAGGCGGCTCCGGCGGTGATCGACAAGGTCAAGGCCGGCGAAATCAGCCACTTCTTCCTGGTCGGTGGCTGTGACGGTGACCGTGCCGAGCGCGCCTACTACACCGAGTTTGCCAAGGCGATCCCGCAGGACAGCCTGCTACTGACCCTGGGTTGTGGCAAGTACAAGTTCAACAAGCTCGATTTCGGCGACATCGGCGGCATTCCCCGTCTGCTGGACGTGGGTCAGTGCAATGATGCCTACTCTGCCATCCAGCTGGCGCTGGCGCTCTCCGAAGCGTTCGAGTGCGGCGTCAACGATCTGCCGCTGACCCTGGTGCTCTCCTGGTTCGAGCAAAAAGCCATCGTCATTCTGCTCACCCTGCTGGCGCTGGGCGTGAAGGACATCCGCACCGGCCCGACCGCCCCGGCCTTCCTCACCCCGGCTCTGCTCAAGGTGCTGGAGGAGCAGTTTGGCCTCAAGGGTACCACTACGGCCGAAGCCGATCTCGCCGAGATCCTGGCGGCCTGAACAAAGAGACAGCCTTACACGCTCAGCATGTTGTAAGCCTTTGGCGAGCCTGATGGCTCGCCTTTTTTTAACAACCCCTTTCCAACATTTTTCAACAAGAGGAGCCTTGCGATGACCTCTACCTCTCTCACCCTCAGGTGCATCGGCCGCCGGGCGGATACCCACGATGTAGCGAGCTGGCAGTTCGTGCCGCAGACGGGCAGCCTGCCCGCCGTGCTGGCCGGCCAGTGCGTGACGCTGCACACCGAGATTGACGGCAAGCCCCACTGCCGTGCCTATACCCTCTCCTCCAGCCCGCGGGATCCTTTCTGGCAGGTCACCATCAAGGATGTAGGACTGGTCTCCCACCATCTGCATCAAACCCTGCAAGTGGGGGACGAGATCCGGGTGGATGGCCCCTTCGGCGACTTCAACCTGACGGCCTTGCCCTGCGAGCGGCCGCTGCTCTTGAGCGCCGGTTCCGGCATCACCCCCATGTGGGCCATGCTGCGGGACGAGCTGACCAAGCGACCGGACGCCGATATCCGCTTTATTCACAGTGCCCGCTCGCTAGAGGATGTGATCTTCGCAGACGACTTGGCTGCGCTGGCCGCGACCCATGCCGGCGTGCGCCACGCGTTAGTGCTGGAGAAAGTAGGGGACGAGGCGCCGGTGGCTTATCCCTGGGTTGGCCGGCTCACGCCGGACATGCTGAGGGAATTGGCACCGGATCTATTGAGTCGCCACGTCTATCTGTGCGGCCCAGCCCCTTACATGGAGGCAGTGAGCGAAATGCTGGCCGGGCTCGGCCTGCCGGCAGCGCAGTTGCACCAGGAGTCGTTCGGCCTGCCTGCAGCCACATCGGACGTGGCGCCAGTTGCGGCCGGCAGCGACCACTTCTGGCTGACCCTCAAAAAGAGCGGCAAGAAGGTGAAGATACTGCCGGGGCAGACCCTGCTGGCGGCGCTGGAGGGGGCGGGGGAGACTATGATGGCAGCCTGCCGCGCCGGGGTGTGCGGCGCCTGCCGATGTACCACGGAAGGCGAGATCGAGCGCCAGAGCGTGATGACTCTCAGCCCGCAGGATCTGGAGAGTGGGGTGGCACTGGCCTGCTCCTGCACCGTCAGCGGGGATGTTTGCGTCGACTATTGAGGAAAGGTAATGGGCACCCTGCTCTTTTCGCTACGAAGCAAGGCGGGTAGACTCAATCCCAGTTTCAGTCGAACGCGGGATAAAAAATGACAATTCTGGTCACAGGGGGCGCCGGCTATATCGGCTCCCACACCCTGGTTGAGTTATTGAACGCAGGGCAACAGGTCGTGGTGCTGGACAACCTCTCCAACTCCTCCCCCGAGTCTCTCAAGCGGGTCGAGCGGATCACCGGTAAGCCGGTCATCTTCGTCGAAGGGGATGTGCTGGATCGGACTTGCCTGCAACAGCTGTTTGCCGATCACCAGATCGAGTCGGTGATCCATTTCGCCGGGCTCAAGGCGGTTGGCGAGTCGAGCGAGATCCCGCTCACCTATTACCAGAACAACATCACCGGCACCCTGGTGCTGTGTGAAGAGATGGCAAAAGCCGGCGTGTTCCGGCTGGTATTCAGCTCCTCGGCCACCGTCTACGGCGATCCGGCCTCGGTACCGCTGCGGGAAGATTTTCCCACCAGCGCGACCAACCCTTATGGCCGCTCCAAGCTGATGGTGGAGGAGATCCTGCGGGATCTCGCCAAATCCGATCCCCGCTGGGCCATCGTGCTGCTGCGCTACTTCAACCCGGTCGGCGCCCACGAGAGCGGCCTTATCGGGGAAGATCCCAACGGTATTCCCAACAACCTGCTGCCCTATATCAGTCAGGTGGGGGTGGGCAAGCTCAAGGAGCTGGGGGTGTTTGGCAACGACTACCCGACACCGGACGGTACCGGGGTGCGCGATTACATCCATGTGGTGGATCTCGCCATCGGTCACCTGAAAGCGCTGGCGCGCATCGCGTCGGATACCGGGGTCTTTACCTACAACCTGGGTACCGGTCAGGGCTATTCGGTGCTGGAGATGATCAAGGCGTTCGAGGCGGCCAGCGGCCGTACCATTCCCTACCAGATCAAGCCCCGTCGCCCCGGCGACATCGCCGAGTGCTGGGCCGAGCCGCACAAGGCTCGTGCCGAGCTGGGCTGGCAGGCCGAGCGCGGTCTGGAGCGGATGATGGTGGATACCTGGCGCTGGCAAAGCCAGAACCCGAACGGTTATGGCCCTGCTGCGAAGCCGTGATCAAGGGTCATGCGCTGCTCGGGAACCTCATTTATTCATATAAACCCGGGTCCCTGCGCAGCTCTTCGCCTTGCTGACAGCCTCTCGCGACGGCCCATCAGATCTGATGGTTTGCAGCCTGAATAGCAAAACGCCCCGGCATGCCGGGGCGTTTTTTATGTGCCTGAGCGGGATTACTGAATGCTCTTGCCGGCGCGCACATCCTTGATGAAGCCTTTCAAGCTGGCGAGATCACGGGGGGCGCCGCGCAGGATCTGATCGCCGATGATGAAGGCCGGGGTGCCAGAGATGCTCATGGCTTCGGCCAGCGCCCGGTTGGTGCCGAGATTCTGATCGATGCTGCCGTCCTTGATCTTGGCTTCAACCTTGCTCCAGTTGACGCCAGCTGCTTCCGCCAGCTGCTTCACCTGTGCCTCGTCGGCCAGCGGGCCTTGATGGGCGTACAGCTTCTCGTGGAAGGCCTGGTACTTGTCGGGCTGACCCAGCTGTACCGCCAGTGCGGCGCGGGCGGCGAAGTAGGAGGTCTCGCTCAGGATCGGGAACTGCTTGTAGATGTAGCGAATGTCCTTGTCTTCCGCCAGCAGCTGCTTGATCAGCGGGTGGGCGCGTTTGCAGTAGCCGCAGTTGTAGTCGAAGAATTCGACCACGGTCAGACTGCCCTTGGGATTGCCGGTTTCCGGGTCCTGATTGCTATAGAGCTGCTTGGCGTGAGCCTTGATCAAGGTCTTGTCGCTCTCGGCCTGCTGGCTCTCCTGCTTGGCGCGCAGGGCGTTTGACATCTCGACCAGGATCTCCGGGTTTTTGACCAGATAGTCGCGCACTATCTGTTCCACGTCGCTCTTGGTCAGTTCGCTCGCCTGAACCGGCGCCGCAAGCAGGGTGGCACCCGTCAGGGCGCAAAGCAGGGCATGTTTGATTTTCATAAGTCCATCTTGCTGGGGATTTCGGGATGCTGACTATAGTGGGTGAGTCTGTTTTCAAGTCAAGTTATCTGGTTGAAAAAGCGCTGGTTATGCTCAAATTGACGGCTTTGTACGTCATTTAGCCCAATAAATCGGCAAACGAGCGGTGAGGGGATTTACAAGGGCGATCGCCATGGGTAATATTCGCCGCACTGTCGCGGAGGGGTGGCAGAGCGGCTGAATGCACCGGTCTTGAAAACCGGCGATGGGCGACCATCCGTGGGTTCAAATCCCACCTCCTCCGCCATTTATTCAGCAAAAAGGCCATCCGAAAGGATGGCCTTTTTGCTATTCAAATTCCCGCTGTCATTCTGCCTCTGATTGGGCAAGCCATCTTCATCCACGTTTTTCAGGCCGTTGGCCAAGGCTGACGCTTGCGATTTTCCTGCCTGTTTGCTCGCGTTCATTGTGAGACTATCACCGGGCAACCAGCGTCTTGATCGTCTCCGTTGGCACTGATATTCGCACAGGTCGGTAGGTATCTCGTCTCGCTAACTCATCCGCCACAACTTGGACTCCTTCTGCAGCTTGATGCAGGAAGCGTAGAGGACTGTTGGTCCGCCGGTGAGAGGTCAGCCATGACGAATGTTGCAATGATTAACATCCGTAGGAGTCATGACTGGTCGCTGGTGGAACAATCTTGTTCTTCTGTAGCATTTCATTACAAAAATTACGGTTCGATAGCATAAAGTGTGGGGCAGTTCTGATTTTCCTATGTGCCGGGGTGTGTCATCTATTGACGCTTGTTAACATTCAGCATGTTTCCATGTTTGGCCACCTTATCTTGTGCATGATCCTCATACCCCGGAAATGAATACCCTGCACGCGCTGGAGCTTATCGGTCAGTTCGAGACGGCGGCTGACGAGCGCGCCATCGTGACCCTGCTGCGCGAACTGAGCGGCCGCATGGGATTCGACTATTTTCGCTTGGCCCTGATCTTTCCCAGTACCATTCAGCGTCCGGACGTCATCATCTTCAACGGTTGCCCACAGGCTTGGGTGGATACCTACACCGGCAGCGGCTTCTTTGCCATCGACCCCATCGTCAAGTGCGCCATGACCAGAAGCACGCCCATTCTCTGGGCCGATGTGGTGAACGATGATGAGCGTTGTGATGAACAGGGGCGGGAGGTGATGCAGCTGGCCAGCGAGTACGGCATTCGCGACGGTATCACCCTGCCCTGGCACGGTGCCAACGGTCATGTCGGCCTGCTCTCCTTTATCACCAGTACAGCTCGTACCAGCCAGCAATGGCTCTCTGCGGTGCCCTTTATCAGCTGGCTCTCCATGCATATCTTTGAGGCGGTGGCCCGGGTCTGTCTGGCGGGGCTGTCACCGCACGATGCGCTGAGTTTGCGGGAGCTGGAGGTGTGTCGCTGGGCGGCGGAGGGCAAGCAGGTGAGCGATATTGCCCAGATCCTCGGGATCACGCCCCGTACCGTGACGTTTCATCTGAACAATGTGGTCAACAAGCTGGGGGCCAGCAGCAAGAGCCAGGCCATCTCATGGGCATTGAAACAGGGGATGGTCAGGTTGAACGTGGAGATGGCGCTGGTGGCCAATGTGGATGAGGAGCAGTGATTCTGTTTGTGGCAAGCAACTCGTTGCGTAGATGGCAAGATGTTCCACTGCATGTGCAAGAATTTATGGTGCAATAACCTGTTGGTTGCAACTTTTTGCGCCACGCATCAGACCAGCTTGCTTGATTTTCACTTAATGCATTGAAAAATATTAATAAAAAAGAGTGGCATGGTCGCTGCTAACTGGTTCGGTCGAGTGTCATTACCGTTCAACCAATCAGGAGCAAACTCATGCCAACTCCATGTTATATCAGCATCGAAGGTAAAACCCAGGGCAATATTACCGCCGGTGCCTTCACTTCCGATTCCGTCGGCAACATCTTCGTGCAGGGCCACGAAGACGAGATGCTGGTGCAAGAGTTCCAACACGTCGTCACCGTACCGACCGATCCGCAATCCGGTCAGCCTGCTGGCCAGCGCGTCCACAAGCCGTTCAAGTTCACCGTTGCGCTGAACAAAGCCGTGCCGCTGATGTACAACTCCCTGGCCTCCGGCGAGATGCTGCCGAAAGTGACCCTGAAGTGGTACCGCACCTCCGTCGAGGGCAAGCAGGAGCACTTCTTCTC